>CAYGJS010000014.1:0-53959 GCA_964350435.1 uncultured Micavibrio sp.
AATACAACGCTCAACACAATCGTAACGTCCAATTGTTAATTAAAATCACTATATTGCCCAGATATGGGCTGAAACGCGTTATCCCGATCTCGGTAAATCTGGAAATGAGGACTTGCTGGATTTGATTGCTCTGAATGTAATCGGTGATATTCGTTCTAACCCGTTAGCAATGCCTCCAATAATTCCAATTGAAGATGAAGAGGGTTATTACATACCTTTTGAAAATCTGAAAAGGTTTATAGAGACTTACATGCCTTATTTACAGCAGCAAGTGTCGAAATATGTGCTGCCAGAATTGCGTTCAAGGGGCGGGCGGACCGGAGCTGTTCCCGGTCCAAATATTGATGACCCTATAAATTAGAATTTTTAGTAAGGCGGTTTTGTGAAGCCCTTGGGCGAGAGGGTGAAGATTTCGAAACCTGTTTCGGTGACGGCGAGGGTGTGTTCGAACTGCGCGCTTAAGGATTTATCATATGTGACGGCTGTCCAGCCATCATCCAGAAGTTTGGTGCGGTAATCGCCGGCGTTGATCATGGGTTCGATGGTGAAGAACATGCCGGGTTCGAGAACAGTACCTTTGCCGGGGCGACCAACATGCATGACAGAGGGCGGGGCGTGGAATTTGCGGCCGAGGCCGTGGCCGCAGAAATCGGTGACGACGCCGAAGCGCTGGCTTTCTGCATATTCTTGAATGGCGTGACCGATATCGCCAAGGGTTGCGCCCGGTTTTACGGCCTCGATGCCGCGCATCAGGCAGTCATAGGTGACATCGACGAGGCGCTTGGCCTTGACCGAGATTTTATTGCCCACCAGATACATGCGCGAGCTGTCGCCGTGCCAGCCATCAACAATGACGGTGACATCGATGTTCAGGATATCGCCTTCGATCAGTTTTTTCGGCCCCGGAATGCCGTGGCAGACCACATTGTTCAGCGAGGTGCAGATGGATTTCGGGAAGGGCGGGCGACCCGGAGCCGCCCCGTATCCGAGGGGCGCTGGCGTTGCGCCGCGCTGCGTGGCGTATTCGTGGCAGAATTTGTCGAGTTCATCCGTGGTGACGCCGGGAACGACGAGGGCGGTGACCTCATCGAGGATTTCGGCGGCAAGCTGGCCTGCCTTGCGCATCCCGTTGAAACCTTCTTCGGTGTGGAGTTCTATCCCTTCGGCGGTGTGTTGGGCTTGCGTATTCATAAATCTGCTTTAATTTAGTTTTGATGATAAAAGGTGCATCATAGAGAATGAGTGATAAAAACCAAGAAAATTCTAATGGCGGGAAGCGTCGCTGCGGGCTTTTGATTATCGGCAACGAGATATTATCGGGGCGGACGCAGGATGCGAATACAAATTTTATCGCCAATAAAATGAGCGAACACGGGATTCCGCTGCGCGAGGTGCGGGTTGTACCCGATGTGGAGGCGAAGATTATCGAGGCGGTCAACGCGCTGCGGGCCGAGTATGATTATGTGTTTACGACGGGGGGAATTGGCCCGACGCATGATGATATTACGGCCGCGTGCGTGGCCAAGGCCTTTGGCTTGCCTTTTGGGCGGCATGAGGGGGCGTATCAGGAACTCTTGAAATATTATGGGTCGGCGGCGGAGGTCACCGAATCGCGGGCGCGGATGGCGGATATGCCTGAAGGGGCGGAATTGATTATGAATGCGGTTTCGGGCGCGCCGGGTTTCAGGCTTGAGAATGTGTATGTGATGGCGGGGGTGCCGCGGATTATGCAATCCATGCTGGGGGAGGTTTTGAAGGATATCGGCGCGGGAGAGAAAATTTTTTCCAATACCGTGATTTGTGATTTGCCCGAGAGCATGGTGGCGGACGGTTTGGGGAAAATTCAGGAGGCCTATCCGAGTACCGATATCGGCAGTTATCCGTATGCGCGGGGCGGAACTCTGGGCGTTACGATCGTTTTGCGGTCCACGGATGCGGCGGCGATGCGGCTTGCGACGCCGGAGGTGCTGGCGCTTATCCGTGAAAAAGGCGGCGAGCCGCTCGGTATGGGGCTGCAGGTTGGGGTTGATTGATTGAGTATGGTGGGCCTGGCCGGACTTGAACCGGCACGTCCATACGGACAACAGATTTTAAGTCTGCAGCGTCTACCATTCCGCCACAGGCCCATTTGATTCCATCTTTGTTTTTTAACAGCGTTGCGTCGTCACTTGTGTACTTTATGTACACGGCGTTCCTTGCGCCTTGTTAAAAACCAAATCTGTTTTCAAATTGGTTTCGATATTTTGTTTTTTACGGCGTTACTTCGGCGCTTGCGTGGTTGATCTACGCGGCGCGCCTTGTGCCTTGTAAAAATTCAAAATCTCTTTATCAAACATTAAGCATAGACGGATTGGCTATGCAATCTCTGAAGGGTTAAAAACTCACAGTTTTAGGTGGTGCGGGCCTTAATATGGCTGAGGCGGTTTCGCAGCGTGCGCGCCGCGAGTTTTTGTGCCAAGGGTGCAAGGCGTTTATGATCAATGATGTTATTGCCTGCTTTTATGGTGTCATCCATGATAATGATGGGTTTGTGGGACGCCCCGGAAATCACGATGGGCGGTCGCGACATACGGCAAATTTGTCCCTGTGTGGTGATAAAAATGCAATCGCGCATTTGCCGTACGGTTGTAAAGTCGAGTGAAAAGGCGGACAGGGTGGAGAATTGAGAGCGGCTTATGAGGCTGCCGAAAATATCGGTGCCGCCGAAAAAGGCGCCGTCAAAGTTGCTGCCGGCGAGGTTGGAATCGCAAAAGCAGGTATTATAAAGCGAGGCGTTGGAAAAATTTCCGCCGTTTATATAGGCTTCGGAGATATTGGCGCCGCTGAGGTTGCTTTGGGTGAAATCTGCATGAGGCATGATGGCGTCATCCAGATTGGCGTTGGTCAGGTTTTGGTGAGAGAGGTCGATATAGGGAAGCGGGATTTTGTCCGCCACGGCCTGTTCAACGCAGTCTTTGAAAGTTTCGAATTGGCCTTCGAAAAGAATTTTTGTGTTTTGAGTAGAACGCAGTTGATAAAGTTTCATATACTCCTCCCAGTGTATAAAGTGTTTTTAAATATCGGTGCCCACAACACGCACAACCAATAGTTGTTATATTGTGAAATTTGTCAAGCGAAAAAGGTTAGGTAGGCTTTGGTATAGGGTTATGGTTTTTTATATGTCATTGATTGCAATTATTTTTTGAGGATTATTTTTTGAGGTGAGCGAGGAAAAGGTATGCACAACCCTTGATCGTGGGGCGGAGGTTATCAGGGCGTATGTCAAGCATTTACCGCTGACGCCGGGTGTCTATCGTATGCTTTCGGAGAGCGGTGATGTGCTTTATGTCGGCAAGGCGAAGGCGCTGAAGAGGCGGGTGGTGAATTATACGCGGCCGGAAAAACTGCCGATCAGGTTGCAACGGATGATTGCCTTGACGCGGACCATGGAGTTTGTCCAGACGCATACGGAGGCTGAGGCTCTGCTGCTTGAATCCAATCTTATCAAGACGTTGAAGCCGAGGTTCAATGTTTTGCTGCGGGATGATAAATCTTTTCCTTATATATTGATGACAGCGGATCATGATTTTCCGCAAGTTGTAAAGCATCGCGGCGTGAAAAATCGCAAGGGGCAGTATTTCGGGCCGTTTGCCAGTGCGGGGGATGTGAACCGGACGATTGCGATTTTGCAGCGGGTGTTCCGCCTTCGGAATTGCAGCGACAGTTATTTCGCGGCGCGCACGCGTCCCTGTCTGCAATATCACATAAAGCGTTGTACCGGCCCTTGTGTAGGGAAGGTGAGCAAGAGTGAATACGCGGAGCAGATTGAGGAAGCGCAGGGGTTTCTTGAGGGGAAGAGTTCCGAGATGCAAAAGCGGATGGCGACGAAAATGCAGGCCGCGAGTGAGGCGATGGATTATGAAGCGGCGGCGGTGTATCGGGACCGCATTCAGGCACTGAGTTCCATTCAGGCGCGGCAGGATATTAATGTGGAAGGGATGGGCAATGCCGATGTGATGGCGCTGTATCAATCCGGCGGGAGGACTTGCGTACAGGTGTTCTTTTTTCGGGGCGGGCGTAATTTTGGTAATCATTCGTATTTCCCGCGCCATGATGCGGAGGAGGATCCGCAAGAAGTTATGGCGGCGTTTATGGCGCAGTTTTATGAGAATAAGCCTGTGCCGAAAGAGGTTGTTGTGAATTTGATGCCGGTGGAGCGGGCTTTGCTGGAGGAGGCGTTTTCGTTGAAGGTGAAAACGAAGGTGAAGATTTCTCGGCCGCAGCGCGGTGATCGATTGCGGGTGCTGGAGTTTGCGCAGAAGAATGCGAAGGCGTCTTTGGAGCGCAGCGAGGCAGAGAAAGCGAGCGAATTTAAATTGCTTCGTAGCGTATCGGAATTGTTTGGAATGGAAGAGCCACCAACGCGGATTGAGGTTTATGATAACTCGCATATTTCAGGAACCAATATGGTGGGGGCGATGATTGTTGCGGGTGAGGGCGGCTTTATCAAGAATGCGTATCGCAAGTTTAATATCCGGCAGGCGGAGGCCTCGGATGATTATGGGATGATGCGCGAGGTTTTGGGGCGGCGGTTTAAACGCGCGCTGGAGGACAGCCCGGAGCAGCAGGGGGAGGGGTGGCCTGATCTGCTTTTGATTGATGGTGGTTTGGGGCAGCTCAATGCCTGCCGTGAGGTGCTGGAGGATTATGGGGTTTTGGAGGCGGTGACCTTGGTGGCGATTTCCAAGGGGCCGGATCGGAATGCGGGGCGGGAGCAGTTTCATATGGTGGGGCGGAAAGCGTTTCAGCTTCCGGTGAATGATCCCGTTTTGCATTATCTTCAGCGACTTCGCGATGAGGCGCACAGGTTTGCGATTGGTGCGCATAGGGCGAGGCGGGCGAAGGGGCTATCGGATTCTCCGCTGGATAACATTCCCGGGATTGGGGCGAAGCGGAAGAAGGCTTTGCTGCATTATTTCGGTTCCGGCAAGGCTGTGGGGCAAGCGGGGGTTGAGGATCTTCAGAATGTTGAAGGGGTTTCAAGGGCGCTGGCGGAGAAAATTTATGATCATTTTCACTGAATTTAAGAAAAAACTTTAACACACAAAAATTTTTATTTTTTTATCAATGGGTTGCGCTATTTCTCTAAATTCCATCTTGCGAGGGCTTTAGTCCCATGCTATGCGTGGGATGTTCAATGAATACAAATGACTGAAAGGGGATCATCATGTTTCACCGCGTAAAATCCGAAGTTGTGAATGAGCAAGAACGGAGCATTCAGGCCGAAGAAAAAGCCGAAACTAAAGCTGACGTTACTGAGCTGAAGGTGCCACAAACTGCGCTTGAAATTGAATCTGATGATGAACTTGAAACCGAAACATCCACCAACACCACAACACAGCCAGAAGAGGACACCGAAGACATGACCAATAATGATAGAAATAATAATGAGGACCAGATGACCAAAGAGAGCATGATCAGCCCTTATCAACGCACGGGCACTGCGCCTGCGGCTTCTGGTTATCCCGGGTCTTCATATCCTGGTTCTGCCTATGCGGTTAAGCCTGCCCCGTCTTCTCATGCAGATGCGGATAGCAGTGATCGCCGTTTGACGATCGGGCGCGGCATTACGATGTCTGGTGAGATCGAGTCTTGTGATTATTTGCTGGTTGAGGGAACAGTTGAAGCGGCGCTTAAGGGCGCAAATATGCTGGAAATCGCGGAAAGCGGAACTTTCTATGGCACAGTAGAAATCGAAGAAGCGAATATTGCGGGTCGTTTTGAAGGCGATATCACTGTGAATGGTCGTTTGACGATTACGGCTGGTGGCAGCGTGACCGGTTCTATTGCTTATAAAGAGCTTGAAATCGAAGCAGGCGCGATTGTAGACGGCAAGTTGACGCCGCTTTCTGCACTGAGCGCAGGTGCGAAGCCTTCGACTTCAAAGTCCAAGGCTGCGAGCGCGCCGGTTAAAGCGAAGAAGATTGATGTTCAACCTGAGCCGGCGAATAGTGATGAAGGTTTGTTCAGCAAAGCGACGGCGGCGGCTGAGTAATATATTTTTAGCTTGAATTCTTAAGAGCCAGGCTGTAAAAGTCTGGCTCTTGTTTATTATAGATGGAAAAAGGCGACGTTGTTGCGCGTTCGGGTTGACCGATGGCTTTGGCGTTATAACTGAGTGCTATGCATAAAAAATATTTCCCATTTCTAGCGGCCTGCGCTGCGGCGGTGTTTGTTTTTACCGTTTATAACAGTTTTAAACTTTCCGATAATGCGGCTTTTGCGTCCGGCGTCATGGGCAGCGGGTTTTATAATAATGCTGGAGATCTTCAAAATATTCGTGCGCTTCGGGCTTCGGTTTCCGAAAGCCCTGAGAATGTTTTGGATATTTATGGGCGCGATGTTTTGAGCCTTTTTGCAGAGCCTGAGCTGGTGCGCCGCGATGCGCCGACGACCGTTTGGCAATATCGGAGTGAGAGCTGCGTTCTGGATTTGTATTTTACAACGCAGAAGAAAGACGCGTTGGCCGCGCCGGTTGTGCATTATGAGGTCAGGCTTCGTGATGGCGGGGAGCCTGATCCGGCGTTCGGACAGGCGTGCGTTCGCAGTTTAGCGCGGGCGAAGTCAGGCTTTGCGGTTGTGAATTTTAACGCGATCTATAAAGCCCATTAATTTTCAATATATGAAATCATAATCACTAAGTTTGATGAAATCGACGGTTACGGCCGGCGGGTTTGGCTCTTGGTCGCGGTTGATATCGAGAAGGGCGGCAAAGTCTTTTTTTAATTCACCCGGGCAGATATGACCGCGCAAGTTGTCACGAAAATTTTGTGAGACATGAGCCAGCACGGCATCGATGGCGGGCGAGATTCTGTGTTCTTCGCAATCATAATCATAGCTGACCAGCAAGGCGTAGGGTGAGCCGTAGACGGTTTTGACGTCCCATTTGCGCGGAATTCTGCTGCGCGGCAGCCCGCTATAGAGTACTTCGCTCTCAAATGTGTGGATTAGCATATGAAAATATGACCACAAAATTTTCTATATGTAAATTTATTTTAGGCGGTTTTTTCTTTGAAATTGCACAGATCGTAAACGATGCATTTGCCGCATTCGGGTTTGCGGGCTTTGCAGGTATAGCGGCCATGCAGGATGAGCCAGTGATGGGCGTGGAGCATGAATTCATCGGGCACGGCTTTGAGCAGGGCTTGCTCCACTTCGTCGACATTTTTGCCGGGGGCAAGGCCCGTGCGGTTTGAGACGCGGAAGATATGGGTGTCCACAGCCATTGTCGGCTGGCCAAAGACGATGTTGAGCACAACATTTGCGGTTTTGCGGCCTACGCCCGGGAGTTTGATGAGGGCTTCGCGGGAATCGGGGACTTGACCGCCATGTTCGTCGATCAGGATTTGCGCCATGGCGATGACGTTATTGGCTTTGGTGTTATAGAGGCCAATGGTTTTGATGTGATCTTTCAGGCCTTCGAGGCCGAGGCTCAGCATTTTTTCCGGCGTATCGGCGATGGCGAAGAGGTTTTTGGTGGCGCGGTTGACGCCTTCGTCTGTGGCCTGGGCGGACAGGGTCACGGCAACGAGGAGGGTGTAAGCATTTGTCCATTCCAGATCGCTTTTGGGATTGGGCTCTGACTCGCGCAGGCGGCGGAAGAATTCAAAAATATCCGCTTTGGGCAGTCGTTTGGAATAGGGTTTGCTCATGCTTTTTTAAACCATAGATGAGCGCGGATGAACATGGATTTTTCGCAAGAAACGGATTGGCTTGTTTGGCTTGAGGATTTAGTGTGTATTTATGTTTCAGGAACAAGTCATCGCGGAGGCCATAGATTATCTGGTGGCGCATTACGCCGAGCGGCCTTCGCTGGACGCTTTGGCGGCGCGGGCGGGGTATGAGCCGACGCATTTTCAAAAAATGTTTAAGGATTATGTGGGGATTTCGCCCAAGCGGCTTTGTCAGTATATGCATATGCGCCATGCGCGGGAATTGCTGGGGGCGGGGTATTCCACGCTTGATACCACTTATAAAAGTGGTCTTTCTTCGTCCTCGCGGCTGCATGATTTATTTGTATCGATTGAAGGGGTGACGTCCGGGAGTATTCAAAATCGCGGGGCGGGCCTCACGATCACCTATGGCTTTATGCCTTCGGTTTTGGGCGAGGTGATGATCGGCAAGACGGAAAAAGGTGTTTGCTGGCTTGCGTTTGTGATGGATGGCAGCCGCGATATGCCTATGGCGGAGCTGGCGCGGCGTTGGCCGTTGGCGGTGCTTGTGAATGATGACAGCGCGGTTACGGGAGAGGGCGCGCAGATTTTTGCCATATGGCAGGGACAAGCGGGAAAAGGCGAGCGGTTGAGGCTGGATCTGTATGGGACGAATTGGCAGATACAGGTATGGCAGGCGCTCCTGAGGATTCCTGCGGGGACATGCGTGACGTATCAGGATATCGCGCGGGAGGTTTGCACGGAAAAGGCTTCGCGCGCGGTGGGGAATGCGGTGGGGGCGAACCCGATTTCACTGCTGATTCCCTGTCACCGCGTCATCCGTTCGACCGGTATTATCGATAATTATATGTGGGGGTCGGCGCGGAAGAAAATACTGCTGGGGATGGAAGCGCCTGTTATAGACCCAGAACCTGGCTCATAGAATAGAGTCCCGCTTTTTGCCCTTTTGTCCAAAGAGCTGCGCGCAGCGCGCCGCGGGCAAAGAGTGCGCGGTTGGTGGCGACATGCGTGAGTTCGATGCGTTCGCCTTCGCTGTAGAAATAGGCAGTGTGTTCGCCGACAACGTCGCCGCCGCGCGCTACTGAATATCCGATTGTCCCTGCTACCCGTTCTCCCGTGATACCGTCACGGGCGGCGGTTTTGACTTTGTCGTGATCGACGGCGCGGCCTTGGGCTGCGGCTTTGCCGATGGCCAGCGCGGTGCCGGAAGGGGCGTCGACTTTGTGTTTATGATGGCTTTCGAAAATTTCGATGTCCCAATCTTCGGGGCCGAGGGCCTTTGCAGCCTTTTCGACCAGCGCGAGGAGAAGGTTTACGCCGACGCTCATATTCGCGGCGTAGACGATGGTGGTTTTTTTGGCGGCGTCGTGGAGCGCGGCTTCATCGGTTTTGGATAGGCCTGTTGTGCCGATGATCAGGGCGGTTCTGGTTTCGGCGGCGAGGCTTGCGTGCTTGACGGTCGCTTCAGGGCGGGTGAAGTCGATCACGGCGTCGGCGCGTTCGAAGAGGTCTTTAGCGTTGCGGGTGGTGAAATATTCGGCTTCGCCCGCATCATGCGAGGTTCCGCCCGCAAGTTCCAAACCCGCCCATGCACCTGATTGCAGCTCCTTTACCAGAAGTTGTCCGACGCGGCCTGTATATCCTGCTATTCCGATTTTCATTTGTCTTCCCAATTTTAAGTCATTGCGAGCGTAGCGAAGCAATCAAGCCGCATCAAGTGAAATGGATTACTTCGTCACTATCGTTCCTCGCAATGACGTGGCCGTTAATCCTTCAAATCGTCCCAAAATTCTTTGACTTTGCCAAGGAAACCGCTGGCTTCGGGGGAGTGTTTGTTGCCGCCCTTATCGCCCTCGAAATCCTTATCCAATGCTTTTAGCATATCTTGCTGCTTTTTGCTCAGGTTAACCGGGGTTTCGACGAAGGTTTCGATATAAAGATCTCCGAGGGAGTCTGAGCCGAGGATGGACATGCCTTTGCCTTTCAGGCGGAATTGCTGGCCTGTCTGGGTTCCGGCGGGGACTTTGACCTTGGCGGAGGATCCTGCGATGGTGGGCACTTCGACATCGCCGCCGAGCGCGGCTTTGGTCAATGTGATGGGCACGCGGCAGAACAAATTGGGGCCTTCGCGTTTAAAGAGCCTGTGCGGTTTGACGGAAAGCAGGACGTAAAGATCGCCTTTGGCGCCGCCTTGCACGCCCGCTTCGCCTTCGCCCGACAGGCGGATGCGGCGGCCTGAATCTACGCCTGCGGGGATTTTGACTTTGAGGGTTTTTTGTTTTTCGATGCGGCCTTGGCCATGGCATTTTTTGCATGGGTCTTTGATGATTTTGCCCGCGCCCGCGCAAGTGGGGCAAGCGCGTTCGATGGTGAAGAAGCCTTGCTGCTGGCGGATGCGGCCCTGGCCATCGCAGGTGGAGCAGTTTGAGGCGCTGGTGCCTTTTTCTGCGCCCGAGCCGTTGCAGCCTTCGCAGGTGTCGTTGACGGGAATTTTGATTTGTGCGTCTTTGCCTTTATAGGCGTCTTCGAGGGAAATTTCCATGGTGTACTGGATATCGGAGCCGCGGGCAGGGCCGCCTCTGCGTCCGCCTCTGCCGCCCATGAAGTCGCCGAACATGTCTTCGAAGATGTCGGAAAATGCGCCTGCACCGCCTGCGCCGGCGAAACCGCCCGCGCCGCCAAAGCCGCCGCCCATGGAGCCGTCGAATGCGGCTGCTCCATATCGATCATAGGCTGCGCGTTTTTGTTCATCCTTCAGGACATCATAAGCGGCGGAAACTTCCTTGAATTTCGCTTCGGCTTCGGGGTTGTCTTTGTTTTGGTCGGGGTGATATTTCATCGCCTGCTTGCGGTAGGCTTTTTTGATTTCGTCCGCGCTGGCGGTTTTTTCCACGCCGAGGGTTTTGTAATAATCTGTAGACATTATTCTTGTATCTCTTTGGTTTTAGGCCAGAAAATCTCACTGATTTGCGAGAAAAATCCGCCTGAGAGTTTGTTGTCATTTTCGGCTTTCATACGAAGGGTGCGGTTATATTCAATTCGGTTTTGCCGTGTTTTAAGCCCTGCATAGGCCTCGTTAATCAAACGAAAGCGCAGTTCGGCGATGCGGCGATTTTGTGGGTTCAGATCAGGGTGATGTTTTTTGGCCATATAATGATAGGCGCGTTTGACATCTTCGTCAGAAGCCTTTGGCGAGATATCGAGGATCTCGTAATATGATGGCCAGTTATTCATTTACGTCCTGTTTGAACTCTTAATATCGTCATTGCGAGTGCAACGAGGCAATCTTTTTTATACTTAATTTAGATTGCTTCGTCGCATTGCTCCTCGCAATGACGATAATGTTAAGCAGATTTCGCCGAGTCGTCTTCGTCGTCTTCGACTTCGAGATCGGTGAAGTCCGCGTCAATCACTTCGTCTTCGCCGACGACTTCGGCTTCGGATTCGTTATCGGCGTCAGACGCTGCATCTTCTTGTGCCTTACGGTAGGCCAGCTCACCGAGTTTCATCGCGGCTTGGGACAGGCTTTCCGTTTTGGCTTTGATGTCTTCGGCGTTTTCGCTGTCGATCACGTCTTTCAAATCTTGAAGGGCGTTTTCGACGTTGGACTTTTCTTCCGCAGGGAGGTCATCACCCATTTCAGCCAAAGATTTTTCAGTTGAATGGATCATGGATTCGGCCTGATTGCGGGCTTCGACGGCTTCGCGTTTTTGCTTGTCCGCACCTGCATTGGCTTCGGCGTCTTTGACCATTTGGTCAATGTCGGCGTCAGAAAGACCGCCGCTGGCTTGAATACGGATTTGCTGTTCCTTATTCGTGGCTTTGTCTTTGGCGGATACATTGACGATCCCGTTCGCGTCGATGTCAAATGTCACTTCGACCTGTGGCACGCCGCGCGGGGCGGGAGGCAGACCGACGAGATCGAACTGTCCGAGCAGCTTGTTATCCGCGGCCATTTCGCGCTCACCCTGGAAAACACGGATGGTGACCGCGTTCTGGTTATCCTCGGCGGTTGAGAATACTTGCGATTTTTTGGTTGGGATTGTGGTGTTGCGTTCGATCAGGCGTGTGAACACGCCGCCCAGGGTTTCGATACCGAGTGACAAAGGCGTCACATCAAGCAAGAGAACGTCTTTAACATCGCCCTGAAGTACGCCGCCTTGGATGGCTGCGCCGTCGGCAACAACTTCATCGGGGTTTACGCCTTTGTGCGGTTCTTTGCCGAAATATTCCTTTACGGTTTCAATCACTTTGGGCATGCGGGTCATACCGCCGACCATAATGATGTCATCAATATCGGAGGGTTTGAGGCCTGCATCTTTGAGCGCTTTTTTCACAGGATCAATCGAGCGTTTGATGAGGTCTTCAACAAGGCTTTCCAGCTTGGCGCGGCTCAAGGACACCTGCAGGTGTTTCGGGCCAGACGCATCGGCGGTTACAAAGGGAAGGTTCACTTCGGTTTGCGAAGTTGAAGACAGTTCGATCTTGGCTTTTTCGGCGGCTTCTTTCAGGCGTTGCAGCGCGAGTTTGTCTTGGCGCAGATCAATGCCGTCGGATTTTTTGAATTCGTCGGCCAGATAGTCGATGATGCGGCTGTCGAAATCTTCCCCGCCGAGGAATGTGTCCCCGTTGGTGGATTTGACTTCGAATACGCCGTCGCCGACTTCGAGAACGGATACGTCGAATGTTCCTCCGCCAAGGTCGTAGACCACGATGGTGCCGCTTTCTTTTTTATCAAGGCCATAGGCCAATGCAGCGGCGGTGGGTTCGTTGATGATGCGTTCAACCTCCAGACCAGCGATTTTACCGGCGTCTTTCGTGGCTTGGCGTTGGCTGTCGTTAAAATATGCGGGAACGGTGATGACCGCTTTGGTGACTTTTTCGCCCAAGAAGCTTTCCGCGGTTTCTTTCATTTTCTGAAGAACCATGGCGGAGATTTGCGAGGGCGCATATTTCTCGCCGTCAATTTCGACCCATGCATCGCCATTATCGCCTTCAATGATTTTGAAGGGGGCGTTTTTCGCCATTTCCTGAACCTGTTTGTCTTTGAACGGACGGCCGATGAGGCGTTTTACGGCGTAGAGCGTTTTATCGGGGTTGGTGACCGCTTGACGTTTTGCCGGTTGTCCGACAAGGCGTTCACCGTCTTTGCCGAATGCGACCATTGATGGGGTCGTGCGCGCGCCTTCCGCGTTTTCGATGATTCTTGCTTCCTTACCGTCCATAACGGCTACGCAAGAGTTGGTGGTTCCTAGGTCGATACCTATGATTTTAGACATATGTGGTCTCCTTTTAATAAGCTAGACATTAGTGTTCAAAGCCCGTTTTGCACAGCACTTTCTTAAACACAATATAAAAAGCCTTTATATAAATTTCAAGTTTTTGTGACGTAAATTTTTTACGCGCTTGTGTCTATGTGGCCGCCGGCGGGTGGGTTTTGTCCGGTGCCGTCGTCTTTTGTGACGCCGACGCGGGCGGGGCGCAGAAGGCGGCCATTTAAAATATAGCCGGCTTCCATGACCTGCATGATAATTCCGGCGGGTTTTCCCGGGACGGCGGCTTCGAACATGACTTCGTGGAAGTTGGCGTCGAAGGGTTGATCGAGGGGTTCGATTTTTTGGATGCCGTGTTTTTCGAAAGTTTTGAGCATGGCGCGCTGCGTGCTTTCGATTCCATCGACAAGGTTTTTTAAACGGGGTTCGTTTTCGATGAGGTCCGTCGGCATGGCATCGAGGGCGCGGGCGAAATTATCGGCGACTTCGAGCAGGTCTTTGGCGAAGCCCGATACGGCGAATTTGCTGGCGTCTTCGCGTTCTTTAACGGAGCGGCGGCGGATGTTTTCGGCTTCGGCCAATGCGCGGGCGGTCTGATCCTTGAGCTGGTCGACTTCGCCTTGCAGAGATTTTATGAGAATCGCGCTTTGGGCGGCGTTGTAGGTTTCTTCGCCGTCAGCACTTTCAGAATCATACAGCGCGTCTGCGATTTCTTCTTCGGTTTCGGGTTCGCTTTCATAACTGGCGGCGGCTTCGTTGGCGGCTTGGCGCGCGGCCAGATTATGGGCTTCGGCTTCGAGTCGCGCCGAGCGCTCGGCCAGAGTTTCTTCGCCTTGCGGGTTTTTATCTGCGTCTGAGGTCATTACTCTTGTCTGTTGTTTGTTTTTAATCGTCGGTACCGGCCAGACGGGCAAAAACGGGTTTTTCGATCATGCGGTCATAGGGGCCGTCCGGGCCAATATATACCTCATTTATGTTGATCATGCCAAGAGTGAAGGCATTATTTTGGTCTTGAAATTCGGATGCGAAGAGTTTGTTTTGATCGACGACCAGGACTTGTTTTTTTGCAATTTTTTGCAGGCGTTCATATCCGGGGAAGGCTTCTTCCAGCGGAACAAGGCCTTTTTGGCGGGCAAGGCCGACGATTTGCAGATAGGCGTCAGGGTTTGACATATCTAAAGACGCGTTGAAAAGCTTTAACGTGCCGGCGGGGTAGAACCAGAGCGTGGCTTTGTCTTTGTCTTGTTCAAGATAGGGCTCTTCATAGACGGGGAAGCGCGGTTTCATCACGATGTTGTTCTGGTTGACGGTGATTTCGTAATTGGCGATCAGGCCTGCGTCTTCTTCTTCGAGCATGATTTCCTGAATGCCGCCTTGGATCAAATCATCGCGATTCAGGATGATATTGGCGAGCTGCGCGTTGGCGGTGACGGGGCAGGAGTAATGTCCGTAACGGGTTTGCGCAGTATTGGCGGTGACGACATTTGAGGTGATCTCAATTTTGAGTTTTTTCCCCATGGCGCTTTTTGTGATGGTTGGATTCTTGGTGGCCAGGCATCCAGTGACCGCGCCAGGAGAAGAAATAGCCATTTCGAAATCACCTTCGCGGCCTGTGAGAGCGTTTTTAAAGGATACGGAATAGGTTGATTCGGGAAGCGGGGATGGCGGTTTGTTGATGTCTTTCAGGCCGATTGAGGGATTTGGGCGGTATTGTTCATCATAGGGGTCGAGGATTTTGAATTCTTTTTCTTCTGGATTTTCCTCGTCGGAGCTGTTGCTTTTTCCGAAGCCAAAATCAGGTTGTTGAGCCCAGGAGGGGCTTTGCGAAGGCAGAATCAGCACCGCGGTTATCAGGAGGGTGGAGAGAAAAGTTTTGGTCATCAAGGCACCATGTAATTTTAAAAATACCGATCTATAGAACATCCTAAAACACCCCCATAGCGCAAGTGTTTGCGAAGAAAAACATGAAGTTTTAAACAGGCTTCATGGGATTTGGCCGGGTGGGTGTCTATCGTTGACAAAGCTATGGGTATCCGTAAGGTGTCCGCATTGTATCAATGAAGGAGAAAACTATGACCCGTCCATCCAACCGCATCGCCGATCAAATGCGCGAAATTGTGATTGAAACCGATGTGAACAAGCATGCGGAAGGATCGTGTTTGATTAAATGCGGGGATACGCATGTTTTGTGTACGGCTTCGGTTGAACAGGGCGTTCCCGGGTGGATGAAGAATACGGGCAAGGGCTGGGTGACGGCGGAATACGGGATGTTGCCGCGTTCTACGGGCAGCCGGATGGACCGTGAGGCGGCGCGGGGGAAGCAATCTGGCCGCACGCAGGAGATTCAGCGTCTGATCGGGAGGGCGCTTCGGAGCGTGGTTGATTTTGAGGCGATGGGTGAGCGGCAGATTCGCGTGGATTGTGATGTGATTCAGGCTGATGGTGGCACGCGCACGGCGTCGATTACGGGCGGGTTTGTCGCGCTGCATCTGGCGTTTCAGCATTTGGTGAATATTGGCGCCCTTAAGAGTGTGCCTATGTCTGATACGGTTTCTGCGATTTCTTGCGGCGTGTTTAATGGGCTGGAGGTACTGGATCTGGATTATGACGAGGATTCGGAAGCGGAAACGGATGCGAATTTCGTGATTACAGGCCAGGGCGGGCTTGTTGAGATTCAAGGAACAGCCGAGAAAACACCGTTTACGGAGGCGCAGTTTTTGACGCTGCTGAAGCTGGCGCAAAAAGGATGCGACGAGCTGGCGGCCATTCAGAAGAAGGCGTTGGGGTTGTAGTCTTGCCGAGACAGTTCGAAGGCGCAGAGATTGTGATTGCTACGCATAATCCGGGGAAAGTTCCCGAGATTGCAGCCCTGCTTGAGGGGTATGTTTCCAGATTTTATAATGCCAAGGAGCTGGATTTGCCTGAGCCTGTTGAGGATGGCGAGAGTTTTGCGGCCAATGCGCGGATCAAGGCGCTTTCGGCGGCAATGCGTTCGGGCAAGGTGGCTTTGGCGGATGATAGCGGTTTGAGTGTTCATGCGCTTGGCGGTGATCCCGGGATATATTCGGCGCGCTGGGCGGGGCCGGAGAAGGATTTTACGGTGGCGATGGGCAGGGTCGAGGCAGAGCTTGGTGATTCGGGTGATCGCAGCGCGGCATTTATCTGTGCGCTCTGCATTGCTTGGCCTGACGGACATTGCGAGGTTTTTGAGGGGCGGGTTGAGGGGGATCTTCGATTCCCGCCGCGTGGGGATAAAGGGTTTGGATATGATCCGATTTTTGTCCCCAAGGGCTATGATATTTGTTTTGCGGAGATGGAGTCTCCGGTAAAACACGCGATGAGCCACCGCGCAGATGCATTTGCGAAGCTGGTGCAAGGGTGTATGAAGCCGTTATAAAGACCTTCAAAAACCTTGACTTTTTACGAAAAACACTGTAACAAACATTTCTCTAACTTATTAACTTTTTATGTTCACGGAGAACCGAATGTTAAAAACTTTGAATACAAAAATTTTGAGCATGAGCGCGGCAGCGACGATCGGTTTTATTGCTTCTGTTGAGCAGGCGCAAGCGCAGGTTGGAGATGGCAATAATTTCAGCACGATTGCGCGTAATATTACAGGCTCTATCGAAGAATTGCCGGGTCTTGTGACAAGCGTTTCTTACATGGTAGGGATGCTTATGGGCGTTGTCGGTGTGATGAAATTGAAAGATCACGTAGAAAATCCAACCCAGACACCGATGAAAGACGGCGCGATTCGTTTGGCAGCCGGCGGCGCGCTGTTTGGTTTGCCGATTGTTTTCGAATCGATGCTGAATACTATCGGGACAACCGGGTCTTCTGTTGAGCCAGCGAAGCTTAGAAAAGTTGAGTTCAACGTTTTCTAAATTTTTAAGAAATCCATTCATATGTTTCGAAAAGGCCAGACAGGAGTGTATTTCCACTGGCCTTTTTGTTTGGCGAAGTGCCCGTATTGCGACTTTAATGTGCATGTCCGTGATGATGTGGATGCGGGGGTTTGGGAAGCGGCGTATTTAAAGGCTCTTGAGAGTTATGCGGCGGCGATGCCAGACCGCACCGTATCTTCTGTGTTCTTTGGCGGCGGGACGCCTTCGTTGATCCCGCCTGCCATGATCGGGCGGTTGCTTGATAAAATCCATCAGTTATGGCCGTGCGTGAATGATCTTGAGGTGACGCTGGAGGCTAATCCGACGAGTGTCGAGGCGAAGAAATTTGCCGCGTTCAAAGAGGCGGGGGTTAACCGCGTGTCGATGGGCGTGCAGGCCTTGGATGATGCGGAGCTGAAGTTTTTGGGGCGCAGGCATACGCTGGATGAGGCTTTGGCGGCGATTGAAATTGCGGGGGATTTATTTGATCGGTTCAGTTTTGATCTGATTTATGCACGGCCCCAGCAGACTTTGGAAATTTGGGAAGCGGAATTGCGGCGCGCGGCGGGATTAGCGAAGGGGCACTTATCGCTTTATCAGCTGACTATTGAGCGCAATACGCCGTTTTATTTTGACCATGAGCAGGGCAAGTTTTCAATTCCGAAGGATGATCTTGCAGCGGATTTTTATTTGTTGACGCAGAGTGTGATGCGGGAGCTGGGCTTGCCGATATATGAGGTTTCGAATCATGCGGCGGGTGAAGCGCAGCAATCACGGCATAATCTGCTGTACTGGCATTACGGGGAATATATCGGCATTGGCCCGGGGGCGCATGGGCGAATTGATCTGGAGGGCGGGCGGTATGCGACCCGCGATCATCAGGCCCCTGAAAGCTGGTTGAATTTGGTTGAGAGGCAGGGGAGCGGGGCACATCCGTATCAGCTTTTATCACTGGAGGAGCAGGTATTGGAAGCGTTGATGATGGGGTTGCGGCTGGCGGACGGAATTGGCCTTGAGAATTTCAAGCGGTTTGGCGCGGCGGAGTGGAGCGATATTGTTGATATGAAGCAGCTCCGCGTTTTTGAGAGTGAGGGGTGGCTGCGCGCGGATGAGGCGAACATTGCTTTAAGCGATGAGGGTTTGCTGCGGCTTAATTCGATTGTTCCACGGCTGGCGCGGGAGCGGCCGCGCCTAGACCTGATGCGCTTTCAGGGGGCGGCGTAACGGCGGCACTGCATGTCGTACAGGCCGGGAAATCCTGAAAGAGTTGGAACAGGGACAGTTCATTCATCATCAGGGCTCCGTATTCATTGAGCGTGATTTTGACGTTGTGGATGAAGGTGCCGTTTTCATTTCGGACGGTGGCAAAGGTTTTGATTTTCTCTAGCACCTGAGCAACGCGGCGATGGAATTCTATATCTGTTTGATTGCCCTGCGAGGCCATGACCTGAGATACGGAGAGCAGGTAGTCTAGCCCCGTGATGTCGATATTGATATCGGCGATCGTGCCGAAGATGGAGGGTTGTTTGGCGTTCACCGTGCCGTTTATGGATACGGAATATTTATCGTTGCCGAAACGGGTTTGTGTGATTTTGATATTGGCCAGTGCCGAAGAGAGTGCGGCGGGGATGTTGAAGATGCTGAGGCCGGATTGAGGAAATTTCATTGCCGCAAAAATTTTTACGAGATCATGGACAGGGATGTTTTCAGGGCGGATGTCCAAATCGATATAGGCGGGGAAAATCTGGCTATAGGGCAGAGGGTCCCCAGCGTTTTTCAGACCTTTGGCACTGAACGTTATATGCGCTTCGGCGTTATTGCTGCGGATGTTTTGTGCGCGCAGCATAAGTGAGAAATTATCAGCCGTTATTGTGGTGTTTTGGCCTTTTAGGGTGTGTGAGAGTCCTTCAGCCTTGATATCGGCTAGCAGGCTTTTTGCCGGCACATAGGGGGCGGCGTCAAAGGCCGCATCCGGCGCGGCGGGGAGTTTCATGATCGAATTTTTTGTGGCGCGCGGGTCATAGGCTTCGAGGGTTAAGAGGCTGCTGAAATTTGCGATATTCAAGTTCGAGCTTGAGAATTCAGCAAGGTTCAGGCCGAGGTCGCCTGACCAGAGTTTCTGATCGGCAGAGTTCAGGTCGCTGTGCGCGGCAAGGTTTTTGACAGTGACGGGCGTCTTAAAAGCGTGGGAGGCGATTGAAATATTGCCGAGGGCGGCTTTGAATTTGCTAAACCCTTCAAGGTTTTCATTCCAGATTCCCGATACAGACTGGCTGGCGATATCTATGCGCGAGGTTTGCTCTCCGCCTGCGCCGTTGCTGGTGATCGGAGTGGGGATGGACAGACTCATCTTCCATTGTTTCGGGTCTTCATGCGCCGTTACATTGGCGGAGAGAATGCCGAGATTGATTTTGGCACCGTTTTCATCGGTGTAGGTGAGCTGGGGCAGGGTGACGGCATAATAACCCTTGGCGTCTTCGACAAGAATATCACCTGCAGGGGAGATTTGTGTATCGGTGCTTTGGTTGATCATGGATTGGAACAGGGTTTCGATCCGCGTGGTTTCGGCTTCTCCTGCTATGGCTGCTGAGCAGAGGATTGTGGTGGAAAGCGCGAAGGCGAGGAATTTTTTGGTCATTGCGAATCCTGTTTGAATGAAGAATGCATTTAAACAAAAAAATGAAAGCTGCGCTATGTTTGTTTATGTTTGATTGGACATGCGGGGCGTTTTTGGTTTATATCGTGCACATATGAAATATCACGGGAATGCTTATGCTCAACGCTGCTGACACACATTTTACGCTGGCCGAGGACGGTCAGATTTTTTATCAGGCTTTGCCGAATAATCCACTGCCGGGGGTTGCGATTGCGAGGCTGGTGAAAGGCGAGGATGTTTTGGCCCCGAAAGTTGTTGTCGGTGAAGCGGACATACTGGCGGGTCTGGATAAAGCACAGGTGCGGGAAAAGCTGGAAGGCTGGCTTACGCGGCATATGGGCGTTGTGCTGGAGCCGTTGGTGGCGCTTGAAAGTAATGACGCGCTTAAAGGCGCGGCCAAGGGGATTGCGTTTCAGGTGCATGAGGCGCTCGGGATTGTACCGCGTGAAAATCTTGAGGATTTGATTGCGGATTTAACGCCCGATGATCGCCGTGATTTGCGCGGGAAGAATATCCGTCTGGGGCCGATTTTGGTGTTTATCCCTAAGCTGAACAAGCCTGCGGCTGTGCGTTTGCGGGGGCTTCTTTGGGGGCTTTATCATGACAAGCCTTTGCCGATGGATTGTCCGAAAGACGGGATTGTTTCGTTTGAGGTTGATCCTGCGCGCATGGATAAGGCGTTTTATCAGGCGATTGCGTATCCCGTTTACGGCAAGCGGGCGATCAGGATTGATATGCTGGACCGCGTGATTTGCGCGGTTTATGACGGGGCAAAAGACGGCAAGTTTAACGCGCAGCATCAGATGGCGGAGTGGCTGGGGTCCAGTATTGAGGGTCTGTATGAGGTTCTGGAAGCGATGGGACACAAGAAGATTTATGACCCGCTGGAGGAAAAGGCGAAGGAAGAGATTGGAGGGGCGCTTCCTTCTGTGGAGGGGGAACAAGATCCTTCAGCGCAAGTGCTTCAGGATGACAAGGGGGATGAAAAACCTGCGGCTCAAGAGGCACATCAGGATGATAAGGGTGACGGAAAGCCCATGGAACAAGCGAAGCCGGAGCTGGCGACGTTCCGTTTGAAAAAGGGTAAAGCATTTCAAAAAGCGCAAAGCGATAAACCTTTTAAGAAGGCGGATAAGAAACCTGCGGCGAAATTCGATGATAAGAAAAAGGGTAAGCGCAGCAAAACCGAAGATCGCTCGCCGCGGATCATGAGCGCGCAGGCTAAGACAATCGAAGATTCGCCGTTTGCAATTTTGCAGCAATTAAAGCAGAAATCTGATGGTTAGGGTTTTTGCGCTTTTTTTGTGCATATGTGTTTGGGCGGGGCCTGTTCATGCTGCGCGTTTTTCCGGTAGTTATCTTTTGCAAATGTGTGGATCGACCAAAGAAGGGCAAGAGATTGTCCCCGGCGGCCACATTGCGTGTCAGGCTTATATTGCGGCGATCCTGGATTATCAGAGTTTGACGCAGAGTTTGGGCACGGCACCTTCGGGGGTGGATTTTTGTGTGCCGGATGATGAAAGTTTAAATGCTATTCAGACGCATGTGATGCGGTATTTGTTTCGCAACAAGCACGAGCAGGGGCCGTTTGTTGCGGCGCCGAGCGTGGCCTTGGCGCTGAAGGATGCGTATCCATGCGGGAAGCCGAAGGCGAGATCTCAGCCTAAGCCAGTTGCGCCTTAAAAATTTATCCGAAAACATTAAATAAATAACCGAGAATCAGGATTTGCGGCACTGTGACGAGCGGGATGCAGAGCGCGATTTTCCAGCTGCCGGTGAATTGGCGCACGACCAGAATTTCAGTGTAATCCGTTGCCACGCCAGCCATCAGGAAGGTGAAGCCGTTGCCGGCTGCGCCGCCAGTGTTCATGATTTCGGCGGCGATCGGGGCGGAGCCTTCCGAGCAAATCTCGACGATGGTGGCGAGGGCGAGGGTGACCAGAAGGCCGATCAGGCTGGGGCCGAGATATTCGGAGAAGATTTCGGGCGGGACGAAGGCGCGGAGCGCGGCGGCCAACAATGCGCCAAAGAGGATCCAGCGGATGATCATTTGTCCGTCTTTCCAGCCATCATGGGCGATGTCTTTTGCCCATTTGAGCGAGGGCTTCCAGCCCTTTATGCGGGATTTAAAGTCTTGCCAGACATTGAGATCATCGGGCAGGTCGCAGGCGTTGGGGTTGTCGGGTAGGAAGCCCGCCTTGGTCATGGAGATGAAGACCAGCCCCGAGATGATGGCGATGACCATAGAGGCGAGGGTAAAAACAAGCGTCCATTTCAGGCCGATCATGGCGATGAGGATGAAGGTCAGGCTGAGGGAATTCCATGGGCTGGAGATGAGGAAGGTTAGGACTTGCGGGGTGGATAGGCCGCGCTCGTAGAGTTTTCCGGTTATCACCAGAATGCCGTGATTGCACATATCCAGCACTACGCCCGCGATGGAGGCTTTGACGATGTCGCCGAATTTATCGCCGCGCCCCATGATGGCGGTGAAATATTCGCGGGGGATTTTGTTCATCAGGCCGACCGAAATCAGGCCGAGAATTAGCCCCCATGACATATCGGATAGAATTTCCATTTGCGCTTTGGCGAAAACGGAGAAAGGTTGCCAGTTTACGAGGTTGGAGAAGTAAAGCACGATTGAAACGATGATGATGGTCAGTGAGCCATGCATTATGGGGTCGAGCTTAAAGCCGGATTTTTCTTTGGGGTGGCAACACTCGTTCATGGAATCAAGATAGGCGCAAATGGGGTCTTAATCCATATCTTTCGGCGGGAGTCGGGCTATGCCGAGCCAGAAGTCGTTAATGACGCTGATGATCTGTTTGAATTTTTTGAAGTCGACGGGTTTGATGATGAAACAATTCGCAAGCAGTTTATAGCTTTGCGCTATGTCGTGCGGGTCGCTGGAGGTGGTCAGGACGATTACGGGGATGAACTCGAAACGCGGGTCTTTTTTGATGATGCGCAGGAGTTCGTGGCCATCGAAATCCGGCATTTTTAGATCGAGCAAGATCAGGTCAGGGCGGGGTGCGTCTTTATATTTTTCTTTTTTGTTGAGGAATTTTATGGCCTCAGAGGCTTCATGGACGATGTAGATGTTGTTGTTGACCATGGTATCTTTGATGGCTTCTTCCATCAAAAGTGTGTCGCTTTCGCTGTCGTCGATAATCAAAATGTCGGCGGGGGTTTTGCTGAAGTTGCTCATGGTCTGATTGTCCTTAATGTTTTGATTAGTGTGTCTTGGGAAGTGTGAAATGAAAAGATGTGCCTTCGCCCAAGACGGATTCTGCCCAGATTTTTCCGCCGTGGAGTTCAACGATTTTTTTGCAGATGGCAAGACCAATGCCCGTGCCTTTGTATTTATTTTTGTTGTGCAGGCGCTGGAACATCTGGAAGATTTCTTCGAGTTTGTCTTCGCGCATGCCGATGCCGTTGTCTTGAAGGGTGAATGTCCATTTTGTTTTGCTTTCTTTGCAGGAAATATTTATGCGTGGGGTGCTTTCTCCACGGTATTTTATTGCGTTTTCAATCAGGTTATAAAAAACGCGCTGCATTTTGAATGCGTCGCAGGAGATGGTTTTTGGTAAGTTGTTGAAGGTTATTTTAGCACCGCTCTCTTCTTTTGCGGCCAAAAGGTGGCGCAGGGTATTTTGAACGATTGTGTCAGGGTTTTCAGAGGCGATTTTGAGGCCGTCTGTTTCAAGGCGTGAATATTCCAAAAGGTCAGCCACGAGTTCGCTCATGTTTTGTGCACCTTTTATGGCGTGGTTGATGTATTCTTTGGCTTGATCATCCAGTTTGTCGGCGTATTTCGTTTCGAGTAATTCCAGAAAACCGCTGATTGAGCGCAGCGGTTGCTGGAGGTCGTGGGCGGCGATGGAGGCGAATTGTTCGAGGTCGCTGTTGGAGCGTAAGAGCTTTGCCTGGGTATGTTTTATTTCAGAGATTTGTGTTAACGCGCCGATGACGCGGATGGCTTGGCCGTCATTGTCCCATTGGGCAGAGCCGCGGGCGAGCATCCAAATATATTCGTTTTGTCCGTGTTTGAATTGGAGTTCCAGGTTGAATTCATTACGGGTTTTGAAGTGCTGCCCAAAGGCTTTTTTTAATATGGCCTGGCTGTCGGGATGTAGGAGGTTGTTGTAGAATTTTTTAGAGGTTTCCGGGAGGGCATCGTTATCTGGATAGCCGAGCACTTTACAGGAGGCACCGTACCAGAGGATTTCATCGCTTTGTGTGTTCCAATCCCAGATTGCGGTGTTTGACGCAGTGATTGCGAGTTCATAGCGCTCCTGCTCTTGCTTGATCTCTGTGATGTCCTGAATGGTACCAAAAATTTTTATGGTTTTGCCGTTTTCGTCTGTTTCGCATTCGCCGCTGGCCATTACGGATCTGATCTCGCCGTCGACACGTTTAATGCGGCATTCGAAAACATAGTTTTCGGCGTTTTCAATGGCACTTTCTATGCACTGGCGGACATAGGCTCGGTCTTCTTCAACATAGGCGTCGATGGCGGTCAATATATGCGGGGTGTAGTAATCGGGAGAAAGTCCGTGAATAATGAAGACCTGTTCCGACCAATATAGTTCGTTGTGCTTCAGATCGAGATACCAGTGGCCGATGCTGGTGAGTTTTTCGATCCGGTTGAGGAGATCATTGCTTGATATGTTTGTATTCAGTGCCACGTTGCCGGGTATCCTTGTGTTGATTTTAGAACGCGCGATGAATGCAATATTCGATGAGTTGTTCCAGAGTTGAACGCAGAGGGTTTTGAGGAAGTGGTGTTAAAGCACTCCTTGCTTTTCGGGCATATTGATCGGCGAGTTCCAGAGTTTTGATGTCTGCCTTATGCAGCATAATCAGTTCTCGGGCTTTTTTCAAATCATCATTGTTTTGGTTGCGCTGGGTGATTGTGCGTTCCCAAAAGGCGCGTTCTTCGGTGGAGGCGGATTCGATGGCGAAGAGGAGGGGGGCGGTCATTTTTCCTTCGCGGAAATCATCGCCGACGGTTTTGCCGAGGGTTTTCTGAGCGGCCATATAATCCAGCGCGTCATCGGCGATTTGGAAGGCGATGCCCATATTCATGCCATATTCTGCCATTGCGGTCTGGAGGGATTTATCTGCGCCTGCCAAGACGGGACCGACTTCGCAGGCCGCGGCGAACAGCGCGGCGGTTTTCGAGGTGATAACACGGATGTAATCGTCCATTGTGGTTGCGAGATTGTTGGCAGTGGTGAGCTGGAGGACTTCGCCTTCGGCGATGGTGGCGGAAGCATCGGAGAGGATACGCAGGACTTCCAGGCTGCCGTCTTCGGTCATGAGCTGGAACGCGCGGGAGAAGAGGAAGTCGCCGACCAGAACGCTGGCTTGGTTGCCGAATACGACATTGGCGGCGTCTTTGCCGCGGCGCTCAAGGCTTTCATCGACTACATCGTCATGCAGGAGCGTGGCGGTGTGTATGAATTCGACGCAGGCCGAGAGTTTGTGTGCGCGCGCCATATCGCCGCCGAGTATTTGCGTGGAGGCGAGGGTCAGAAGGGGGCGGATACGTTTGCCACCTGCGGCGATCAGGTATGAGGCGAGCTGGGGGATCAGGGCAACGGGGCTGTCCATGCGGGCGATAATCAAGGCGTTGACGGCGTTCATATCGCTATCGAGTATCTCGCCGAGGGTTTCGACGGGGTTTTGCGCGTCTTTTTGCTTGGGGGCATTGCCTTGGTTTATCGCGGTTTTCATAGGCATAGGAATAGTCCGTTTTTGGCCGTTTCACAAGCGTTTTCCGCGGTTTATTGGCTGTTTGTTTCGCTTGCAGCTTTTGGTGTATTGAAGCTCATGGAGCGCATATCTTTGCGGCTCTCTTTGTTTTTTTGGTAGTTTTCGATCATGGAGGCGATGCCGGTTTTCTGGGGTTTTTCAGCGGCCATTTGCGGGGCGGTTGGGGCTTCGGGCGCAGCAGGGGCAGTGACTTCAGGTTTTTCTATGGTTTTGTCCTCGGACGCTTTTTCTTCGGCTTGGCCCATCGCAAGGGCTTTGTAGTGTTCCCATACTCTATCGGCGGCGTCCATTTCCGCGGGGTCTTTTTCAGGCTCCAGGCTTTTTGCCATTTCAGGGGTTTCAGGTTTTGGGGCGTTATATAGGCGCACTTGATTGACGCCGGATTTGTATTCGCGTTGTTGCGCAGAAGCCGGAAAACACATAAAAATTATTGAAAGCGTTAGAATCCATTTCATAGGGTTCATTTTAAAGGGCGGTCCCAAGGTCATGCAAACAGAAAATATTATCATTCGGGAAGGGCAGGCGGCGGATATTGAGGCGCTGGATCGTTTTGTCGAGGATTTAGGATCGGCGAAAACGGTTGATTATTTTGATTTGCAATTCGAAGCGCAGGCGGCAGGCAAGCGGGTTGTGATTTTGGCGGAGCAGGATGGAGTTCTGGCTGGATATTGCGTTCTGAACTGGCATCCGAAATATGCGTTTTTTAACGTGATGGAGTATCCGGAGATTCAGGATTTAAATGTGGCGCGGGCGTATCGCAAGCGCGGGATCGCGACCCAAATTATTCAGCATTGTGAGGGACTGGCCAAAGCGAAGGGTATTGGGCATATGGGGATAGGTGTGGGGGTTCATTCTTCTTATGGCCCTCCGCAGCGGCTCTATGCAAAGCTCGGATATGTGCCAGATGGGCATGGTGTAACGTATGATAGACAGCAGGTTGGGTTTGGAGAATTTCGGCCTGTTGATGATGATTTGTGTTTGATGATGGTTAAGGATTTATCTTAAAGCCTCCTTTTTTGTTATGTTAATAATTTTGTGCTTTTAATTGCCGGAGTATATATGCTAAACCCGCCATAGCATTGAATTTTAGGAGATTAGCCGTATGACCAAATGGGTGTATAGTTTCGGGAAAAACAAGAATGAGGGCGACGCGAGTATGCGCAACCTTTTGGGGGGTAAGGGTTGTAACCTCGCCGAGATGGCTGGTCTTGGGCTTCCTGTTCCTCCCGGTTTTACGATTACTACGGAAGTCTGCACGGCGTATTACGAGAATAACGAAAACTATCCTGCCGAGCTTAAGGCGCAAGTGGACGACGCGCTCGCGACTATCGAATCTGAAATGAATATGAAATTCGGCAGCAGCGAAAATCCGCTTCTGGTTTCTGTTCGCAGCGGCGCGCGCGTGTCCATGCCGGGGATGATGGATACGGTTTTGAATCTTGGTTTGAATGACGACACTGTGGCCGGGCTAGAGAAGCAATCAGGGGATGCGCGTTTTGCCTGGGATTCATACCGCCGCTTTATCCAGATGTATGGTGATGTCGTGCTGGGCGTGGATCATCATGAATTTGAAGATGTGATCGAGCGTTACAAACGCGATGAAGATTTGAAACAGGATACCGATATTTCCGCCGATGGCTGGAAAGAGATTGTCGCGGAATATAAAAAGGTTGTTGAGCGCGAGCTTGGGCGGCCTTTTCCGCATGATCCACAAGAACAGCTTTGGGGTGCGATTGGCGCGGTGTTTGGGTCTTGGAATGTGCCGCGCGCGATTACGTATCGCCGGATTAACGAAATTTCCGATAGCTGGGGTACAGCCGTGAATGTGCAGAGCATGGTGTTCGGGAATATGGGGCAGGATTGCGCGACAGGTGTGGCCTTTACCCGTGATCCGTCTACGGGTGAAAATTATTTCTATGGTGAGTATTTGATTAATGCGCAAGGTGAAGATGTTGTGGCGGGTATTCGCACGCCGCAGAGCCTGACGAAAAAAGGCCGTGAGATGGAGGGCAGTGATATGCCCTCTATGGAAGAGTCTATGCCGACGGTTTTTAAACAGCTGGATGACGTGCGTTTGAAGCTCGAGAAACATTATAAAGATGTGCAGGATTTGGAGTTTACCGTGCAGGCGGGCGTGCTTTATATGCTGCAGACCCGTTCAGGTAAGCGCAGTGCCAAAGCAGCGCTTAAGATTGCCGTGGACATGGTGGAAGAAGGTTTAATTACTCAGGAGGAAGCCTTGCTGCGGGTTGATCCGCAAAGTCTGGATCAGCTTTTGCACCCGACGCTGGATCCGAATGCGTCTAAAGATGTTTTAACGAGAGGTCTTCCGGCCTCTCCCGGGGCGGCTTCGGGGAAGGTTGTGTTTACATCCGAGGACGCGGAGAAGCAGGCGGCGGCCGGCGTGAAAGTGATTTTGTGTCGTCAGGAAACCTCGCCGGAGGATATTTCGGGGATGCATGCGGCGCAGGGGATTTTGACTTCACGCGGAGGTATGACTTCGCATGCGGCGGTTGTTGCGCGCGGGATGGGGACGTGCTGCGTTGCGGGTGCGGGGGAGTTGAATATTGATGTGAAATCCAAAATTATTCGTATCGGCGCGCGCGAGATCAAGGAAGGGGATTTGATCACGCTTGATGGGTCTACGGGTGAAGTTATGGCGGGCAGTGTGGATACGATCCAGCCCGAACTTTCCGGTGATTTCGGAACGCTTATGGGCTGGGCGGACGCTCGCCGCCGCATGAAAGTGAGAACGAACGCGGAAACGCCGCTGGATGCCAGAACTGCGCGTGAATTTGGCGCAGAAGGGATCGGGCTTTGCCGAACAGAGCATATGTTCTTTGAGCCTGCGCGGATTCAAAATGTGCGCGAGATGATTTTTGCCAAGACGGAAGGCGAGCGTCGCCTTGCATTGGAAAAGTTATTACCCGCGCAGCGCAGCGACTTTGCGGAATTGTTCGAGATTATGAGCGGATTGCCTGTGACGGTGCGTTTGCTGGATCCACCATTGCATGAGTTTTTGCCGCATGAGCAGGAAGATATTGATGCGTTCGCAAAAGCGGCGGGCATTCCGCATACGGATGTTCGCGGGCGGTTGAACGAGCTGCATGAGAGCAACCCGATGCTGGGGCATCGCGGCTGTCGCCTCGGGATTACCTATCCAGAGATATACGAGATGCAGGCGCGGGCGATTTTTGAAGGGGCTTTGGAGGCCTCGGCGAAAACCGGAAAACCTCCTGTGCCGGAAATTATGATTCCGCTGGTGGGGGCGCATAAAGAGCTTGAGATTTTGCGTAAGCGTGTTGAGGCGGTGGCTGAGCAGGTTTTCGCCGAGAAGGGCTCCCGCCTTGAGTATATCGTCGGGACGATGATTGAGCTGCCGCGCGCGGCTTTGACGGCGGATGAAATTGCAAAAAGTGCTGACTTTTTCAGTTTTGGCACCAATGATTTGACGCAGACGACACTGGGGATGAGCCGTGATGATGCGGCGAATTTCCTGCCGGCTTATGTGGGTTTCGGGATTTATGAGCGCGACCCGTTTGCATCTTTGGATGTCGATGGTGTGGGGCGTTTGGTAGAGCTGGCCGCCAAGGGCGGGCGCAGTGTCAAGGCCGATATCAAGCTTGGGATTTGCGGTGAACATGGCGGCGATCCGGCTTCGATCACGTTTTGTGAGAGCGTCGGGCTTGATTATGTGTCATGCTCTCCATACCGCGTGCCGATTGCGCGTTTGGCGGCGGCGCAGGCGTCGATTAGAGCCGAGAAATCAAAAGCCTCGGCCCCTGCCAAGGCTGGCGGCGCGCAGAAAGCAGCATAAAAATGAATGATGAGCAGAATAAAAGCGAAGAGAAAGAGGTTTTAAAAACCTTTGATATGTATCACTTTTTTTCCAGAAAAGATGTGATATTGGCGATTATTCTGATCGTTGCACTGGTTGGGTATGCGGTTTTCAGGGCTGTGTTTGTGCCGCAGGTTGTTTGATTTCTCTTTCTTGACATAATTTAAATCTCTGTGATACTGATATTTCTTTGATGGAGATATTGGAATGACTACGCGGGTTTTTAACGCTGCCGTTATCGCTTCGGCGTATACTGGGATCCGTTCTTATCCCGGAGAAACATGATCTTTACGAGCAGGTCAGGGAGCTCCTAAAGCTTGTCGAGCAGAAATCAGGGCGGGTTATTGATGATCCTCTCACTCCTGCCTGTAGAAAAAATATTCAACGGACGATGGAGCGGCTTTTTCCTGGCCTTTCATTGGGGCGTTTTACAGCGGCACTTAAGGCTTATAAGGCTAAAACCGGAAAAGGACTCTCGCTTGAGGAACAATGGGACCACGTCAAAAGCCTGGCAGATAGATGGGTCGGCGATCATCAGATTGTTCTTGACGAAACGGCGCCGAGCTGAAGTACGGCTTTGCAATTTTCTAAAAACGCGGCGGTGTCCGTGTCTTCGGGCGGGCGGTCAATGATCTGCATCCCTGCGGCGCGGGCGGAGGCAACGCCTTTGGGGTCGTCTTCGATGGCGAGGCATTGGGCGGGTGAAACGGACAGGTCTTTGCGCGTATTCATTTTTTCAAGTGCGACGAGATAGGGTGCGGGCTCTGGTTTTCTCCCCTCGTAATCTTCTTTGCACAGGATAAATTCGAAATGGGGCGTCAGGCCCTTGGCGTTTTGCGCCGCCATGACGGATTTTTTACGGCCATTCGATACGACGGCTTGGGCAAGGCCAGCGTCTTTAAACATTTGGATGGCCTCTGATACGCCTGCGCGGATTTCGATTTCTTCTATATGGTCAAAGAACCATGCGTCGATCAGGTTGAGGTATTCTTGTTCGAGTAATTCGAGGCCGAGGTCCTCACGCATCCAAGCCCAATTCTGGCTGCCGTTATGGGTATAAACAGACTGACGGTGGGTGTCATCGAGATGAATACCGAGGGTTTTCAGGGTTTCAAAATGTTTGCGCCAGTGATGTTCGGCAGTGTTCAGAAGCGTATTGTCGCTGTCCCAGAATATGTAACGAATCACGATGTGTCCTTTTGCGGTGTTGTTTAATTTTTGACCAAGGCCATGCCAATATCTCCGCAGAAAGAGCGCAATTCTGCGCCTTCGGGCAGGGTGTTTATGTTGACGATTTGCAGGTGTTTTTTACCAAGGCCACGATAATGCATGCGGGCGGTGAGTTCTTGGCCTATATAGCAGCCCTTTTTGTAGTCGATGGCATTGAGGGCGTCCATATTGGCCTCGTCCATTGTTGATTTATCAACGATAAGATCGCGGGAGCCATCGGGAATACTCAGCGCAATGCGGCGCGTGTCCCATTCCTCAAACGGTTTTTCGGGCAGGTCGGGCTTATCGAATGTTCTATAGCCCATATCGGGCGAGCGTGGATCGGCCAGGCCGATTTTTTCGCCGAATACGGCGTAAACGGGGGCGGATTCTTCAAGCGATATTTGCACGTCTTTACGCAGGCGATACATATTCAGGCGTTTAAAAAGATCGGCGGCGCGCGCACCGCCCTCGCAATCTATCAGCGTGAAGCCATTGCCTTCGAAGATAAAGAAATCATGCAGGAATTTGCCTTGGGGGGTGAGCAGGCAGGCGTAGAGCGGGGCATCGGTTCGGAGTTTGTCCATATCATTGGTAATCAGGGCTTGCAGGAAATCATGCCGCTCCGCGCCTTCTAAATGGATGCGGCCACGGTTTTTGAGTTTTACGAAGAAGGCGGTTTCTGTCATATTTGCGCTCATGAAAATATTGTTTATCACATCTTCGCGGATTGGCGATGCGGTTTTGTCCTCAGGGATCCTTAATCACATAGAACAAACGCACCCAAATGCCAAGGTCACGATTGCGTGCGGCCCTTTGGTGGTGTCGCTGTTTGAGGGGTGCCTGCTGGTGGAGCGGATTATTCCGATGAAGAAGGAAAAGCATAGCAAGCATTGGATCAAGCTTTGGCGGCAAGTGATCGCTACGCGCTGGGATATTGTGATTGACCTTCGGGATTCGGCGGTTTCGCGTTTGGTGCGGGCGAAGCGGCGTTATGTTTTCGGCAATCATATTGATCGGCGGTTGCATAAAGCAGAGCAGAATGCGGCTGTTATGAAACTTTCGAGCGTGCCTGCGCCAAAACTCTGGTTTACGGATGCGCAAGTCGCGAAGGCGGCGGAGATTATTCCTGAAGGTGCACCTGTGCTCGGGGTTGGCCCTACGGCGAATTGGATCGGCAAGACATGGCCGGCGGAGCGGTTTATCGTGGCGGCGGAGTATATCTTGGGGTCGCATATGAAGGGCGCCCGCGTTGCGGTTTTTGGCGCGCCGGGGGAGGAAGAGGGCGCGTATCAGGTGTTTAATGCGATGCCCGAGGATGTGCGGATTGATGCAATCGCCAAGGGCAGCCCGGGGGATGCGGCGGCGGCACTTTCGCGCTGCGATTTTTATATCGGGAATGATTCAGGGTTAATGCATGCGGCCGCGGCGGCGGGTGTGCCGACTTTGGGGCTGTTCGGGCCGAGCTATGACCATATTTATGCGCCTTATGGCGGGCATTGCGATTTTATCCGCACGCCAGAGAGTTTTGATGAGCTGATTGATTTTGATGGATATGATCCGAAGACCCTTGATCGCTCGCTGATGCTCACTCTTGAAGTGGATTCGGTCAAGGCTGCGCTGGATAAGATGTTTTCAAAATAGGAGCGGTTTATTCGTTGACGTGATCGTAATCATCGCCGGGGTATTGTTCTACGGTGTTTTGTACGCCGCGTTTTTGCGGGGCGTAGAGGTCTTGGGTGTCTTCAGGTTTATAATCGGCTTTGGCTCTGAGGTAGTTTTCGCGGCCCTTTCGGGCTACGTCAAAAGGGACGTGTTCTACGCGCTCCCATCCTTTCTCGGCCATGCAGCTTTCGAAATCTGCGTAATCTGAATGTTCAGCAAATAAATGTTTATCCCGTTCGGGGCTGTCCCAATCGGCCATGACTTTTTCATCGGGATCAAGGACGCGGCCATTTACATCGGCGGGGATGGCGTTTTTGATGGTGCCAAGGCCTTCGAGTTCGCGCAGTTCCGTCACGCAGCGCGAGATGTCGCGGTTGAGCATTTGCTGGGCTTTGGGTCCTTGCTGGTAGATGGCTTCGGAGACGCTTACGCGCTGCCAGAATTGCCCGCCTATGGCGTTGACGTTATGGCCGGAGGAGCATGCGCCCAAAGTGAGGGCGGTTGCGGTTCCGAGCAGGAGGTGGTGGATTTTTATGGACATATGAACAGAGCCTCAACTCATATACGTGAATCTGAATGAAAGCATAGCAACGAGATTGGCCGCGCTCAATGCTCTTTTATTGTTTTTGTGGTTCCATCCACCAGCTTTCGAGCACGAGGCCGTAAAGGGGCGTTGCTTCAGGGTGTTTGATGTTTTTCTTGAATGCAACGTAATCCGCACCCGAATAGAAGAGGGGAGCGATATAGTTGCCCTTAAGAAGTTCTGCGTCGAGGGCGCGCATAGTGCTGACCAGTTCCTCGCGGGTTTTGGTGAAGGCCACGGCGGCGGAGAGGCGGTCAATTTCGGGCGTGCAGATGCCAGCATAATTGAACCGACCTTCCTGTTTAGCGGCTTCGCATCCCCAATAGAGAATTTGTTCGGTTCCGGGGGAGAGCGAGGTTTGCCAGAAATGCAGCACCATATCGTAGTCATAGGTTTGGAGGCGGCGGATGAAGCCGGCGCTGTCTGCGACGCGGATGTTCATATGGATGCCGAGCCGCTTGAGGTTTTGTTTAAAATTGAGGGCAATCTTTTCTTCCTCGGGGTGTTGGAGGAGGAGCTCGAAGGAGAAGGGTTTGCCGTCTTTCATTTGCACGCCATCCGCTACGTTCCAGCCTGCTTCTTTGAGGAGCGCAGAGGCGCGGCGGAGATTGGCGCGCAGATCAAAGGGCTGGTTTTCGGGAGGAGAGCGATGCGCTATCGATTCGAACTCGGAATTCGGGAAGTAGGAGGTGATGAATTTTTGTGTGTTGTTGAACAGGATTTTGTTGATTTGTCGGCGGTCGAGCAGGAGCGTGAGCGCTTCGCGGGTGCGGATATCGCTGAAGAGTTCTTTTCGGGTATTGAAGATGAAGGCGGTGGTTTTCTCAGGGCGGCCATGCTGGAGGTCTTGTTTGATTATTTCACCGCTTTGGATGCGTGGGAAATTATAGGCGGTGTTCCATTTGCGAAGATTGGCCTCACGACGTAAATCGAGATTACCAGAGGTAAAAGCTTCGAAGGCGACAGTATCGTCACGGTAAAAATCATAGGTGATTTCATCGAAATTATTATGGCCTTTATTGGCAAGGAGGTCGGCGGCCCAATAGTCCGGGTTGCGCTGGTAAGTAATGGATTTTCCGACATCAAATGATTTAATACGATACGCACCGTTTAATAATGGAATTTCAAGAGTGGTGCTATCGAATGTTCGGTTTTCCCAATAGGTTTTTGAAAGCACGGGCATCATGGCGATAATGAGGGCGGTTTCGCGGTCATGCCCTTGCGCGAATTCAAAATGAACTGCACGGTCCCCCCGTTTTTCGGCTTTGCTGACGAGGCGGTAGACTTTGCGCATATTCGGGCGGCCTTCGGTTTTTAAGGTTTCGAAGGAAAAAAGAACATCGTCCGCCGTGATCGGGCTGCCATCATGGAAGCGTGCTTTAGGGTTTAAGTGAAAGGTTATGGATGAGCGGTCTTCGGGGAGTTCGTAACTCTCGGCGATCAGCGGATACATGGTGAAGGCTTCGTCCCAGTTGCGGCTCATCAGGCGGTCATAGACAAGGTTCATGCCGATCGGGGCTTTGCCTTTTAGGGAATACGGGTTGAGGGTATCAAACGTGCCGATGGCATCCATCTTGATTTTGCCGCCCTTTGGGGCGCCTGGGTTTGCGTAAGCGTATTGCGTATCTGCGGCGCTGTGCTTGGGCGCGCCGTGCATTGCGAGGCCGACTATATTGACAATATTTTCAATTTCCAAGGGGGTGTCTGCATTTGAAATCCCATGTGGAAACAGACAAAAAATTAACAAAAAGCTTAAGATTATACGTGTATGATGCGGCATGAGTGCAACAATATCAGAGGGCGGGAGCGGTTCCAACGCCTATTTAAACAGGGTCAGAATTGTGCAGGGGGATATTACTGCGCAGGGTGTGGATGCGATTGTGACGATCGTGCCGCAAAGTCTTGAATATCGCGGCGGGCTGAATGGAGCGATCAGGGAGGCAGCGGGGACGGAGCTGGATCAGTTTATAAGCCGGGAAATTTATGCGCCGCGTTCGGGCGATGTTTATGTTCTGCCGGGATTTGATTTGCCTGCGCGGCACATTCTTTTTGCGGTTGTTCCGGTTTGGAAGAATGATTTTGATCGTCAGGATCGGGAGCTTCTTAATGCTGCGCGTAAATGTATGGAGCAGGCACGGGCGCTATCTTTAGCAACGGTTGCCTTTCCGGCGATTGGCACGGGTAGTAAAGGGTTCGCCAAGCCTAAAGGTGCGCGGCTTATACTTCAGGGAATTGCAGATCGAATTGACGAGCATTTTCAAGAGGTGCGGATCGTTTGCCAGACGGTCAAGACCAAGCGGGTTTTCGAAGACCGGCTCGATATGATGCGCTTTAATTTTGATTAAAGCTTCGATCGTTCGAGAGGGCTAAGCCGCTTTGGCGATCAGATCGGCGTATTTCAATTCAGGGCGCGGGCCGATATGGCTGATGACTTCGGCAGCCGAGAGTGCGCCCAGTTTGCCGCATGTTTCCAGATCCTTGCCTTCGGTGAAACCATAGAGGAAGCCTGCGGCGAATTGGTCACCCGCGCCTGTTGTATCAATAACCTTGGATACGGGGGCGGCGGGGATGTCTATTCTTTCGCCTTTTGAGAGAATGACCGCGCCTTTTTCGCTGCGGGTGACGGCGGCGATTTCGACATGCTCGCTCACGGCGCTGATGGCGTCTTCGAAATATTCCTGCATATAAAGCGATTTGATCTCGTCTTCATTGGCGAAAAGGATATCGACATGGCTTTCGACAAGGCGCAGGAAGTCGGAGCGATGACGGTCTACGCAGAACGGGTCGGAGAGCGTGAGGGCGACGCGGTGCCCCGCTTCGTGACAGCTTTCCGCCGCGGCAATGAAGGCGGCTTTGGCTTGGTCTTTATCGAAGAGATAACCTTCGAGATATGTGATTTGCGCGTCGGCGATCAGGTCGGTGTCGATGTCATTCGCGTTGAGCTCGACGCTGGCGCCGAGGAATGTGTTCATTGTGCGCTGGGCGTCGGGGGTAACGAGGATCAGGCAGCGGCCTGTCTGCGCGCCCATGATAAGGGGCTGGGTGTCGAATTTGAGGCCGAGCGATTTCAGGTCATGTTGAAAGATTTTGCCAAGTTCGTCATCGGCGACTTTGCCGATAAATCCGCCTTTGCCGCCGAAAGAGGCGAAGCCTGCCATGGTGTTTCCGGCACTGCCGCCAGAGCTTTCGATGCCCGGCGGCATTTTGGAATAGAGTTCGACGGCGCGGATTTCATCGATCAATGTCATCACCCCTTTTTCGACATTCTGGCTTTGCACAAACGCGTCATCGACCTGCGCGAGAACATCAACGAGGGCGTTTCCGACGGCAACAACGCCGAGAGCTGGTTTAGACATGAGCAGTTTCCTTTTTGTGATTCGCACTAAATTTGTTACAAGTTACGAAATTCGCGCTGCAACGCCAAGAGGATTGAAGGTTTATGGTCAAAAAAGCTGATATAGATATTAAAGGGGTGATCGTTGATAAGGCGATGGCCTTGGCGGAAAATCAGGGCTGGGGGCGGGTCATGATGAGCGATATCGCCCGTGAGGCAGGGCTTTCGATGCCCGAGCTGTTTGATATTGTGCTGGATAAGTTTGATATTCTCGCGCTTTTGGGACGGCAGATTGATCGCCGTGTTCTGTCGGGGATGGGGGAGCCTGATCCTGCATTATCGGAACGGGATTTGCTTTTTGATATTTTGATGGAGCGGTTTGAAATTTTGAACGATTACCGCGGCGGGATTTTGGCTGTGCTTGAGAGTATTCGGTTTGATCCGAAGCAGGCGCTGGTATCGTGTCCGCATTTGTGCCGTTCGATGACGTGGATGCTGGAGGCGGCAGGGATTGAAACATCCGGAGTTCGCGGCGCGGTTCGGGTTGCGGGGTTTACGGGGATTTACCTCAAGACCTTGCGGGTGTGGGCAAGCGATGAATCTGCGGATCTCGCCAAAGTTATGGCGGCGCTGGATAAGGATTTGGGCCGCGCGGAGCGGGCGGCGGGAATGCTGGGGCTTTAGTTATTTTTGAAAAGTTGGTTCAGCGTGTCCAGATAGGGCATGGTTTTGTATCCGCCTTTCTTTGATGCGGTCAGGGCGCGGGCGGCGTTGGCGTATTTTAACGCCTCTTCAAGCGGCATTTGGTTATAAAGCGCGGCGGCAAACGTTCCGCAAAAGGCCTCTTCGCTGCATGAAGGATATTTGAAGCTGATGTCTTTAGGGTTTGAATCTTCGTCTGGTTTGGCTTGAGGGAGTTCGGCTTCAGCTATGACTTGTCCCGCTTTCATGGCGATCAGGCCGCCATGATCGTCCAGAACAATCAATATGAGATCCTTATAGCGGGCGGCATCGGCAACGTAGCCTTTATGGGCGGCGGGCGTGATGAGATAGTCTATGCGCGCCATATCTTCGGGCGTCAGTTCGGTTTGCGGCGAGAGGTTCAGGATGGTTTTTGCGCCGCAATCGCGCGCCTTTTCGAACATCAGGGTGTTTTGTTTCATCGCGATTTCGGTTTGCAGCAGCAAGAACCCATCGGGCTTGAGAATTTCTTCAGGGATTTGGGTGGCGTCAGCCCACTGGCTTGCGCCGAGTGCCAGAATGCGGTCGTGTGTTTTTCCACCGATTTCTATGCAGATGCCTGTGGGGATGGTTTCGTTGCGGCCTACGCCGGAGGTTATCACTCCACGCTGGCGGAGTTTCAGCAGCATGTTTTTGCCGTAATGGTCATCACCGATTTTGCCGACAAGTGCGACTTTTGCGCCGGCGTTTGCGGCGGCGAGGGCTTGGAGAGCGGCTTTTCCACCGATATCTATTTCATAGTGATCTGCGAATCTGGCGGCGTTCGCATATGCGCTTTGCGGCACGGGGCTCTGGGAAGACACTTGCAAATGCATTAAAATTGCGCCGAAACTGATAATCATCCTTGAAAACCTGTCGTTATAGGATTAAATCCAAATACGGATTACTGGGTCATAAAAGGGTGGAATTGACCATGATCAATGCGTTATGATTTATGTCCCTGCCATGATTATAATTCGTATTGGCTGGCAATAACAATAAGGATGAATGTCTGGCATGTCAGATTTTAATTATTTGCAGCATTTTGAAGTCTGTATCGCGGGCATTAAGCGCGAGGGGCGGTATCGCAGTTTCGCAAATCTGGAGCGGATTTCAGGCCAGTTTCCTAAGGCTCTTTACAGGCCGCAAAATGGGGGCGCTGCGCGTGAGGTTACAATATGGTGTTCTAATGATTATCTCGGTATGGGGCAGCATCCGGTTGTTGTTCGGGCGGCGCAGGAAGCTTTATTGGCGTCTGGCGCAGGGGCGGGCGGTACGCGCAATATTTCTGGAACAACGCGGTATCATGTGGAATTGGAAGAAAGTCTGGCTGATCTTCATCAAAAAGAAGCGGCCTTGGTGTTTTCCTCGGGCTATGTGGCCAATGAGGGGGCGCTGGGGACTTTGGGGAAAATGCTCCCCGGTTGCGTGATTTTTTCTGATGCGGGCAATCATGCCTCGATGATTCATGGTATTCGTGATTCGAAGGCTGAGAAAAAAATCTGGCGGCATAATGATCTTGAGCATTTGGAAGAATTGTTGCAGAGCGTTGATATTGGAAGGCCGAAAATTATTGCGTTTGAATCGGTGTATTCGATGGATGGCGATATTTCTCCGATTAAGGACGTTTGCGATCTGGCGGATAAATATAATGCCATGACGTATCTCGACGAGGTTCATGCGGTTGGCTTATATGGCCCGCGCGGCGGCGGCGTTGCGGAAGAGCGCGGATTGATGGATCGGATTGATGTGATTGAGGGCACGTTCGGCAAGGCATATGGCTGTATGGGCGGATTTATTACTGGCCCTGCGGTTGTGGTGGATACGATCCGCTCGTTTGCCTCTTCGTTTATTTTTACGACGTCTCTGCCGCCATCAGTTTTGGCGGGGGCGCGGGCAGCGGTGGAACATCTGAAAGTGTCAGATGTGGAGCGGATGCGGATGCGGCGTAATGTTGCGCTTTTGAAAGAGATGCTGGAGGCGGCGAATTTGCCTTATATGCAATCCGAAAGTCATATCGTGCCCGTGATCGTGGGGGAGCCGAATTGTTGCCGCGAGGTTTCAAATATTTTGATGGAGCAGCATAATATTTATGTGCAGCCGATCAATTATCCGACCGTGCCGCGCGGGACAGAGCGTTTGCGTTTAACGGCGTCTGCGGCGCACAGCCTTGATGATGTTCGGCATATGGCGGGCACCCTGCAGCATATGTGGGAAACACATCATCTGCTCATGAGCCGCGTGGCGTAGGCTCTTTCTTCGTTAAATGGTCTGCAAATGCCGATTTTTTTCGCTTCCGGTGCTCACGTACCCTTAAGTACGCTGCGCTCCGGTTCTCAAAAATCAACATTTTTGACTTATTTCACTTTGAAAGATTGTTCTGAATAACATTTTCGGCACTGCGAAAAAAGCAATGCGTAGTGATGTTTTAAGCGTTGAAATTTACATTTGTTCCGCGTGAAGCGTTTGCGGAGACTGTGCGGGCGTTCTGGTCGATGATGTTCGCGAGTTGTTCAACCTGCTCGTTCGCTTTTTTGAACGTGCTGACCGCGAAGTTCTGGCGGGCTATGGCGGTTTGCGCTGCGATAATGGCTTCTGACATAGTGTTTCTAATCCTTAAATTAGCGATCTTCTTTTAGTATAATATCAAATTGTTAAGATTTTTTAAAGCTTGCAATGATTTTTAAATCGGTGGTGAACATCAACAGGATGCAGGCCGGGGCCGGGAGGCAGAGCGCCACCCTCGATTTCAGAATGGATGAAATGGGGGCCGTTTTCGGGAGAGAAGTCCTGCAAATCCGTCAGGCGGATGTTCTTGTTAAAACCGGGATAAGTTTTTGATATTTCATCCCAATTCACGCCAAGTGCGGGGGCTGGCAGGGATTTTGTATATTCGTAAACGCCGTTATTCATCACGACGACGATCAGGTTTTTGGGCGCGGCATAGGAGATCGTGGCAAGTGAGGTCATATTCATGGCCAGAGCGCCGTCACCGCAGGCGGCGATAACGAGGCGGTTTTTATTGGCTATCGCTACGCCGAGCGCGACGGAGGAGGCCATGCCCATGGGCCCCGACAGATACAGGTTTTCAGGGCGGTCTTTTGCGGCCTTCAGCCAGAGGGATTGCGAGCCGATATCGGCAACGATCAGGGCGTTATATTTTTCTGCAAATTTTATAAGAACTTCAAAGACTTCGGATTGTTTCACAGGCCGCTTCCTTCCGATAGGGTGATGAAGGCGGGCTCTCCCGCCCCTTCGCTGCGCGCCATGGCTTTGGCGATGTTTGCGCCAAGATCAGGCCAATTTGAAGGATGAACGAAGATGTTCATGGCGCGTGTGGTGGCTTCGAAACTGCGATATTTATTGGGATCGTATCCGTTGGAGTCATTTATACCGCCGCGATGGGCAATGAGCACAACGAAGGGGGTCTGGTATTTCTGGCACAATGTTGTGTAGGCACCGATGGCGTTGAGGAAGCCCGAATTTTGCATCAGAACGAGGGCGCGCTGGCCACTCATGGCGACGCCGGCGGCGATGCCGAAGCATTCTTCTTCACGGGCGGCGGCAATGTAATCAAATCGGGGGTCTTCGCTCAAGCCCCTGATAATGGGCACAATCCAGCCATCAGGAACGCCGGTTGTGATGTTGATTTTGTGTTCGTGCAGCGTGTCGAGAAGATTAGAAATCATATTTTAATCTTATATGAAGCTAGAGATAGGATTCAATCTGTTTCGCCATTTTGATGTCGCGCTCCGTGATGCCGCCAGCATCATGGGTGGTGAGGCGGATATCGACACGGTTATAAACGTTAAACCATTCGGGGTGGTGATCCATTTTTTCGGCCAGCAGGGCGATGCGGGACATGAAGCCCCAAGCGACGTTAAAATTTTTGAATTTGAAACTTTTCTCTATGGCGTTTTTATCTTCAGACAGCATCCAACCGTCGAGGGTTTTCAAGTTTTCCACAAGGTTTTGTGGATTGATTTTTTCGATTTTTAACGTCGGCATTGCTCTATCGTTTCTTTTTGTCGTAAATTTATGTTTCAGAATCACATTGTTAGGGATCTTTGATCTGACAGGACAGGGCCGGGGAGGTCAATACTATGGATCGAAAACAAATTATTATGAATTTTTCAATGCCGCCGGGACTTGATGATCTTGAGGTGATGGCTCTTGCGATTGTTGATAATTTGCCGGAAGAGCTGGACGAGTTTTGCGAGGATCTGGTTGTTGTGGTTGAAGAATTTCCTGATGAGGCTTTGGAAGCGGAGCTTGATCTGGATGATCCTTATGAGCTTTTGTCCTTTTATCGAAGCGGCAAAGAGCTCTCTCCGGGGGTTGAGAAGAAAAGCGGTAAGGAAGATGATGTTTTGATGCTTTTTCGCCGTCCCCTTCTTGATCTGTGGTGCGAGAATCATGAGGATTTGAACGGGCTTATTCGCCAGGCGATTATTGAGGAGCTGGGGAAAAGCTTTGATTTTTCGGAAGACGAGATTGAAGATATGGTTGCGCGTCACGATCAGAGCTTGCTTTAAAAATAATTTCAAATAGACGTTTTTCAAATTATGCAGGCGTTTCAAAGCTGTGTTATAATTATAGATGTGAGCAATATTTTAGAAGTTTGAGATTTTGAAGGCGCGGAACCAGAATAGTTTTTATATCTTTTTGATGTGTTTGCTTGTGTTTGGGGCGGGCGCAATCGCGGCTCCGCCGGAGGCCAATGTGCCGCGGACATGTGATCCTGAGTTTTATGAGGTTTTGCGTGCGCAAGCCTGGCTCCAGGCCAGTCGTGATAATGAAACTGCGGAGGTGCTTATTCGTAAGCCCGATAGCGTTCTGCAATATTCGTGTTTTACGCCTTCTTTGGTGGACGGCTTTTCCAGCATTACGCGGTTTACCTCGCCGGAATATGGAGACGCTATGGCGGAGCTGGTTGATACGCCGGCGTTAACGTATCTGGATACCAATTATCAGCATGCGCCAGGCGGAGGAAGCGTCACGAATATGGCCTTTTCGCCTTGCTATTCTATGCAGGCGGTGTGGCACGAGATTAAGTGCCAGAATTTTGATAAGAATTTGTTCAGACGGTTTTCGGAATTTGAAGCCGAGGATTTGCGGTTGTTGCCGGAGCCTTGTGATGGTGATCGAGGAGAATGGACCACAAATATTGAAGTGGCAAATCCACCTGCCGCGGAGCCTCCTGAATTTGGCGGCGTGCAGGCTCTTGTGACGTTTTTGCCCAGAATGGTGAGTTATTACGGGGGCGGGTGCGGGGCCCCTATTTATACGGGCGTTATAACCGTGGGGGGGCGCCTTGACGCAGTATGCGGTGTGCCGAGTTGTTATTATACTGGCGGCGCGTGTTCGTTTTAAATTTTCTTAAAGGCTTTTCAGCAGGAAATCAGACATGCGGCGGGCAAAGCTTGCGGCGTCGCCTACGGGCTGGCCTTGGATGATTTTGGCCTGATCGAGCAAGAGATGGGCGGCGTTTTCAAAGCTTTCGCTTTTGGTGTCCATTGTCTCCAGCTTTTTTATGAGTGCATGGCTCGCGTTGATTTCCAGCACAGGTTTGCTGACGGGGTCGTATTTTTGGTGGATTTTTAATACGCGCTCCATATGCATATCGACCGCGTTTTCGGCGGCCACGAGGCAGACAGGGGATTCGGTCAGGCGTTTGGATATTTGCACGCGGGAAACTTCGTCTTTTAAGATTTCGTTCAGCGCGGCGGTGAGCGGGTTATCGGTGATGGTGTCGTCTTTTTTGTCGCTGCCCTCTTTGCTTTCGCCAAAATCGATATCGCCTTTGGTGACGGATTTAAAGGTTTTTCCTTTATAATCGGGGGCTTGCTGGATCCAGAAATCATCAATCGTGTCATTGAAGAACAGGACTTCGAGGCCGCGGGATTTAAAGCCCTCGATCTGCGGGGAGTTTTTCAAGGAGTCCACGTTTTCGCCGCTGATGTAATAGATGTCTTTTTGGGTATCGCTCATGCGCTCGATGTAATCATCAAGAGAGGTTGCTTTTTCGCCGTTCTCACGGCTTGAGAAGAAGCGGCAGATTTTGAAGATGGCGTCTTGGTGTTCGCCCGCGTCGTATAGCCCTTCCTTGAGCGCCGCGCCGAATTGTCCCCAGAAGGTCATGAAGGCGGCGTTATCCTCGTGGGAGAGTTTATCGAGGTCGCTCAAGATGCGCTTGGTGACCGCGGTGCGGATTTTAGCGATGATCGGGTTATATTGCAGGGACTCACGGCTGATATTCAGCGGCAGGTCCTCGGAATCGACAACGCCGCGCACAAAGCGCAGCCACGGATACATTAATCCATCGACATTATCGGAGATAAAGACACGGCGGACATACAGGCGCACGGCCCCTTTGCGGCCCGGGTCGTAGAGATCGAACGGGCGCATGGTCGGGATGAACATCAGGGCGTTAAATTCGATTTTGCCTTCGGCGCGCCAATGGCTAGTGAGTTGCGGTTCGTCGAAGCCGTGGGTGATGTGTTTGTAAAATTCGGTGTATTGTTCCTGCGTGACATCGGATTTGGAGCGCGTCCAGATGGCTTGGGCTTTGTTGATGGGCTGGCCTTCGCCTGAGTCGGTGTCTTGGGGCGTGCCGAGGAAGATTTTGACATCGATATGGTCGGAATAGGTTTCGACGGTGACTTTGATTTTTTCGTCGATCAGGAAGTCCGCGCCTTCGTCTTTGATATCAAGGATAATGGCCGTGCCGCGCTCGCCGTCGAGTTTGGCGTCTTCATCTTTGGTGGCTTTGCGAATGGTGAAGCCACTTGCGCCATCGGCTTCCCAGACATTGGTGGTTTTCGATCCGGCTTTGCGGGAAATGACGGTGATGTGGCTGGCGACCATATACCCTGCGTAGAAGCCCACGCCGAATTGACCGATGAGTTTTAGCGGGTCTGCTTCGTTTTTCATCTTTTCCATCAGTTTGGCCGTGCCGGATTTGGCGATGGTGCCGAGGTTGTCGATGAGTTCGGCCTTGGTCATGCCGATGCCGTTATCAACCACGGTTAAGGTGCGGGCGGTTGTGTCTTTATAGATATGGATGCGGAAATTGGGGTTATCGGCGGTCAGTTCGGGCTTGGCGATGGCGTCATAGCGTAGGCGGTCACAGGCGTCCGCAGAGTTGGAGATCAGCTCGCGCAGGAAGACATCGTGGTTGGTGTAGAGCGCGTGGGCAACAATGTTCAGTAGGCGCGATACATCGGCGCTGAATTCCATTTTTTCGGTGCGGGTGTCTTTTTTGGCGGTGGCGGTCATATCATGTTCCTTTAGGGGCAGAGCCAGTGGGCTGTCCATGTTTGGTCTTTTTTAATGTAGACGAAGCGGGTATGCAAACGGTCTTTATGGGCAATCCAGAATTCGATTGAGCGGGGAATGAGGCGATAGCCTTTCCAATAGGGCGGGCGGGGGATGTTGTCTGTGCCTGCAAATTCATCTTCATATTTCTTGAGTGCGGCTTCGAGGTCGGCGCGGCGTTCAAACGGCGTGGATTGTCTGGAGGCCCATGCACCGATTTGCCGCTCTATCGAGCGGGCTGCGAAGTATTCATCGGCTTCGCCTTCCGGAACCTGAATAATATCCCCCTCGATGCGGATTTGCTTGCGGGTGGATTTCCAATACCAGCAGATTGCGCCTTTGGGGTTGGCGGCGATATCGCGGCCTTTATGGCTTTCGGAATTTGTGTGGAATTTTATTCCATTTTCGTCAATCTGTTTTAACAAAACCATGCGGTTTGAGGGGTTGCCTTGCGCGTCACATGTGGCCAGACATATGGCTTCGGGGTCGTTCAGCTCTTCTTTTTCTGCGTCTTGATACCAAGCGCGGCAAAGGGCAACAGGATCGTTTCCGTAAATTTTAAAAATTTCTGAGCTCATGATTTATTTCCGAAGGGTTGTTGCTTAACATTCGTAACAGAATAGATATAGACTACGAATCTATAATCGCAATATGCATCGCAAGAATTTAAGAAAGGCGAACATTATGAAGAAAACAAGCATGAGAAATTTATTTTTAATTCCTCTCGTTCTCGCATCCTTTACGGCGGCGGGCTGTGAGAGCTTTCAGGATAGCGGCACGAAGCAAACAATCGGTACGGGTGCGGGCGCCCTGATCGGCGGTATTCTTGGTTCTAAAGTTGGCGGCGGTAGCGGCCAGCTTTGGGCGACAGGCGGCGGCGCGTTGCTCGGCGCTCTGGTTGGTAGCGAGATCGGTAAGTCATTGGACCGCGCAGATATGCAATATCTTGGGCAGGCGAACCAGCGCGCGCAAACTGCGCCTCTGGGCGAGAGCGTGGCATGGAACAATCCCGAAAGCGGAAATTACGGCACTGTGACGCCTGTGCGTGACGGACGCAGCACCACAGGGCGTTATTGCCGCGAGTACCAGCAGGAAATATTTATCGGCGGACAGCGCGAGACAGCGACCGGCACGGCGTGTGAGAACCCTGACGGGACGTGGGAAATTGTGAGCTAGTGCTCATAGATATTTTGTTAATCGAGAGAGCGTTTCGGAGGCTTCGAGACGCTCTTTTATTTTTCCCAGGCTTGGGTGTTCATGCTCACGTTTAATATGCATTATCAGTGTATTTAATTTTTGAATATCGCTCCATTTTATGCTGCGGAGCGTATCATGAAAGACAAGGTTTAATTTTTTGCCTAATTCTGCGGTGTCTTGGGTTTCGGATTTATAACTGTTATATGCGTCTATCAGCGCGGGGGCACACCAGCCGATGATTTTTCCTCTTAACAGTTTTGCATTTTGTTCGTGAGCTTCGTGCAGCAAAATCTCCGGTTTTTCTTCTACGAGGACACGGTCTATCAGTTCTGGAAAAAGGTTTTCTGCGGCTTTGATATGGGCTTGTTCGGTGGAGGCCTGATTGGCGAATGGGTTGTATCCGCTGCCTGGTTTTACGGGGGATACATCCTGGTTGAGGAGTTCTGCGATAATCGAGGCGTATGATCTTAAATGCGGGTCTTCTGTGCTGTAGGTTGCTGCGCCGAGCGTTTCTGAGACGGAGTACCCTGCCCAGAGCATTTCTTGGGCTTTTTGGGCAAACTCAATCCATTTTTCCAGTGCGATATCATCGAAGACTTCTGAGATTTCCATGGTTGCGGTTAAGGTGTTGTGAAAAAATTTTCGCTCTTGTGCCTGCTCCTGAGCGTAGCGCACCACTAATTTTACCGCATCAAAAGTGATGGCAAAGGGGTCTTGTTCCGGGGTGTTGTGATGCAGAGCCGAGAGGGCTTTTTCTCCACGGTGTTTTTGCAGCAGTCCCGCGGTGTTTTGGTTGTCGGCCAGTTGCAGAGCGATGGAGGCAAAGCAATCGGCGAGGAGGTTGTTTCTAATTTGTTTGAGGCGGTCTGCAGGCGGGGTGAAGATCTGTTGGCCGGTGTTTTTGTGATGATCCGCTTTGGCTTCAAGCCACAGGGAGAGGAGCGGCCATGCGCGCTGCATGGTGATGAGTTTTGCGTCTTTATGGCTGTCTTCCTCGGTTTCGAACAGGGTTTGTGCGTTTTTTTTCAGGGCGGCAGTGTCGATGAAGCATAGTCCAATAAAGCTGGGTTTTTGTATTAAAAACGGAAAGGGGCGCGTGAATGTTTTCATTACAACGGGTTCAAGCGAGGATCTCTGTTTTAAGGCGGCGAGAAGGGCTTTGCCGCCCGGAATTTCCTTGATATCTTCTTCCCGGGCTTGCAGGGCTTTGCTTTGTTCTTGGGGTTGGTGACAGATGAAGAGCAGCGAGGTGTCTGGAAATTCTTCGTTCAAATCCCGGCTGAGCTGGTTGAAGGCATGTTCTATGGCGGTATTTTCGATGATCATAGCGGGAGTGTATCAGCTTGCTTTGATGCCTCCAAGTGGCGATGTGACGGGTTTATGTGGGGCTGGACGGCGGGGTGAAAATGTGTAGGATACGGTATCAAAATTTGAAATGCATAATAAAGTGAGTTTTTTTAGATGGACGCGACGAATAATTTCTTAAAAGGGAAACGGGGATTGGTGATGGGGGTCGCGAATGACCGCTCGATTGCCTGGGGGATTTCCAAGGCGGCGGCGGATGCAGGGGCGGAGCTGGCCTTTACGTATCAGGGCGAGGCGCTGGAAAAACGTGTGCGCCCCTTGGCGGAACAGATCGGTGCGAAAATTGTTGTGCCTTGCGATGTGACGGACGGCGCGTCCGTGGATGCGGCGTTCAAGGTGATCGAGGAAGAATGGGGCGAGATTGATTTCGTTGTTCATGCGATTGCGTTTTCGGATAAGAACGAGCTGGATGGCCTGTATCTGCATACCACGCGGGAGAATTTTGCGCGGACTATGGATATTTCTGTTTATTCTTTTACGGCTGTGGCGCAGCGGGCTGTGCCGCTTATGAAAGAGGGCGGGTCATTGATAACGCTGACCTATTATGGCGCGGAGCAAGTGATGCCGCATTATAACGTGATGGGCGTGGCGAAGGCTGCGCTGGAGGCCAGTGTGCGTTATTTGGCTGCGGATCTGGGTTCGAATAATATCCGCGTGAATGCAATTTCTGCGGGGCCGATCAAGACTTTGGCGGCTTCGGGGATTGGTGATTTCCGCTTTATCCTGCGCTGGAACGAGCTGAACGCGCCCCTGAAGCGCAATGTGACGATTGATGATGTTGGTCGCGCGGGGCTGTTCCTGCTGTCTGATCTTGGCTCTGGGGTGACGGGTGAAGTTTTGCACGTGGATGCGGGCTATCATACCGTGGGGATGCTATCGGTTGATAATGTTGCGGAAACTGCAGAGCTTCTCAAGTCTATGGCTCCCAAAAAGGATGACAGCGAGGCGGCTTAAGTCACATCTAGTCATTGCGAGCAAAGTGAAGTAATCCAGCGCGCAATGTTGATATTTGAAGATGGATTGCCGCGTCGCTTTTGCTCCTCGCAATGACAGGAATGTATGATGATTTGGTTTGATGATTATAAGCTCGAGTATCTGGAAGGGATGCGTAACGCCAATATGGGGACGCATATCGGTCTTGAATTTATCGAGGTCGGGGCGGATTATCTCAAGGCCACTATGCCCGTTGATGCTCGCACAACCCAGCCCTTTGGCATTTTGCATGGTGGGGCGAGCTGCGTTTTGTCGGAAACGCTGGGCAGTGTTGCCGCATGGATGACGATTGATCCTGAGCAATTCCGCGCCGTAGGGATCGAGATTAACTGCAACCACATTCGCGCCGTGACGGAAGGGCGCGTGATTGGTGTATGCACGCCTATGCATACGGGGCGGCGCACGCAGGTCTGGCAGACCGATATCCTTGAGGAGGATACAGGTAAGCGGGTGGCGATTTCCCGCCTGACGGTGGCGATTATTGATCACGGCACGCTGTCAACACAAAAAGACACTGTTAAAGTCGGGGCTTAGGGGCTAGGTTATTTCTTATGTCAGGTAATCGTTTCGGCACATTGTTTCAGTATCAATCTTTTGGTGAGAGCCACGGGCCGGCGATTGGCTGCGTGGTTGACGGCGTGCCGCCGCGCATCCCCCTGAGCGAAGCCTATATTCAAGGGTTTCTTGATCAGCGCAAGCCTGGGCAGAGCCGCCACACAACGCAGCGCAGGGAGCCGGATACGGTGGAGATTCTGTCCGGCGTATTCGAGGGGCAAACGACGGGCGCGCCGATTGGCCTTTTGATCCGTAATCAGGATCAGAAATCAAAAGATTATAGCGATATCAAAGATAAGTTCCGCCCCGGTCATGCGGATTATACCTATAACGAGAAATACGGCATTCGGGATTATCGCGGCGGCGGGCGTTCAAGCGCGCGCGAAACGGCTATGCGCGTTGCGGCGGGCGCGGTGGCGCGCAGAGTGCTGGAGCATGAGCTTGGCCGTCATATCCCCCACCCTAACCCTCCCCCTGTGAGGGGGAGGGAAGAGCGCAGTGAGGGTGCGGGCGTGCCTTTAATCCGCGCGGCTGTGGTGCAGGTCGGGACGGAAATCATTGATCGTGCCAACTGGGATTGGAACCAGGTTTCGCAAAACCCGCTTTGGCTGCCTGATGCCAAGGCTGTGGCGCGGATTGAGGATTATCTCGACGGCATTCGCAAGAGCGGGTCTTCGGCGGGGGCTTTGGTTGAGGTTCATGCCAGCGGCATTCCTGCGGGGCTTGGCGCGCCCGTATATGACAAGCTGGATGCGGATTTGGCGAAAGCGATGATGAGCATTAACGCGGTGAAGGCTGTGGAGATTGGCGCGGGGTTTGAGGCCGTGTCTTTGCGCGGAGAAGACAACGCCGATGAAATTCGCGCTGATGGCTTTCAGAGTAACAATGCCGGCGGGATTTTGGGCGGTATATCATCGGGGCAAGATATTGTGGTGCGCGTGGCCTTCAAGCCGACGAGTTCAATACTGACGCCTGTGAAGACGATTGATAAGAGCGGCGCAGAAACCGACATCATTACCAAAGGGCGGCATGACCCGTGCGTGGGTTTGCGAGGTACGCCTGTGGTTGAGGCGATGATGGCCTGCGTTTTGGCGGATCATTGGTTGCGTCACAAGGCGCAGTGTCTTTAATATTCTTTGATAAAAAGTTTGCAAATTTCGCCTCATTTCTCTTTGGATGTTTTTTGAACACGCCGCTGCGCTGGACGATAAATTCTTAAAGATGTAATCTCTTAATTATGAAACGTTCGTTTTTGCCTGTTCTGGCGTCAACATTTCTTTTGACTTCATGTTTGTTCGGTTCGCAAACGCCTGCGCCGCTTAAGGTGTATGGGTTTGATGCGGGGGCGGGCAGCAGTGGTGTGCATACTGTTACCGAAGGTGAAAACCTGTGGAGTATTTCCAACCGATATAACATTGTGATGCAGGATATTGTGCTGGATAACCGCTTGGCCGCGCCGTTTGTTCTTGTGCCCGGGCAGCGATTGAAATTGCCACCGCCGCGGGAGTATCTAGTGCGGGGCGGGGATAGTTTGTATTCGGTGTCGCGGATTTTCAATGCGGATATGAGCCAGATTGCGCGGCTGAATGATTTGCAAAGCCCGTATGTTTTGCGGACGGGGCAGGTTTTGAAGTTGCCATCCGAGAGCGCGAGTGCGCCGCCTGAGCCGGTGATGGCGGCGGTGGATCAGCGTACATATAATGGGGCGGCGGTGCCGTCTGTGGAGCGTGCGGCTTTACCGCAGCCTTCTCAGGGGGCGGCGTTAGAGCAGAAGGTGGCGGTGGCGCAGCCGCAAGTCGTTGCGCCGAAGCAGCCCAAGAGCAAAGTGGTGGCGAAAACGCCTAAGCGGGCGTCGTCGAAATTCATGAAGCCCGTGCAGGGGAAAATTTTGTCGAAATATGGGCCAAAGGCGGGGGGCTTGCATAATGACGGGATCAATATTTTGGCGGCGCGGGGTACGCCGGTTAAGGCGGCGGAGAACGGGGTTGTGGTTTATGCGGGCAGTGAGCTTAAGGGTTCGGGGAATTTGGTGCTGGTGCGGCATGAGAATCGCTGGATGACGGCCTATGCGCATCTGGACAAGATTAGCGTTGCGCGCGGGGCGGTGGTCAATCGCGGCGCGGCGATCGGCACTGTGGGGTCGACGGGTTCGGTGGACCGGCCGCAGCTGCATTTTGAAGTGCGGCGCGGGACGGAGGCGATTAATCCGGAGGTCTACCTCGAGCGTTAACGCGAATTTTGTGCTTCTGTGCATGAATATGTAAGGGGGCTTGTTTTTGGCGCGTGAGGTTTTATAGTCTGTCCCATAATTTCATATTGTGAGGACTTTTAAAGATGCTGATTTCTAAAGCGTATGCACAATCTGTGCCCCCTGTTGTTGAGCAGAGCGTCGATGCGGCGGCGCAGGCTGCGGCGGCCTTGCCGAATGCACCGAGCGCGATGGAGGCTTTTGCCTGGAATATGGGGCTTGTGTTCGTCTTGGTGATGCTGTTTTACGTTCTGCTTATTCGTCCGCAGCAAAAGCGGATGCAGAAACATTCAGAGATGCTTCAGGGTTTAAAAAAGGGCGATAAGGTTTTGACGGGTGGCGGTTTGGTCGGCACGATTGACAAGATCAAAGACGGGGATGACGAGGTTGTTGTTGATTTGGGTCATGGCGTGAAGGTTACGGCTTTGCGTTCGACCATTCACAACAAGAATGATGTGCGTTTGACCGCCAGCCCAGCGAATGATGCGAAGAAGTAAGATTTTACGATGATTCAAATTGCGCCGTGGAAAATTATCCTGACCCTTTTGGTGTGCGTTTTCGGCGTGGTGTATGCTTTGCCGAATGTTATTGGCGCGGGTGCGCGTGGATGGGTTGCTGAGAACTTGCCTTCATGGGCACCGAGCAAGACGGTGAATTTGGGGCTTGATCTTCGAGGCGGGGCGCATTTGCTGTATGACGTTGATGTTAACGTTGTGTTTAAGGAGCGTGCGGATGGCTTGATTTCTGATACGCGCAAGGAAATGCGGGCCGAGAAGATTGGCTATACGCGTCTGGCGGCGGTGAATGGCGGCGTGCGGATTGTTTTGAAAGAGGCGGATGACGGCGAAGCGGCGCGGAAGATTTTGCGGCGATTTGATGAGAATTTGGATATTACGACGGAATCTGATGATTTGACGATTGATGCGGTTTTGAATGCGGCGGGGCGGAAGCAGATTTTTGACCAGACGATTGCGCAGAGCATCGAGATTGTTCGCCGCCGTATTGACGAGCTTGGCACGACAGAGCCGGTTATTCAGCGTCAGGGCGAGAGCCGGATTTTGATTCAGGCACCGGGCGCGAATGCAGACAGCCTTAAGGCGATTATCGGCACGACCGCGAAACTCAATTTTCATTTGGTGAAAGACCCATCGGCGGCGGGCGCAAGCATGAGTTTTCCGATGGTGGAGAGCCCCGGGCAGACATTGGATGTCGAGCGGCGTCCATTGATTACCGGGGAGATGCTTTCGAATGCGCAGCCCGCGTTTCAGGATGGTCAGCCTGTGATTTCGTTTGCGCTCAATAATGTGGGGTCGCGCAGATTTTGTGATGTGACGCGTAAGAATGTGAACAAGCCGTTTGCGATTGTGCTGGATGAGCAGATTTTGAGTGCGCCTGTGATCCGCGAGCCGATTTGTGGCGGGCGCGGGCAGATTTCGGGGAGTTTTACGGTGACGGAAGCCAATGATTTGGCACTCTTGCTGCGCGCAGGGGCTCTTCCTGCGCCGATGGTTGTGGTGGAAGAGCGCACTGTGGGGCCGTCTTTAGGGGCGGATTCTGTGGCGGCAGGGAAAATGGCCGCGGGCATTGGGATGGTGTTTGTTTTGCTGTTTATGGGCGTGACATACGGGTTGTTCGGGTGGATGGCGAATGTGGCATTGTTTGTGAATGTGGCGTTGATATTTGCGTTACTGTCGAGTTTGCAGGCGACGCTGACGCTGCCCGGGATTGCGGGGATTGTGCTGACGATCGGGATGGCGGTGGATGCGAATGTGCTGATTTTTGAACGCATACGTGAGGAATTGGCGGCAGGGCGCGGGGTTCTCTCGGCGATTGATGCGGGGTATAGCCGCGCGATGTCGACGATTATTGACTCGAACCTCACCACGCTGATTGCCGCGATTATTTTGTTTTCCTTTGGGACGGGGCCGATTAAGGGGTTTTCCGTGACCTTGGGGATTGGGATTATGACGTCGTTTTTTACGGCGATTATGGTGACGCGTTTAATGGTGGTGTGGTGGATCAGGAATAACCGCAGTGCCAAAGTTTTGCCTGTTTAAAGGGTGATTTGAACCGCAGATGGACACAGATGAACGCAGATAGTATGAGTTTAAAGAATAATGCGTGTGGTGATCTTATTGGATTGATTCGCTGCGCGGGCAGCGATGGTTTAGGAAGGTTTTAATTATGAAGGGTTTTCACCTTATTCCCGATGATACCAATGTGAATTTCGTTGGCGGTCGGCACTTTGCGATGGCACTTTCGATTGTTCTTGTGCTGGGCGCGATTGGATTGATTGGTGTGCGCGGGCTTAATTTCGGGATTGATTTCACGGGCGGAACCGCGATTGAAATTCGCACCCCTGTGACGCCTGATCTGGGTGTGCTTCGGTCTAAGCTGAATGGTTTGGATTTGGGCGCGATTTCTATACAGGAGTTCGGCGCGGCGGATGATTTGCTCATTCGTATGGGGCAGCAGCCTGGCGATGCGGCGGCGCAGAAGGTGGGGATTGATAAGGTTCGGGCGGCGCTGGATGAGAGCTTCGAGGAGCCGATTGATTATCGCCGCGTGGAATTTGTGGGGCCGCAGGTCGGGAAAGAGCTTAAGGAGAAGGGCGCGCTGGCGGTTTTGTTCTCGCTGATCGGGATTATGGCGTATGTCTGGTTCCGGTTTGAATGGCAGTTTGGTGTAGCGTCATTGATTGCGCTGGCGCATGATTCGATTTTGACGGTGGGGCTGTTTGCCCTGACGCAGATGGAGTTTAACCTGACGACTGTGGCGGCGATTTTGATGGTGGCTGGGTATTCGATCAACGATACGGTGGTTGTGTTTGACCGCATTCGGGAAACTTTGCGCAAATATAAGAAGATGCCTTTGCCCGAGCTGTTTAATATGGCGATTAATAATACGCTGTCGCGCACGACAATTACGTCGTTTACGACATTGCTGGCGTTGATTGCGCTGTATGTTTTTGGCGGGGAGGTTATTCGCGGGTTTGTTTATGCGTTGATCTTCGGGATTGTTGTGGGGACGTATTCTTCGATTTTTGTTGCGGCGCCGTTGCTGCTATTTATGAATGTCCGTCCGCAGAGTAGCGATACGCCTTCGCCGCAAGAGGCATAGAGAGCCGTGGATGTTACGCCGCTGATTAAGTCTGGAACGCAAGTTCTTCAGGGGTATACCGGCGGGCGGTTCAAGGTGAGCGGGCAGGTTTATGAGGAGGCGATCATGGTTACGCCTTCGGAAACGCGGTCTTGGGATGCGCCGAACAGTGTCAAAGAGCTGGAAATACCGCATTTTCAATCCCTTATTGAGATTTCGAGCGATATTGATGTGGCGCTGCTCGGGTGCGGTGGCCAAATCGCGTTTTTAGGCAACGACATCAAAAAACACTTAAAAGACAATGGGTTATCCGTTGATGTGATGGATACAGGTGCGGCGTGCAGGACGTATAATGTTCTGGTGGCCGAAGGGCGGCGGGTTGCGGCTCTTTTGCTTCCGGTTTAATGGGGCTGCAAAAAACCGGAAGCAGGTTCTTTGATTTTGTCGATTTCTTAAGCTTTCCTTAAAACTCTTCCTTTGAACCTATCCCACTAATTTGGTTATCCAGTAATATGAGAGTGCAAGTGAGAGGA
>CAYGJS010000015.1:0-49622 GCA_964350435.1 uncultured Micavibrio sp.
TACAGCATAACACACCCACATAATACGTCCAATCAATATTTTAAATTACTATAGTAAACAAACAAAAGCTTCCCACTTATGATGTCTTTGATGAGCGCAGAACGCTTGCCCCCGGAAAGCCTTCGGATCCAATAGACTATAAGGGTATGAAGATCGGTATAGTTATTTGTGAAGACACTTGGTATCAAGACGTTTCTTCTGGCCTTGTCGCAAAAGGCGCGCAAGCGATCATTTCAATTAACTCCTCGCCATACGAGCGCGGTAAATTTGACCGTCGCTTGAATAATGTTGTCGCCGCCCGCGCAACAGAAAACAATGTTCCCGTCATTTATGCCGCACAAGTCGGCGGACAAGACGAAGTCGTTTTTGATGGCGCATCCATGGCCGTAGATGGTGACGGCAAATTAAACTACCAAGCGCCAGCATTTAGAGAGTCGGTAGATATTCTTGAACTCTCAGCTCACTCTCACTTGCCTGCAAAACTAACGTCTACTCCAAATATAACGCCATACCCTGAAGACCTCGAAGCTGTCTGGAATGCGCTTGTTTTAGGAACGAGAGATTATATTGAAAAAAATTGGGATGAAAATAAAGAGGTTTGTCTGGGAATGTCTGGCGGAATTGATTCAGGAGTAGTCGCTGCGATACTTGCCGATGCTCTTGGCGGTGACCGCGTTCATGCTGTGAGTATGCCTTACAAATATACATCAAATGAAACCCGCGATGATGCGAGAATTGCGAGCAAAATGATGGGGCTGAACTTTTACGAAAGCCCGATTGACAACGAGGTGCAGGCTCACATCGATCGTCTTCATGCAGACTTTAATATTCAAGCGAGTGCAACTCTGACAGAAGAAAACCTTCAATCGCGTTCGCGCGGCGTAAAGCTTATGGCGTTAAGCAATGCAAAACATTGGCTCGTCATCAGCACAGGGAATAAATCGGAAGGAAGCGTTGGGTACTGCACGCTTTATGGCGATACCAATGGCGGTTATAACCCATTAAAAGACGTGCCCAAGCCACTTGTTTTTGCGTTGGCAAAATGGCGCAATGAAAATGTGCCTGAAGGTATGAAGGGGCCAAAAGGTCCTGTGATGCCAGATTCTATAATCACACGCCCAGCTTCGGCGGAGCTTGCTGAAAATCAAGTTGATGAGGATACCCTTGGCGATTATGAAACAGAGCTTGCGCCTGTGCTTGAGATGTATGTCGAACAGAATATGTCTGTTGACGATATTGTTGAAAAGACAGGACTTGAAGCCGAGTATGTAAACAAAATCCTTACTCTTACGGATATTGCAGAGTTTAAGCGTCGTCAAATGTGCCCAGGCCCAAAAATCAGCCCGCGCAACTTTGGGCGTGGTCGTCAAAATCCGATTTCACGTCCAACAACGCCACGTATGATCAACGATATGAATAAAATTACTGCTGAGCTTGGCCTTTAAGCTGTAACCATTTTTGCTCACGTGGCGAATAAACAGCTATGAAGACCGAAAAATCAAACAGCTTCCCGTTCCAGCTTTCGGATGAGGAGTGGCGCGCGCGCCTGAGCCCAGAGCAATACTCCATCCTGCGCAGCGCAGGGACTGAACGCTCCTGTACATCGCCCTTAAATGATGTCGAGGGGCCGGGTGAATTCGCTTGCGCAGGCTGCGGCCAGACGCTTTTCTCCACCGACGCAAAATTCGACAGCCGCACAGGGTGGCCAAGCTTTTATAAACCGTTTCAAGACGATGCTATCGGAACATCAACGGATTATCATATCGGTTACGCCAGAACTGAGGTGCATTGCGCAAATTGCGGCTCGCATCTCGGGCATGTATTTCCAGACGGTCCAGAGCCAACAGGTTTGCGATATTGTATCAATGGCTTGGCACTAAAATATACCAAATGTTCTTAAGGGTGTTTTAATCCTTTTTTGATAGGATGAGGCACAAAGGAAAGAACATGTTCATAGATTTTTTTAAAAATGGACTAAAAGCCTATAAAACACTGGATGCGTCTGAGGAGCCGAGCCGTTTTCTGACCATATCCTACGTTTTGGCTTTGGGGTTAATAGCCCTCCTGGCGACAGGAAGCCATATTCTGATCATGCAAATGACGGGCGCACAAAAAGAAACCGCAGAAATAGTCTATATCGCAGGCCGCCAACGCGTCACAGCCCAACAAGTCGCGCTTCACGCGTCAAACTTCATCAATACATCAGATACAAAAGACAAAGCATTGATGGAAAACGCTTATTTTTCATTCAAGCTTGGTCATGACTATCTCGTGCATGGATATTCCGAAGGCAAAACGGGTCAGGTCAAGCTGAGCCCAGCTCTATATAGTATTTACTTTGATGAGCCGATCAATCTGCATCGTCAATCCCAAGATTACATCAAACTCGCGGAAGCCTTTATGAAGCTGGATAGTGAGAGCACGCGCGAGGAGTTTTTCGAGATTTACAGTAAGCTCTCGAATACAGCGACAGGTGCCCTGATGAACGGCCTGGATCTGGCCGCGCAGCAATATCAGGAAGAAAGCCTTGCAAAAATCAACAATCTCAAGATTATGCAAACAATCGTATTTGCTGTTTTGATAATGACATTGCTTGTTGAGGCTTTGTTCATTTTCCGGCCTCTTGTTTTGCACGTCAAACAATATTCTCAAGAGTTAATGCATCAGGCACTGAGAGATTCGCTCACAGGCCTCAGCAACCGCCGGGCTTTTATGCAATCTGCGGAAGTTGAACTTTCACGGGCGAGTCGGCATAATACGCCAGTATGTATGGTGCTTTGTGATGTTGATAAATTTAAAAAGATTAATGATACCCATGGGCACGCAGCAGGAGACGAGGTTTTAAAACATCTTTCTAAAATCCTGACGGATATATTCAGAAAAGAAGATGTGATCGGCCGCATTGGCGGGGAAGAATTTGCATTTTTGTTGCCGGAGACAACCTCTGAACAAGCTTTAAAACTCATGGAAAAAATCCGCTTAAAAATTCAAAACAGCCCCTGTGTTATTGAAGACGAAACCAGGCGCCCCCTTTCTCTGGAGTGCACCGCCAGTTTCGGTGTGGCGCTGAGACACAATCAAGCAGAAAAGCTCGACGCTTTGCTTGCCCGCGCCGATGCCGCGCTCTATGAGGCGAAAGAAAACGGGCGAAATCAGGTTAAATTTGCAAAAAATGGTAAGTCGGGCAAATTCCATATCGTTGAATCTTAAAATTCGCCCCCAATAAACCATTGAATATTCGCCAGATAATCCTATTATAAGTCTGTAATTTTACTTCAGCCGCATAGGGTCATGTATGTCAGAACATTCGGTCACAAAATCACGCCGCCCGCTTTCGCCGCATCTTCAGGTTTATAAACCGCAAATGACCTCTGTCCTCTCAATTCTGCACCGCGCCACAGGCCTGGCTTTGGCGATAGGAACGCTGATGGTGGCGTGGTGGCTTATTGCCGCCGCGACAAGCGAGCAGGCCTATATCGTGGCACAAAATTTCGCCGCCTCTCCTCTCGGCACATTTATGATTTTTGGTTGGTCAGTGGCCTTGTTCTATCATATGTCAAATGGCGTGCGGCATATGTTCTGGGATATGGGGTATTTGTTTAAGATCAAAAACGCTTACGCTGCCGGTTACCTTGTCCTGCTCTCAACGGCCTTGCTCACCGCCAGCGCATGGTACTGCGCCAGCCAGTATTCGAATAACGCGGCGGCTCCCGCCGTTTCAGACAGGCTTGTAGAGGTTATTATCCAGGAGGACGCGCAGCAATGAAACTCAAATGGCAAAATGACGGTTTGAAATCACCTCTCGGACGTGCGCGCGGCCTGGGCTCAGCGGGACACGGCAGCGATCACTGGATGGCGCAGCGCATAACCTCAATCGCCAATTTGCCGCTTGTTGGCTGGTTCGCCTTCGCGGTCGTTGATCTCAAGGGCGCGTCCCACGCCGAGTTCACAAGCTGGCTCGCCGAGCCGATCAACGCGATCCTGGCGATCTTGTTCATCATCTCTGTGTGTTACCACGCCAAGCTGGGTTCACAAGTCGTGGTTGAAGATTATATTCACAATGAAGGCTTAAAATTCGTGAAGCTGATCGGCCTGAAACTGTTCTTCTTTGGACTGGCGATTGCCTGTATTTTTTCAATTCTAAAGATTGCACTTTAAAGGAATACATCGAGATGGAATCTCAAAGACGCGAAGACGCAAAGCTGACGGTGGTTGATGTTCAGACCGAGCGTCTGGCGAAAGACGTCATAGATGCGGTATTTAAGGTTCATGAATATTTTGGCCCGGGAATGCTGGAAAGCCTATACGAATCCGCCCTGTGTAAGGAACTGGACAAAAGAAATATTAAATATACAAGGCAGGCTGAAATTCTGGCATTTTACCATGGTGAGCTATTGGGCAATGGATTTAGAGCAGATATCATCATTGAAGATACGCTGTTGCTGGAACTAAAGGCTTGCGAAAAATTGCTCCCCGTTCACAGGGCGCAATCGCTGTCATATATCCGTATGGCCAACAAGCCCCTGGGCTTTTTGATAAACTTTAACAATACTGTCATAAAAAACGGGATCGTCCGGATAATCAATGATCGCTTTGCGCCTTAGCGTCTTTGCGTTTATAACTCGATATACGAAGCAGGAGAAAAAATGGCGAAAGCGGCAAAAACAAACAAGGGTGCCCCATCATACGAAATCGTCGATCACGAATATGACGTTGTGGTGGTGGGAGCAGGGGGCGCAGGCCTCAGAGCCGGTTTCGGCTGCGCGGAAAAAGGCCTGAAAACCGCGATCATCTCCAAGGTTTTCCCGACCCGCTCTCACACCGTAGCGGCGCAGGGCGGCATTTCCGCCGCGCTCGGCAATATGGGCGAGGACGACTGGCGCTTCCATATGTATGACACGATTAAGGGCTCTGACTGGCTTGGCGATCAGGACGCAATCGAATATATGTGCCGCGAAGCCATCCCCGCAATTATCGAACTGGAACATTACGGCGTGCCGTTCTCCCGCACCGCCGCAGGGAAAATCTATCAACGCGCATTTGGCGGCATGACCACCCATTACGGCAAAGGCACCGCCCAGCGCACCTGCGCAGCCGCCGACCGCACAGGCCACGCGATTCTGCACACGCTCTATACGCAGGCCTTGAAGCATCACGCCGAATTCTTCATCGAATATTTCGCACTCGACCTGATTATGGAGGGCGGCGAATGCGTCGGCGTTATGGCGTGGGATCTGGACACAGGCGCAATTCACCGCTTCCGCGCCCACCAGGTCATCCTCGCCACAGGCGGTTATGGCCGCGCATACTTCTCCTGTACCTCCGCCCATACTTGTACGGGTGACGGCAACGGCATGGTCGTTCGCGCAGGCATTCCGCTGCAAGACATGGAATTCACGCAGTTTCACCCCACAGGCATCTACGGCGCAGGCTGTTTGATCACCGAAGGCGTGCGCGGCGAGGGCGGTTACCTGACCAACTCCGAAGGCGAACGCTTTATGGAACGCTACGCGCCCTCCGCAAAAGACCTCGCCAGCCGCGATGTCGTATCCCGCTCTATGACCATTGAAATCCGCGAGGGCCGCGGCGTTGGCAAAGATAAGGATCATATCCACCTCAATCTTATGCATCTGGACGCCGATATCATCCACGCCCGCCTGCCCGGTATCGCCGAAAGCGCGCGGATTTTCGCGGGCGTTGACGTGACCAAGGAGCCGATCCCCGTTCTGCCGACCGTGCATTATAATATGGGCGGCATCCAAACCAATTATAAATGCGAAGTCATCAACCCGACCAAAAAAGACCCCAGCGCCATCGTCCCCGGCCTTATGGCCATCGGCGAGGCAGCCTGCGTTTCGGTTCACGGCGCAAACCGCCTCGGTTCTAACTCACTGCTCGACCTTGTGGTTTTCGGCAGAGCCGCCGCCATCCAAGCCGCCGCTACCGTAACCCCCGGCGCAGCGCATAAAACCATCAAGGGTGACAATGGCGCGGGCGCCCTTGAACGCCTTGACCATTATCGCAACGCCAAGGGCAAAACCCGCACGTCGGAGCTCCGCCTCGACATGCAAAAAACCATGCAAGACCACGCCGCCGTCTTCCGCACAGGTGAGTCTCTGGCCGAGGGCGTCAAGAAAATCGATAAGATTTATCAAGGCAAAGCCGATCTCGGCGTCACTGACCGCTCCATGATTTTCAACACCGATCTGGTCGAAACGCTGGAGCTGGATAATTTGCTCTCACAGGCCGTCATCTCCATGCATTCCTGCGCCAACCGCGAAGAATCGCGCGGCGCGCACGCACGGGAAGACTTCCCCAATCGTGATGATAAGAAATGGATGAAACACACCGTGATGTGGATTGATGAACAGGGCAAAACCAAAACCGATTACCGCCCCGTCATCCTGACCACCCTCACCAACGAAGTCGAGGCCTTCCCGCCAAAGGCACGGGTTTACTGATTAAAGCTCTAAATGTGCGCTGGGGTTGCAGCCTTCAGGCATCGCATCGTAAAAGTCAATATCGACGGGCTGCTCTTGAGAGATGCCATGATCATCCATTATATAAGTTTTTCCATTGGCTATAGACGTGAAATACCGATCACCGCCTTGAGGGTCAAACCAGTAAACGCCTTTTGGCGAAGAATTATAAGCATTCGCGGATGTTGTAATCATACCTTGATCTAAAAGATGTTTAACGAGTGGTTGGCATGGTCCCTCAACATATTGTTTAATTAGAGAATTTCTCTGTCTAAAAAATTCTTCCTCTGTAGAACCAAAACCAGCTTCCGGCCCGAAGCGTTTTAAAATCGCTTCATCTGTTTCATCTGCATCGGCGAGTCTTTGCGATCTAGCATAAGACGCAAAAATTTCAATATTTGCCGGTATGAACTGCCCGCTACTAAACCCTTTACGCTTTGTTTCGTCACAAAAACCGCTTGTAAGTTCTTTGTCGCCCCAAACACGCTTAGGCGGTTTTTCGGCTGTGTTCCACGTTCTTCTAGATCGTGCAGGTTTAGCGGCTGTGGCTTCGAATACTTTTATGCGCGGATCTCGTTCGTGCGCTTTCTGAATTCTAACTTGCGGGAGGGAGAAAGCTTGATCTACAGAAATAGGATTTCGAGCATCAAGACCTTGAAGCTCAGCAAAATCTCCTGTTTTTAAATTATTCGAACCGATTGCGTTATATTTTATTTCACGACCATCAGAAAGCACTAATGTAAGTGCTTTCTGGTGAAGTCCTAAGCGTTTAGGCATATCTTCAACGGTAATAATTTTACCTAAAACGCTGCTTGCTCGATTATAATCGCGGTTTCGATCGCGCATAACACCCTCCAACATATAGAGTATACGGTTTAAGTTAATGCTATGTTAAAAAATCTCCGCGCCCTCTGCTTCTCCGCGGTTTGAAACTTTCACATACACCGCTCCCCTTTCTCGCCGGTGCGTTAGCTAAGGCGGATCCGCGTTAAAAATCCCCCTACCCAAAATTAAAATCTGTGCTACATTAACTATAGCTACAAATAATTTGCAAAAAACCGGATAACCCCCCCCACCCCAAAAATTGATAACTAACTGATGAACTCAAATTTAGAAACAAAATCAAAGACTTGAAATGGCTGAATTCACCCTTCCCCAAAATTCAAAAATCACCAAGGGCAGGCACGTTGATGCCGCCAAGGGCGCGAAACGCAAGAAAACCTTCAGTGTTTATCGCTGGAACCCCGATGATGATGCCAATCCGCGTATGGATGAATACACGATTGATCTGGATAAATGCGGCCCTATGGTTTTGGACGCGCTGCTGCACATTAAAAACGACATTGATCAGACACTGACGCTCCGCCGCTCCTGCCGCGAGGGCATCTGCGGCTCTTGCGCTATGAATATCGATGGTACGAATACGCTTGCATGCACCAAAGCGATCGCCGACGTAAGCGGCGCGGTGAAGGTTACGCCCCTGCCGCATATGCCGGTTGTGAAGGATTTGGTCCCCGACCTTAACCATGTTTACGCGCAATACGCCTCGATCGAGCCGTGGCTCAAAACCGACAGCCCGACCCCCAACCGCGAACGTCTGCAATCCGAAGAAGATGCAACCATTCTCAACGGCGCGGATGGTCACGGCCCCGCAGGCTGCATTTTATGTTTCTGCTGCTCCACCTCCTGTCCTTCTTATTGGTGGAATGGCGACCGTTTCCTCGGCCCCGCGATCTTGCTGCAAGCCTATCGCTGGATCGCCGACAGCCGCGACGAGGCCACGGGTGAGCGTCTGGACGCGCTGGAAGATCCTTTCCGCCTCTACCGTTGCCACACGATTATGAACTGCACCAATACCTGCCCCAAGGGTCTGAACCCCGCCAAGGCGATTGCAGAGATTAAAAAACTGATGGCTGTTCGGGCTTAATTAATAATCCAGAAAATTCATGGTGGTGGTACAGCTCGCGCTGTACATCTGAATAACCCCATCGTTCAGAGACAGAATCTGCGTGCATTGTGATTCTCCCTCGACGGGCACAAACTCGGTGCCCCCTGTTTCAGTAGGAACCGGCATCGTCACCATTTCGGTGCTCAGAGTCTTCACAAAAGCTTTCTGCCCGTCCGATGAAATTTTAACGTTTTCAATTTCGATCAGATGTTCATAGTCCTCGACAGAACTCCCGCCCTTTTCGACGTTTTCGATAAAATCATCCTTGCCCATACTGATCTTTTGTTCTTGCGGAGGCAGGCCGGGCATATTGAACTGCATGATGGTTTTAAACCGTGCATTTTTTTCAATATGTTTTTCCAGATATTTTTTGATCTCTTCAACCGGAACGGCGTCCGAACTGGCCGTGGTCATATGCGAAGTTTTCTCGATAAAGCTTCTGATGCTGGTTTCAGTTAAAGTTTCGATTTTCCCTCTTTTAGCATGGGCATAGGGAGCAAAAGCCATGCAAACGCAAAAGCCCAAAAACAGATTTTGAAGGGAAAATTTAAACATCTTGAACTCTTTAATTATTTGCACCCCGAAAATTCACCTCAAGAATATAGTATTACCCAAAAAAGTGAAGATTGCCCTAATATTTTAAGAAAATCCCCATGATATCTAAGGCTTTTTTCCTTATAATACAGGGCAATAGCATAAAATAAAGGCTCAGGCGTCTATGTCGAGCGCAATATCCATGGCCGGCGCACTATGGGTGAGGGCACCAATAGAGATATAATCCACACCCGTGAGTGCGATTTTACGCACGCTTTCGAGCGTAACCCCGCCCGAAGCCTCGGTCACGATTCGCCCCTTGGCCATCTCAACGCCTTTTTTCAGGTCTTTAAGAGAAAAATTATCCATCATCACAATATCGGCTTTGCCATTGGCCAAAACCTCTTCGAGCTGCGTCAGCGTATCGACCTCGATCTCGATTTTTTTCGTATGCCCCGCCAGCATATAGGCTTGGTCGAGCGCATTTGAAATCCCGCCTGCAACGGCGATATGATTATCCTTAATCAAAACCGCATCATCAAGGCCGAAGCGGTGATTTGCCCCGCCGCCCATCTCCACGGCGTATTTCTGAAACAGCCGAAGGCCCGGCAAGGTCTTGCGCGTATCGCATATCTCCACGCCAGTATCTTTGACCTGTTCGACATAGCGCGCGGTAAGTGTCGCCACGCCGCTCATCATCGTCATGAAATTCAGTGCCACCCGCTCGGCGGTCAGAAGGCTGCGCGCCGGGCCTATAATCTCGGCAATCACATCACCTTTTTTGAGATCGGCACCGTCCTCCGCCATCACCGTCATATCAAAATCAATATCGGTATAAGAAAATGTCGAAAGCGCAACGATCAATCCCGCCAGACGCCCATCCTGCCGCGCCCGCAAAACCCCGCGCGCTTGCGCCCCCGCGGGGATCAGAAGGTCTGAAGTAATATCAAACCTATGCCCCAAATCCTCCCGCAGCGCAGCTTTAACGGCATCTTCGATATATAAATTATTCAGCATATTTTACCCTCTCGTCTTTGCGAGCGTAGCGGAGCAATTCATCATCTGCAATATCCGATAGTGCAGATTCTGGGTTGCTTCGGAGCATGTCACCTCGCGATGACACAAAAAACGCCGTTCCGCCGCGCCTCCGCGTTAAAAAAATCAGGAAAGCTCTAGCATGCGCTGAATAGGTTTTCGCGCGCGCTCGGAAATTTCAGGGTCAATAAACACTTCAGGCCCCTCAGTTTGCAGCGCTTTTAGGATTTTCGGCAAGGAAATCCGCTTCATATGCGGGCACATCTGGCAGGTGCCGATCATCTCAACATTCGGGTTCATCGCCGCGATATTATCGCTCATCGAGCATTCTGTATAAAGCACCGCTTTCTTCGGCTGATGTTCCTTAATATACGTATCCATTTGCGCGGTTGAACCCGCGTAATCGGCCTCCGCCATCACACTCGGCGGGCATTCCGGATGTGCCAGCACCACGATATCGGGATGTGCCTCACGCATTTGCCTTACGTCATTCGGCGTAAAACGCTCATGCACCATGCATGATCCATCCCAGATAATGATTTTGACATCGGTCTGCGCCGCGACATTCTGCGCCAGATATTTATCCGGTGCCATAATCACGGTGTCATGACCCTCCGCCCCCAGCGCATTCACAATCTTCAGCGCATTCGAAGACGTGCAGCACACATCGCTTTCGGCTTTCACGGCCGCGGATGTGTTCACATACGTAACAACAGGCACGCCCGGGTGCTTGGCCTTCAAATCACGGACATCCTGCGCCGTAATCCCTTCGGCCAGGCTGCAACCCGCCGCCATATCGGGGATAATCACCTTTTTCTCGGGGCACAGAATTTTCGACGTTTCAGCCATGAAATGCACGCCGCACTGAACAATAATATCCGCGCTCGATTGCGCCGCCTTTTGCGCCAGCATCAAGGAGTCCCCAACCACATCACCTACGCCATAAAAAATATCCGGCGTCATATAGTTATGCGCCAAAATCACCGCGTTTTTTTCCGCTTTAAGACGGTTGATTTGATAGATATAGGGCGCAAGGGTCTGCCAATGCTCGGGCTTGTATTGCCGCTCCAGCTTTGCGTATATGGCACTTGTGGCGCGCGCGACTTCTGATGTGTATTCTAATGCTGTCATTTGTTTTTTAAATGTTCATATAGACTGCTATAAATGAATTACTTCTCATATATTAAAGATCAAGGCAATGGCTGATTTATTTGCAATGCGGGACGATAAAAACGGCGGCGATAACAATCGTCCGCTGGCTGATCGTTTGCGCCCCTCTGTGATTGATGATGTCGTTGGCCAAGACCATATCATCGGGCAGGGGGCTCCTTTTCGTAAAATGCTCGAAAGCGGCCATTTGTCGTCCCTGATTTTCTGGGGGCCGCCCGGGTGCGGCAAAACCACGCTCGCCCGTATTCTGGCAGGTCACACCAATCTGCATTTCCAGCAGCTCTCCGCGATTTTCTCCGGCGTTGGCGATCTTCGCAAAGTTTTTGATAGCGCAAAAATCCGAAAGCAAAACGGGCAGGGCACGTTGCTGTTCGTCGATGAAATCCATCGTTTTAATAAGTCCCAGCAAGACGCGTTTCTGCCCGTGATGGAAGACGGCACAATAACGCTGATTGGCGCAACCACGGAAAACCCGTCTTTCGAACTCAACGCCGCGCTGCTCTCGCGCGCGCAAGTTCTGGTGCTTAAACGTCTTGACGATGATGCGCTGGAGCGTCTTTTGCAAAAAGCGGAAAGTGACGCGCCGCTCCCGCTCACGCCCGAAGCCCGCGCATTGCTCAAAACTCTGGCCGATGGGGACGGGCGGTATATCCTGACCCTGGCAGAACAAATTTTTAACATTCAGCATCCCCGTAAAGGCGGGGATCCCATGAATGAAGAGGCTCTCTTAAACCTCGTGCAGCGCAGAGCGGCACTATATGATAAAGGCAACGATGCCCACTATAATCTGCTTTCTGCTTTTCATAAGTCTTTACGCGCTTCGGATGTCGATGGCGCGCTGTATTGGATGGCGCGGATGTTGGAAGGGGGCGAAGACCCTACCACAATTTTGCGCCGTATGACCTGCGTCGCCAGCGAAGATATATCGAATGCGGATCCGCAGGCTCTGCCGCTGGTGATGGCTGCATGGCAAGCTTATGATCGCTTGGGCTTGCCGGAAGGGGAACTCGCCATGGCGCAGGCCTGTACTTATCTCGCCTGCGCCCCCAAATCCAACGCCAGCTATATGGCTTTAAAGGCCGCAAAGGCAAAGGCGCGAGAAACCGGCTCACTCATGCCGCCTAAACACGCTATGAACGCGCCGACTAAATTAATGGAAGCGCAAGGATATAAGCAAGGCTATCAATATGACCACGATACGCCGGAAGGCTTCTCTGGACAAAGCTATTTCCCCGATGCCCTGCCGCGCGAAAAATTCTACGATCCGCCCGAGCGAGGATTTGAAAGAGAGATCCGTAAACGTCTGGAATATTGGGGCAAATTAAGAAAAAAATAAAAATACGACACGAAGCGTATTATATAAATTATGAGGCGATCTTAAGATTTTGATTCAAGTTTTCCTGCGCCGTTCGCTCTCCACAAGATAGAGCCCGCTTAAAATAATAATCGCCGCCCCGATCAGCATCGCCGCGCCCGGAACATCTCCGAAAATCAGATATCCAAACAAAATCGCCCAAATCATTTCAGTATATAAAAACGGCGAAACAGCAGAAGCCGGAGCAATCCGAAAGGCGTTCGATACGCACAATAGCCCCACAGCAATAAGCACCCCATTCACTAAAAAAACGAGGCCGCTCTGAAAATTCAGCGCCTCAAACTCGCCGCCCAAGGCTAAGGCACCACCCACTAAAACATTCATGAGAAGTGGCCAAAACCCGAGCGCAAGAAGGCTCTCCCCTTGCATGGATTTCCCAACTGTAAACATCACCGCAATCACAACCCCGCATCCCAATGCCCATAATAAATCCGGATTAAATCCCGCCCCCCCGGGCTGCAGGGCGATCAAAACGCCGATAAACCCGACGATAATCGCGATCCAGCGGCTGCGGCATACCCTCTCTCCATAAAGAAAAATCGCAAGCACCCCCGCATAAAACGGCATCGCAAAAATAAACGTATAGACATCGGCAATCGGCAATTTCACGAAGGCCTGCATAATCAGAAGCGAAATGGAAACATTCAAAACCCCGCGCAGCAAATGAAGCCGCTTGAATCTGAGCGTCGTCAGGGATTTCAACCCCCCCAGTTTCGATGCCGCCAGAAGCAAAATAATGCTCGCGCACAGATTGTTTATAAAAATAACCTGATAAATCGAAAACTCCTGCGCCAGCCATTTCGCGCAGACATCGGAAAACGCATAGGACGTAAATCCGACCAAAGCCAGAACCATTCCCTTATGGGCATTGCTTAAATCCCGAAAGCTTATGTTGAACATTACGATGAACTCTATTACAAAGACGATCATGTCTTGTAAGGATAAAAACCCATGAGTGCAATAGTCTCAATCGCCGCTGGTGGTGCACTTGGCGCGGTCATGCGCTTTGGCATTATCACGGCGGCCCTGCGCTATGCGGGCGCAGGCTTTCCTTATGGAACACTTATAGTCAATGTGATCGGATCCTTCCTTATCGGCGCAATGGTCACATATGCCGCCGAAATCTGGCATCCCCCAGAAAATATCCGCCTGTTTTTAATTCCCGGTTTCCTCGGCGGCTTCACCACCTTTTCAACCTTCTCTCTGGATATTGTAAGCCTATATGAGCGAGGGGCATTTATCCTCATGGGCACCTATATCTGCGCGTCTGTTCTGCTCTCCCTCATTGCCATTTTACTGGCGATGGCGCTTGTAAAGGGATTAGCCTCATGAGCAACATCCGCCACCTCCAAGTCTCCGAAGATGATGACGGCCAGCGCCTCGACCGCTGGCTGAAGAAAAATGTCCCCGAACTTCCCTTTGGTCTGGCGCAAAAACTGATCCGCACTGGTCAAATCCGCGCCGACGGCAAGCGCATTAAAGGGGATGCAAAACTGAATGCAGGCCAAGAAATCCGCATCCCGCCACTGCAGCACAAATCCATCGACGAAAAAATCAAGGTCACGGATAAAGATGTGGCCTTTATCAAGTCACTCATCATCTACGAAGACGCCGATATCATCGCGATCAATAAGCCCACAGGCATCGCCTCCCAAGGCGGCAGTAAAACCAAATATCACATTGATGGACTGCTTGACGGGCTCACAAATAAAGACGGGGTCAAGCCGCGCCTTGTCCACCGGTTGGATAAAGAAACCAGCGGCGTGATGCTTCTGGCAAAATCCGCCAAATCCGCCAAAATCCTCGGCGATGCCTTCAAAACCCGCAAAGTGAAAAAGATATATTGGGCGGTGTGCTGCCCATCCCCCGACCGCCCCGAAGGCACAATCAAAGCCCCCCTGATTAAGGCGGGCGGCAATAACAAAGAGCGCATGGTCGTTGACGAAGAAGAAGGCAAATCCGCAATCACCGATTTCATCGTCCTCGAAAGCGCAATGCAATCTGCCGCTTTCGTTGCTTTCTGGCCGCGCACAGGTCGCACACACCAAATCCGCGTCCATGCCGAACTGATGGGATGCCCGATTGTCGGCGACAAGAAATACGCCCGCCTGCCGGAGCAGGAAGAAACCCATGAAGCCCGCCGCAAAGCGGAAGCCAACCTCAAAAACATGCCGATTGCTGATCGCCTGCACCTGCATGCACGCCGCCTGATCCTGCCATACCCGACGGCCCGAAGCGGTCTGCTTGATATCACCGCGCCGCTTCCTCCTGATCTTAAGAAAACATGGAAGGCACTCGGTTTCAGTGCAAATCTCAAATCTGACCCGTTCGAGGACTAAGCCATGACTGACCAAACCCCCGAAGCCCCAGAAATACAGGATGCAGACATTCAGCCCAAAAAAAGCCTGTTCTGGCGGCTGTTTAAATGGACGGCGATCACTCTGGTATTTTTCTTCGCAGTCTTTACGATGCTCGCCAGATTGGGCGGCAACTCCGATGTTCTGAAAGGAGCGATCGAAGATTTCATGTCCGATGCGACGGGATTAAAAACCCAGGTCGGCACGCTGCACCGCATGACCTTTTTTCCGAATATGAGTATAGACGTACAAAATGTTTTAATGGTCAAAGAGGGCAGCGGCACCCTGCCGATCAGCATCCGCAGCGCAAAAATCTCCATGGGGTTCTTTGATGTGATGCTCGGGAAAAGCACCCTTCGCGGCGCAGAAATTATGGACATAAGAATTCCCGAGGGCATTTTTTCCCAAAAAGCCTATAGTTTTGAATATATCAGCACGATTGAGGAAGAGGGCGTCGGGGCCTTCCTCGAAGCCAAAGGCAAAATCAATACCAACCCGCTTCTGGCGCGTTTAAAACTTGTATCCAAGGGAAGGCCTCAATCGCCGCGCTATTTGATCCCGGATAACACGTCTCTTGCCCTCTCCCTCTCCGACCTCAAGTTAAGCGGCGACATATCAAAAAAACCTCGAGGCGGCTCTGACGTATCAAATCTGCGTCTCAGCTATAAAGATAAAAAAGTCCTCGAAGGCACTATGGCGTTTAAACGAAATGAAACAAAATGGCTCTTGCAGGCCGACCTGACATTGGAGGAAGGCAAAACCCGCCTTTCGCCGGATCTTGAGCTGGATTTTACGCAAGGTCTCAAAGCTTCGGGAAAAATCACCAGCGCTTCTCTTGAGCTGTCAGATTTTTCTTCGGGCAACCTGTTCCTGCAGTCTGTAAATTCGGCCTTCGATATTCTGGGCGGCGGCAATGAAGGCTATGCTTTTGATGATAAAGACATCCATTTTGATCTCGACATCCAGGAAATACGTTCAGGCAAAACCAAATTGGGCAGTTTAAAAACACCCCTGACGATTAAGGATAATATTGTATCCATGGATCCTTTTGATGGAAATCTCAGCGGCGGAAAAATCAGCGGTAACCTTGCCTTAAACGCCAAAAATGATCCCGCAGCATTAAGCCTGAACGTAAAGGTTAAAGACCTCGATTATGGTGATTTTCAGCGCCAGTTTAGCCCACAGGCGCATATAGACGGAAAAGCCGATCTGTTGGTGAATCTTGTATCGGAAGGCCGCTCCTCAGGCGCGCTACAGAAAAATGTTAAAGGCGAAATCAGCTTCATCGGCGGCGAAGGTACAATGCAATCCGATGTTTTGAATATTTGGGGCGGCGGCCTTTTGAACGCTTTGCTGCCGAACGTCACGGGCGCGGATGACCTGAAATCCAACTGCGTCGTTCTGGACTTTGAACTGGAACAAGGCATCGCCAAGGCCAAAAGCGTATTTGTAGATACCGACCGCGTGACCCTGATCGGTGAAGGGCGTTATGACATCGGCAATGACAACTTCGATATGCAATTAACGCCAAAATCAAAAGCCATAGCCATTGGTGATATTTCTTCTTCCGTCATTGTCTCTGGCTCACTTACGGATCTGAAGGCCAATATCAGTGCTTTCGGCCTCGGCAAAAAAATTGGGGGCATGTTACTCGGTGCTGTAAATCCGGCTTTCCTTGCCGTCACGCTTGCTGATTTCGGCTTGAGCGATAACCACCCCTGTAAAGCCTATGTGATTGAAAAAGAAGAACTCGCGCCGCTTGATCTTCCCTCCGTTGAAACCGCCGCCCCCGAGCCTGAAACACAAGCGCAAGACGCCATAGCAGAATAAGCCATGAAACGTTTTTATGCCCTCGTATCGACGCAAAAAGAGCAAAATGGATATTCTATTCGTCTTGATGGAAAACCTGTCAAAGCCCCCTCAGGCAGCATCCTGAACATTCCCACATCGGCCCTCGCTGATGCGGTTGTCCTCGAATGGGCCGCCCAAGTTGAGGAGATAAAACCCGACGCCATGCCTTTGACGCAAATGGCCAATACCGCGCAGGATAGAGTTTCACGTGAGCGTCCCGCCATGCAGGCCGCGATCCTGAAATACCTCGATACCGATCTCCTGTGCTACCGTATCAATGATCACCAGACGGACCTCATGGCTGCGCAGGCCGCTGCATGGGATCCCTGGCTGTCATGGTTCGAAGAAAAATTCGGAAGTGCGCTTGAAACCACAACTGTCCTCGCTGCGCTCAAACAACCTGAAGCCGCCCACAAAGCTGTTGCCGAATATGTCGCCGCTCTGGATGACCAACGCTTCACCGCCTTCCAAATTGTCGTTCCTTTATGCGGATCAATCGTTTTAGCGCTCGCCTTTGCGGAAGGCGCGATCACCCCCGAACAGCTTTTCACCTGCGCCAAAGTCGACGAAGACCATAAAGCCAGAATTTATAATGAAGACGTGCATGGGCGCGCGCCACTCGAAGAAAAGAAAAACGCCGCTATGCTGCGCGATCTTGAGGCCGCGGCGCGATATCTGGAATTGCTCTAAAACCAGCTTTTCGGCTTGGCCACGCGATACCCTTTAACGGCCCGCAGCAGCCCCCGCGTAAAACGATAGGCCATATAGACCATGATTGGTGCTGCGGCAATCACTGTGCAGTTCATAAGCAAATTATGGTTTTGCGCTATAAAACTCTCCACACACGGATCGATGATCGGGTATAAATCCTTCACGCCCGCGGCCTCTAATTTCTCTACCCCCATCGCAGCAATCTGGTCGGTGCAGGGCATAAACGCCGCGTAATCGATCCCGCTGAGCAAATACACACTCGCCGCCGCCATTGAAAACAGTGAAAATAACGCCGTAATCCATAACGTCCGGATAATATACGTTGCGTGATTTTCATGTAAGGATTCAATTTCTGCCCCGCGCCGCATGCTGTAGGCCATAAATAACAATCCGGCAAAAAAGACCGTCGAAAGAACAACCGCAATCATATAAGGAAAAATCGAAAGGACAAGCGCAGCGCCAAACAATCCGTAAAGATTGACCACGCGCTTCTGCTCGATATTCTGATTTTCGCTCATGCGCCTATCCTATCGCCGCCCGAAAAGTTTTTCAATCTCCGCCAAAGACAGCTCAATATATGTCGGACGCCCATGGTTGCATTGTCCCGAAAGCGGCGTCTCTTCCATCTGCCTGAGCAGCGCATTCATTTCCTCGCCCGTCATCCGCCGGCCTGAGCGCACAGAGCCATGACAGGCCATAGTCGAAAGGATATGATGAAGCCGATCTTCCAAGCCATCCGCATTATCATGCTCGGCAATCTCATCCGCCAAATCCTCAATCAGACGTTTAATATTCGGCTTCGCGCCGAGAAGGGCTGGAATGCTCTGCACCGCCAGCGCGCCTTGCCCGAACGGCTCAATCTCCAGCCCCAGCTTGGCAAACGCATCGGCGTAGCTCATCAAACGCTCAATCTGAACGTCTTCCAGCTCGATAATCTCGGGAGAGAGCAGCCCTTGCGAAATAACGCCGCTGCTCGCCATTTGTCGCTTGAACCGCTCATAGACAAGGCGTTCATGCGCCGCGTGCTGATCGACGATCACCATACCCTTTGCGGTTTGCGCGATAATATAATTCTCATGCACCTGCGCCCGTGCGCTCCCGAGCGGAAAACTCTGCTCCTCAAATGGTGACTCAGCCACAGCCTCCACCCGCGCAGACGGCGCAGTTTCGTTAAGTAAATTCCCCTGCGGCGCATAAGCATTGAGTGCACTTTCCGCCAAATTCCCATATGCATAGGACCTTGGCACAGGCGCGGACGCCCCGCGATACATTGGTAAACGCGGCGATGACGTATAACCATCGCCGCCCGATCGAAACGCCCCCAAAGCCTGAGTGCTGACCGCGCGGGAGGCTTGTCCACCATGTTCATGGATCGCGTGCTTGAGTGCAGAAATCACCATCCCGCGCACAAGGCCAGGGTCGCTAAACCGCACTTCGGCTTTCGCCGGATGCACATTCACATCCACATCCGAAGGCGGAACCTCAAGATACAGTGCCAAAACCGGATGCCGCCCGCCATGCAAAACATCACGATACGCTGCCCGCACGCAACCCTGCAGAAGTTTGTCCTTCACGGGCCGCCCGTTGACAAATAGAAACTGATACTGCGCCGTCCCGCGATGATAGGTCGGAAGGCCCGCATACCCGCGCAAAATAATCCCCTCGCGCTCCGCCTCAATCTTCATCGCATTATCACTGAAATCCCGCCCTAAGATCGCGTTCAATCTTTTCTGCGGATCGGCTGTGGCGGGCAGAGCAAGGCTCTTTTTCTCATTATGCACCAACGTAAAACCAATATGCGGAAACGCCATAGCAAGGCGCGTAATCACATCTTTGACGGCCAAAAATTCGGCGCGTCCCGTTTTCATAAATTTCAATCGCGCAGGCGTCGCAAAAAATAAATCCCTGACCTCGACTTGCGTGCCAGAGGTCTGCGGCGCAGGCATAGGCTTGCCCTTTGTCCCGCCCGAAACCTCAATCCTCCAGCCCGAACTCTCCGCGCGAGAGCAGCTCTGGATAGACAGCCGCGCCACTGCGCCAATCGACGCCAACGCCTCGCCGCGAAATCCCATATGCGCAACATGCACCAGATCATCGTCAGGCAGCTTGGAGGTCGCATGCCGATCCACCGCCGCGCTTAAATCCTCGCGGTTCATCCCGTGGCCGTTATCCTTTATTACAATCAGGCTCTTGCCGCCATCACGCAGCGTAATGTCAATTTTGCTCGCCCCCGCATCAATCGCATTCTCGACAAGTTCCTTCACCGCCGCAAACGGGCGTTCAATCACTTCTCCCGCGGCGATCTGATTAATCAGAGTCTCTGGCAAATAACGAATACGCATAATTTGACCATAGCGCGAGGGCAACAGGAAGTCAGTATTCGCGGCGAAACCGCAAGGGTTTTAGGTGGATAATCTTAAACGCTGCTCAAATCAATAATCGCATCATCAAAGAGGCATTTATCCAGCTTCGCACCTTTAAGGTTCGCGCCCGTGAAATCCGCCCGCCGCAAATCCGCGCCCGTAAGATTGGCATTTCTGAGATCAACCCCCATCAACACCGCATCGCGTAAATTTGCATTCCGCAAATCCGCAAATCGCATAGCCGCGCCGCTTAAATTCACGCGCTTTAAGTGCCGCTCACCATTCTTGCTGAAATCCAGCGCACTTAAATTCGCACCGGATAAATTCGTGCGGGTAAACTTCGCATGCTTAAAGCTCGCCCCTCGCAAATCCGCGTCTTCCAAAACGCAGTCCCGAAAATCGCTGCGGTCAAAATTACCGCTCTGCAGCTCGGCGCGGCTTAAATCCTGACTGAGAAAATTAGCCCCGACGCATTGCACCGCCGTCAGAGGATAGCGTTTCAAATCAATCACCTGCCTCATATCATAACCGCTTAAGTCAAGCTGCCGCCCTTTCTGGCCTGCCGTCGCCACCCACAGCGTATGCCCTTCCAAAAGTTCCGGCAGATTTCGACCAAGATTCTCGAGCCGCTGCCCCATCTCGTGATCGGCAATCGCCTCGGTCATATCAATCCCGTATTGCTCGGTGCTGTCCATAATCACGCCGCTGATGATGGTAAAGCGCAAATTCACGTTTTCCATGTTCGAGCCCGTGAAATCGACATCCGTCAAATTCGCCCCCTCAAACGTCGCATTTTCCAAATTCGCATCGGTCAGGACCACGCCCGATAAATCCGCATCGGAAAAATCCGCAGACACCGCGCGCACACCCGCCATATTGGCATTGGCCATTTTTGCACCAGAAAGAACCGCGTTCGACCCAATAGCCCCGCCGCCGCGCGCCCGGTCTTCCAAAACGCCGCCCTTGGCGCGGGTCATCACCTTGCCCTCACGCAAATCCACGCCGCTCAAATTCGCACCGCTTAAATTCGCGCCCGCAGCGTACGCCCCGCGAAAATCCGCGCGTGTAAAATCACTGTTGCTCATATTGGCATTGCGAAGATCGCAGGCAAAAAACGACACACCCGCAAAAACGCAATGCCCCAAATCTGCCTCCTTGAAATGACAGCCCGTGAAATCAGCCTGCGACAGATCAGACGCGCCGAAATCCAGCCCCGATAGATCGGCATATTGCACAACCGCCCGCCGTCCGCCGACTTGCCCGCGCGCATACATCGCATGAAGCTCGATCACTTGATCCAGTTCACGCTGCTTCATCGAAGGAAGCCTGTCCGCATCCGGTATCTGGCGTTTCATGTCCCCTTTTGCTGAAGGGCGTTCAGCAAACCCCGTGTTGACCCGTCAAGCTTTTCAATGCTTTTCGGCGATTTAAAGTCCTTAATCAGCGGTTTTGCAAGAACCTTGCCAAGCTCAACACCCCATTGGTCAAAACTGTTAATGCCCCATATAACCCCTTGCACAAAAATCACATGCTCATAAACTGCGATCAACATCCCCAAATGATAAGGATCAAGCTTATCGAGCAAGAGCGAAGAACTGGGGCGGTTGCCGTCAAAATTCTTCTGCGGCTCTTTCTTGGAACGCTTCCCCTCCATCAAGGCCTGCGACTGCGCCAAAGCATTACTCAGCAACTTGATATTGTGATCTTCCAAATCATGCGAAGCTTTTGCCACCAGAATAAAATCCGCAGGGATAATCTCACTGCCTTGGTGCAGCAGCTGCATAAAAGCGTGCTGGGCGTTGGTTCCTGCCTCGCCGAATAAAATCGGGCCGGTCTCCGCGCCAACAAGATTACCCTCACGATCAATCGTCTTGCCATTCGATTCCATATCAAGCTGCTGCAGATATTTCGGCAGATCCCGTAAATCATGGCTATAGGGCAGGATCGCCTTGGCGTTATACCCCCAAAAATTCCGATACCACACGCCGATCATCGCCATAACTACGGGAATATTTTTCTCCAGCGGCATTTTTTGGAAATGCAGATCCATCGCCTTACCGCCATCCAGCAAGGACTTAAACCCCTTAAAGCCAATCCCGACAGCCGTCGAAAGCCCAACCGCACTCCACAGACTGAACCGCCCGCCAATCCAGTTCCGTAGCGGCAGAATATGATTTTCGGGCACGCCGAATTTCGTGGCCGCCTCGATATTCGTGGTGACGGCAAAAAAACGCTCTGCCAGTTCACTCTTGTTCAACCGCTCAAGAAACCAATCTTTAGAGGTATGAGCATTCGTGAGAGTTTCAAGTGTCGTGAAAGTTTTTGACGTAATAATCAGCGCGGTATTTTCCGGCTTTAACCCTTCCAAACGGTTAAGCAACGCCCGCCCGTCAACATTGGAAATAAAATGCACCCGCGGCCCATCTGCAAAGGCACGCATAGCCTTATAAACCATACGCGGCCCCAAATCCGACCCGCCAATCCCGATATTGATGACATCGGTAATCTTCGGGTTTTTGCGGATGTCTTCGCTGATTCTTTTAATAGTCTTCAGCGTATCCTCAACGAATTGCGGAACGCTCTCGCCTTCAATTTTAATCTTTGTTTTGGTCGATCCCCGCAAAGCGCAATGTAAAACAGCCCGTCCTTCAGAACCGTTAATGTCCGCGCCAGCCAGCATCCGGGCTCGCCAGCCCTCAATGTCCCGCGCTTTTGCAAGATCACACAGCAAGCTGATGGTTTTGTCATTTAATTTATGCTTCGAAAAATCAAACAGCAGACCATCACACCGCAGAGAAAACGTATCAAAACGCTTCGGGTCTTTCGCAAAAAAACCGGAAATCGAGGTGTTTTCTAAATCCTGCTTGTGAAGCTCAAGCGCAACCCATTCAGGGGTTTCCGTCAGAAAGCTATGCGGTGTATTATTCGACATTCGGCAAAGTCTTGATCATTTCTATATCCCCCAGACCACTGGGTTTGCCAACGATAATAGTCGTAAACGCATCAGGAGCCAAAATATCTTTTGCAAGACTCTGAATATCCACCGGCGTTGTGGCCAGAATCTGCGCTTCCCGCCTATCCAGATAATCACTCGCTCGCCCGTCAAGCTGCAACGAAAGCATAAGCCCGGCAATCTTATCCGTAGATGTCAAAGACAGCGGCACAGAACCGATCAGATAATCCTTCGCATCCTGAAGCTCCTTCTCGCTTACAGGTGTATCCATCATGTTCTGAAACTCTGCCTTGATAACCCGCAGCATTTCAGACGTATTTTCAGTCTTGGTCGATGTCGAAACCGCCAAACCATGCGCATGATCCATATTCATAAAATAAGAGTATATGCCGTAAGTCAGCCCCCGTTTTTCACGAATTTCCTCAGTCAACCGCGAACCAAAACCCGAAGACCCCAGAATAAAATTCATAACCCCCGCCGCTTCAAAACGCGGGTCATCGCTATCAATCCCGGGTTGCAAAATCTCGATCACACTCTGCGGGATATCCTGCTCATACACAAAGATTGTCCCAGAATTTTGAATGGTGATATCCTTGGGCGGCTCAATCGTAACCTCAGGCAATCCCCCAAAAACATCATCCAGAATAACAGAAAGTTCCGCCGCACTAATATCCCCCGCCACGGCCACGGCCAGATTGTTTTTACCGATAAATTTCTTGTGAAAACCCCGCAAATCTTGGCTGCTGATCCCCGCCAGCGAAGACAGCGTTCCGCCGCTGTTGAAGGCATAAGGATGCCCCTCATAAACCCGGTCATTCAATATCCGCGCCGCCATCCATTCGGGATCACTCAGCGATCCCCGAATCCGGGCCTGATTGGCCTCCGCCATTCTCCGCACTGCATCAGCCTCAAAGCGCGGCTCGGTGATCGCCAGCTTCAAAAGCTCCAATGCCCTTGCGCGATTTTTACTCAAAGTTTTGACACTGCCGGTAAACGCATCACGGCTGGAGCCGAAAGACAGAGAGATCGAAAGATCCCGCAGTTCTTTTTGAAACGCAGTCGAGGAAATATCCCCCGCACCTTCATCCAAAGTATTGGACAGCATCCGCGAGAGCCCTTGCTTATTCGCAGGGTCTTGCGCCGATCCTGCGCCGTGCCATCCGGCCTCAATCGCCAGAACCGGAATCGAATGATCCTCCACCAGCCAAGCCTTGATCCCGCCCGCGCTGGTCACTTCCTGCACATCCAAAACCTTGGCGTGCACTGGCAACGCCATAAACAAAATCAATCCGGTGATTAAAAATAGCCTCATTCCTTCAATCCTCCTTGCGGCAGTAAAAACCCGCTGACGGGAGGGAACCGATAAGGCGCATCAGGGTTCAGATAAATCTTCGCAACCTGCTGTATCTGCTCGGCCGTGACCGCGGCGATATCATAAGGCCAGTATTCAACATCATCCAGTGTCGAGCCGGTTGCAAGACTATAGCCGATAATCATGGCCGGACCAGTCAAACTGTCCCGCGCGTAAATCGCCTGATCCTGCAGCCGCATCTTGGCATCATTCAGTTCCTCTGGCGTCACGCCGTCCTGCACAACCTGACGCAGCACATCCAGATACGCCGCTTTCACCGCGTTGAGCTCCTGACCGGGCAGGGCAGAAGCATAAAGCATCACATTGCCGTCATCCCACGCGGCACTCTGATAAGACATCCCTGCAACCGAAGCACGTTTTTGCTTCACAACCAATTCCTGATACAGCCGCGCCGATGGCCCGCCGCCCAGGATTTCGGCCAAGACTTCTAAGGCCAGTGATTCCTGCTTGTTTTGATGCGCGCTCGGCGCGCGGAACAATGTCTGTACCACCGCCTCCCGAATCCCCGGATGCTCAAGTGTCACAGTTGTTTTTGAATTCAAGGGCGGCGATTGGGTTCGCGCACGCTTCATCACAGCCTCACGCGGCAAACTGCCGTAAATATCAATCGCCATTTGAAACACCGCGGCAGGAGTAACATCCCCTGAAACCACCAAAATCGCATTATTCGGCGCATACCATTTCGAATAAAAATCATACGCGTCTTCATAAGACAGCGCATCCATCTCATGCTTCCAGCCAATCACGGGTATGCCGTAAGGGTGATTGATATAGGCCGCCGCCGAGAGTTGCTCGCCGAACTGCCCGCGCGGGTCATTATCGGTGCGTTGGCGGCGCTCCTCCAATATAACCTGCCGCTCCGACAACACGTGATCGGGCGGCGGCTTAATCCCGTTCATCCGCCCTGCTTCCATCCGCATCACTTTTTCCAGATGCTGCGCGGGGATAGACTGGAAATACGCGGTGTAATCCTGAGAAGTAAAAGCGTTATCATTGCCGCCCAATTTACGAACGATCTTCGAAAATTCACCCGGCAAAATCTCTGGTCCGCCAACTTGCGAGGATCCTTTAAACAGTAAATGCTCAAGAAAATGAGCAATACCGGATTTGCCAACAGGCTCGTCCGCCGCCCCAACCTTATACCACACCATATGCGTGACCACGGGAACGCGGTGATTGGGAATCACCACAACCTGCATCCCGTTATCAAGCGTAAAACTCTCCGCATCAAAAACTTTGCTGCGGGTATCTTCCGCGGGTTTGGGGGCAGGCAGTTCCTTGGCCAGCACAGGCATACCCGCTGCCATGAAGCATAATCCGATTGCCAGTATTACCAGTGTCGCGTGTTTTATCATCATCATTTTATCTTAGACGGCGTTTCGCCTTCCGTCACAGGCTTGCCCTCTTCGGCGTTCTGACGCAGCCGTTCAGCTTCTTTTTCCGCATCAACAACACTGGCCTTTGGTGTGTCATCGCCAATCCCTAAGAGCTTATCAATCACAGGCTCATTGGCGTCTTCGAAATCCGCGCTTTCAGAATCAACCATACGGCGAATATTCGGATCCGCTAAGCTGGCGCCGGCTTGTTGCAACAAAAACGCTTCGCCGCTATCCGCTGAAACAGGGGCAACCAGGGCCTCACCACCAAAAACTGCTTGTGCGGCTTGCGTCGCCATTTCCTGCTCTTGCGGGCGCTCGCTTCCCGGCGCAGGCGGACGCAGCGCATAATTGGGCGGCATCTCCAGCGGCGCGCGGCGCAAAACCTGAAACTCATCGGGGGCTTTTTTATTCAGGCCAAGCTGTTCTTGCGTGCTGTCGCATGCACTCAAAGCCAGAAGACCCAAGCTGATAAGTCCTGTTAATCTTAAGCTGTGCATTTGAAAACCTTTATGGTTGTGATGTTTAGATATTCTCATGTTTGGTTCTACCATTTTTTTCTTCATTTGTAAGTGGGCGATCTAAAAAGAAAGCATGGATCATCAACAAGATCACCCCGATCACGATACAGCTATCTGCAACATTAAACGCAGGGTAATGATACCCGTAGGCATGAAAATCAAGAAAATCAATCACTGCGCCAAAACGTAATCTGTCAATCACGTTGCCGATCGCCCCCGCCAGCACCAGGGCAATGGCAAAGCTCTGAAACTTGGAAGGGCTGCGAAACAGCCAAACCGTAAACACCGCCGCAATCACCATCGAAACACCGCTCAAAATCATCGGCCCATAAGTCTCAAAATCATTAAACAGCCCAAAACTCACGCCCTTATTCCATACCATCACAATATTGAAAAACGGCAATACAGGGATAGAGGTAAACCCAAGGCGTTCAGGCGCGTCTAAGAACCATGAAACCAAATCCAGAGGCTCACCCGCGCCAACATTCGGACGGATGATAAACTCCGTCACCGCCCATTTGCTGAGCTGGTCAAGAATGAGAAAATCAAAGGCAATGGCAAGAAAAATAATTTTTCGCATGCACTGGTTTATCGCGTTTGGCTTATCGAATCCATTTCAAAATCAATGTATCCAGAGAGATTTTCCCAGGCCCTTTCAGGAAAATCATCCCTGCCAAAAACGCCCAGAGAATATGCACATCAAAATGCCCGTACGTGAATTCGATCACGGCCGTCATCGCCAAAAGCCCCGCCGCGGCAAACCGCCCGAAAAGCCCGAGCACCAGCATCACCGGCAAAACCAGCTCCGCGCCCGTCGTCAAATATGCCGCCGTCGTGGGGTCAAGCCCGGGAACAGGGTGTTCCAACTCAAACAAAAAAACCTGATTATCAAAAGTGCCGTTCTGCCAGTCTTTGAAACGCAAAACCCCCGACTTCCAAAATTCATGTCCTAAATAAATTCGCACGCCCAAATCAAATAACGGGCAAAGCGCGCAATTCGAAAGCTTTCGCAAAGGCTCAATCAGGTCGTCAATTTTTTGAAACATAGCTTTCATCTGGCTCTCCCACGAGTTTTAAATAGGTGTTCTGTGACTTTATTCGATCAGAGCGCAGCAAAAGTTTCAAGTGCAATGTGTTTTTGTAAAAACCCTTGAAAATCAAATGCGGGGAAGGCCTCCATCGTTGACTCAACGCTGCTTCCTAGGCTCTGCCCTTCGCACAGCGCAAGCAGCATTGTATATTCATCCTCGGCAAGGCTGAGGGTTTTCGAATCCAGTTGCGGGCGATAAACCATAATCGCGCCGCCGCCTTCCGCGACATTCAGCGTGCCTTGCGGGTCATCCTCGGCGCAAAATTCCTGTATCTTTATAATCGGAAAGCGCGAGCGCATCAGCTTCACACTCTCGCGTAAATTCAGCTTCAAATCCCCGAGATCATCTGGCACAACCCCCGCCAAAGCTTCGGCGGATAGCGGCGCATCATCCCGCGCATGATAGGCCAGATTAACCGCAATCTCATACCGCGCAATATCAGGCAAATACGGCAAGGCTTTCGCCATCTCGAACTCTTCGATAAATTCGCTAAACCCTTGACCATAAAGGCTAATGCATCCTTCTTGCGGCGGGTTTTTCAAAATAAAACTCCGCGCCATCAGCTCCAGAAATGCCCGCCCCACCAGCCTATCCAAAATCGGGAAATTCGCGACCATCAAATCGGTTAAACTGCCCACGATATTATTCCTATAGACCTTTAAACGCGCAGGCAGAGCGATCTCGCCTTCTTCGCAAAACGCAGCCAAGTCTGCAGGCGGGCTGTCCAGCGCATCAGGATGATCCAGCATCAAATCCACAAAGCGGTCTTGAAATTCACGCAGCCGCATGTGCTCGTCCCAGTTCCCTTAAAATCTCCCGCGCTTTATCCGCTTCTGCCACCAACACGGAAAGCGCAGGAATATCCGCGTCCCATTCGATCAGAGTCGGAACAGCGCCTATTTGCGATACGGCATGCCGATATAAATCCCAGACATCGCCCTTTACGGGCCGCGAATGCGTATCCACCAAAATCTGGCCACCGCCCGCCTCTTGCTCGATATGCCCCGCCAAATGCATCTCGCCCACATGGCGCGGGTCGATTGTGTCAATATAACTCCAGGCGTCATAGCCGTGATTATGTGCCTGCACATAGATATTGTTAAGATCCAGCAAAATCCCGCACCCCGTCATCTCCGCCAAACGGTTCATAAACACATCTTCATGCATTTCATTCCCCTTAAACGCGAGATAGGTCGAAGGGTTCTCCACCAGGATTTTACGCCCGAAAACCTCCTGCGTACGCGCGATATTCCGCGCCAGTTTATCAAGGCTTTCCTGCGTATAGGGCAAGGGCAAAAGGTCATTCAAATGCGCATTGCCACTCGCGCTCCATGAAGCATGGTCAGACACGCTAAACGGCTGATAAAAATCAATCAGCTCTTTAAATTTATATAAGTGATCCTCCGATACCGGACGATCAGAGCCCAGCGACAAACCGACAGCATGAAGCGATAGGGGGTATTTCTTGCGCGCCTCAGACAGAAAATGGCGATGCGCGCCGCCGCCAAAATAATTCTCGGGGTGAACCTCGATCCATCCAATCTTAAGGTCGGTATCAAGAACCTCCTGATAATGCGCGGAGCGAAGTCCAATTCCCACCGGCGATACAGAGGAAATCTCTGCAAGAGAGGGAGCCGGCGGGAAAAGGGTTTCATCAAGTGTGGAATACACAGTCATAAAGTCAGGATAGGATTAGTGACCCATCATGCCTTCAACTTTGTCCATTGTGCCTTCTACCGCATCTGCTGCTTTGTCCAGCATGGCTGTTTTGGGTTCCAAAGAACCGCCAGCAAGTTTCTCGCAAACGCCGGTCGGAAGCGCAAGCCACTCACCGCCATCTGCATCAGTTGCGGCATGTCCGGCGCATGAATGCGTCTTCGCAGCATTCGCGCAGTCATTGGCACCGGCCTTAACAACGCCGTAGCATTTTTCTTTGCCAGCCATGTCCATAGCATTCGCAGCGTTAATACCGCCGGCAACTGTAAGAGCAACAGCAGAAGCGAGTAATGTATTGAGTGTTTTATTCGAAGCCATTTTATATTTCTCCTTAAATGGTTTAGTCCTAATTCATTGGGCACGATGCCCGTTGATGGTGTGTTCGTACGCAGCAATCCGAAGGTTACAATCTTTATAAAAAAAAGCGAGTCAGAAGATTGCCTTTCGTTAAAAAAAAGGTATTGGTTAATGATGAAAATCCATAAGTCCCTCAATTCCATATCTGCCGAGGATAAAGGTGCTGTCATCGCTATCGGCAATTTCGACGGCGTGCATCGCGGCCACCAGGCATTATTGAATAAGGCAAAGGCCATCGCGCAAGACAAGGCCGCCCCCCTCGGTGTGCTGACATTCGAGCCGCACCCGAAAAGACTCTTTCGCCCCGATGACGCGCCCAGCCGCCTGACCCCGCGCGCGCTTAAAATCTGGCGAATGGAGGAAGAAAATATCGACGCACTGATATCTTTGAACTTCGATTGGGATTTCGCCTCCCAAAGCGCGGAAGAATTTATTCAAAGAATTTTGATCGACGCGCTGGACGCATGCCACGTTGTCGTCGGCGATGATTTCCGCTTCGGCCAGCTCCGCAAAGGCGATGCGGGCTCCATTGAAAAGGCCGGCATCCCCGTAACGCCTTTTGGCCAAGTCAAAGATCAAAGCGGTGAGGTTTACTCCTCAAGCCGCATCCGCAAAGCCCTGCGCGATGGCGATATTGAGGCCGCCAATCAAATCCTCGGCTGGAATTGGGAAATCAGGGGCGAGGTCGTCAAGGGCGACCAACGGGGCAGGGGGCTCGGCTACCCCACCGCCAACGTTAAACTCGAAGACACAATTCACCCCGCTTATGGCGTTTATGCGGTGCGCGTGCAAATCGAAGGCCGCGATGACTGGCTGCCCGCCGCAACCAATATCGGCATCCGCCCGATGTTCGAAGTTGCAATCGCGCAAGTCGAAACCTTTATCTTTGACTTTGATTCCGAGATCTACGGCAAAACCCTGCGCATCCAACCCGTTAAACGCCTGCGCGGCGAAGCCAAATTCAATAGCCTCGAAGAGCTGGTCTCCCAAATGGATAAGGATTGTGAAGCCGCACGGGAAATTTTAATCTGAGTGTCATTGCGAGGAAGGCTTTAGCCTGACGTGGCAATCTTTGGATTGCGTCCCTGAGTTCGCAATGACAATATATCCAAATGGACATCTTCTTCACCCTGCTTACAAACCTCATCCCGCTTTACGTTTTGATCGGCCTTGGCTGGTTTGCAGGTCGTTTCTTTGAAGTTGACCGCAACACCCTTGCCAATCTGGCTATTTTCATCATGTTACCGATTGTCGTCTTCGGTTTTGTTTTGAAACTAGATTTTGAGCCCAGCTACTTTCTGCTGCCCATCGTGATTTATGCGGTGCAGGCTTCTATAGGTTTGTTCTTCCTCTGGCTCGCGCGAAAAATCTATGACGGCGCGGAGGCCAATATTCTGGCCATGGCGGCCTCGATGGGCAATACGGGCTATTTCGGATTGCCATTGGCATTGCTGCTTTTTACGCCTGAACAAATCGCGATCTATATTTTTGCGATGATGGGCGGCTCGGTCTATGAGGCCACCATCGGCTATTACATCGCCGCGCGCGGACGTTTCGATGTTCGCACAAGCCTGATTAAATTGGCCAAATTTCCAACGCTCTATGCTATCGCCTTGGCTTTTGTCATCAGAGGTTTAGGGATTGAAATGCCTGTCCAATTTGATCTGTATTGGGGCTATTTCAAAGGTGCATATGTTTTGATCGGTATGATGATTATCGGCGCAGCATTGGCCAAAGTCTCAAAACTGGAAATCGGCCCACGTTTTTTAAGCCTGACATTCCTCGGAAAATTCATCATTTGGCCTGGGCTTGTGTTCGGCTGGGTCATGCTGGACAAAGCCTTTTTACACATGTTCAACCAAGACATCTACAACCTCATGCTCGTCATGGCCATCGTCCCGCCCGCCGCCAACATCGCCGCCTTCGCATCGCAACTCAATCTTATCCCAGAAAAAGCCGCCACGACGATCATGCTCAGCACGCTTTTCGCACTGTTCTATATCCCATTTGTCTTGATGTTGGTGCCGTTTTAAGGCAATCTCCCGCGTTATGAGCGATACAGAACAGAACAAAGACAGCTACAAAGACACCGTTTTCCTGCCCAAAACGGATTTCCCCATGCGCGGCAACCTCCCGCAAAAGGAACCCGAAATCCTCGCAAAATGGCAGGAGATGGATCTCTATGCCAAGATGCGCGAGGCGGACGCGGATAAAGAAAAATGGATCCTGCATGACGGACCGCCATATGCCAATGGCGATATTCATATGGGGCACGCCCTGAATAAAATCCTCAAAGACGTGAGCGTCAAAACCCACGCCATGCTGGGCTATAACACGCCTTACGTGCCGGGCTGGGACTGCCACGGCCTGCCCATCGAATGGAAGATCGAGGAAAAATACCGCAACGCGGGCAAAGATAAAGACGAGGTCGAAGCCCTCCAATTCCGTGAAGAATGCCGCGCCTTTGCACAAAAATGGGTGGATATCCAATCCGATCAGTTCCAGCGCCTCGGCGTAACGGGCGATTGGAAAGACCCATATCTCACCATGACCAACCGCGCGGAAAGCAAAATCGTCCGCGAAATTCATAAATTCGCAACCAATGGCGGCCTCTATCGCGGCGCAAAACCCGTCATGTGGTCGGTCGTTGAAAAAACCGCCCTCGCCGAAGCCGAAGTTGAATATAAAGAACATAAATCCGTCACCATCTGGATCCGCTTTCCGGTTGAGCAAACAAACGTGGAATTGCTTAAAGGCGCCGATATCGTCATCTGGACAACCACCCCTTGGACCATGCCCTCCAACCGCGCGATTGCATTCGGAGAAAATATCGAATACGGCGTGTATAAGATCAATGACCCTCTCCCTAACCCTCCCCTTGCGAGGGGGAGGGAAGAGGCTTCGCAAGAAGCCGAGGGTGGGGGTGTGAAAATTTGCATAGCCACAAGCCTTGCTGAATCTCTGAAAGAAGCCGCCAAAATCGAAAGCTGGGAGCTGCTCGGCACTTTTATGGGCAGCGAAGTCACAGGCACAGTCTGCGCCCACCCTTTAAAACAACGTCATCCTGAAATGCTCGCAAAACAACGTCATCCTGAAATGCTTGCATTGAAGGATCTAAAAAGCAATGAGCCAGATTCTTCAGCGCAAGCGCTTCAGAATGACAGCGAGTATATTTACGATTTCCCCGTACCGCTTCTGCTCGGCGATTTCGTCACCGATGACGCAGGAACAGGCTTCGTCCACATCGCCCCCGGCCACGGTGAGGATGATTTCTACCTCATTATGGATCATAACTTGAAACAGAGAGCTTGGGAGATAAATGAGAATGCTAACGATGCTGATGAAATGATTGAAAGCATCAAATTGCATAAAGACAAACTAATCGAAATCACCGACAACGTCACCGACGACGGCAAGTTCCGCGAACACGTGCCGCTTTTCGCTGGCCTTGAGGTCTACACCCAAGAAGGCAAACTCGGCGACGGTAATTTCGCAATCCTAAAAGCCATGCAAGAAGCCGGAAAGCTCCTCGCCAAAGGCAGCCTTCGCCACGAATACCCGCACTCATGGCGCTCCAAAGCCCCGCTCATCTTCCGCACCACCCCGCAATGGTTCATCGCGATGGATAGTGAAGCCAAGCCCGGGGACAGTTACTTTTTAGAAAAAAGTAACTGTCCCCGGAGTCAAACCTTACGCCAAAACGCACTCCAGGCCATCAAAGACACGCGCTGGGTTCCCGCAAAAGGCGAAGCCCGCATCCGCTCCATGATCGAAAACCGCCCCGACTGGTGCATCTCCCGCCAGCGCAGCTGGGGCGTGCCCATCGCGCTGTTCGTCCATAAAGACACCGGCGAAATCCTGAATGATGAAGCCGTGCTGGGCCGCATCGGCGATATCTTCGAAACCGAAGGCTCCGATGCTTGGTGGTCACGAAACGCCCAGGACTTCCTCGGTAACGATTACAGCAGCGATGACTATGAGCAAGTCTTCGACATCGTCGATGTCTGGTTCGAAAGCGGCTCCACCCACGCCTTCGTCGTCGAAGACCGCGAGGATTTAGGCCAGCGCGCCGACCTCTATCTCGAAGGCTCCGACCAGCATCGCGGCTGGTTCCACTCCTCTCTCCTCGAATCCGTCGGAACGCGAGGGGTTGCCCCCTACAAAGCCGTTCTCACCCACGGCTTCGTCCTCGATCAAGACGGCTATAAAATGTCCAAATCCTTAGGCAACGTCGTCGATCCGCTCAAGCTTATGGATGAGTTCGGCGCCGACATAATCCGCCTTTGGGCGCTCACCTGCGATTATTCCGAAGACATCAAAATCGGCCAAGACACCATCAAACAAACCGGCGATCTCTACCGCCGCATCCGCAATACGCTGCGCTTCCTGCTCGGCGCACTCGAAGGCTTCACGGCAGAAGAATCCGTCTTTGCCCGTCATTGCGAGGAGGGCGCAAGCCCGACGCGGCAATCCACAGATTGCTTCGCTGGTGCTCGCAATGACGATGTTATAAAATCGCTCCCCGAACTCGAACAACTCGTCCTCCACCAGCTCTATGAAATGGATAAAAAAATCACGAGCAATATCGAGGATTTCGACTTCATGCGCATGACCAAGGCGCTGCATGATTTCTGTAATCAGGAACTCAGCTCGCTTTACTTTGATATCCGCAAAGACCGCCTCTATTGCGATGCGCCCGATAGCTTTGAGCGCCGCGCCACCCGCTCCGTCATGGCCGTCCTCTTTGACTGCCTGACCAGCTGGCTCGCCCCTGTGCTTGTCTTCACGGCTGAAGAAGCATGGCAACACCGCCCCGAAGGCGTCTTCGGCGAAGAAGAAAGCATCCATTTGCGCGAATTCCCCGACGTGCCCGAGAACTGGCATAACCCCGCTTTGGCCGGAAAATGGTTTGCCCTGCGCGACCTGCGTAAATCAGTATTGGAAGCCATCGAACCAATGCGCGCCGATAAAACCATCCGCTCCTCGCTCGAAGCACTGCCCGTCATCACCCTCGATGAAAACATGGCTAAAGCTATCGAAGGCATCGCGCTGGATGATCTCTTCATCACCTCACAAGTGCAGGTGAGTGGCGGCGACAAAACAGCCGTGAAAATCGAAAAAGCATTGGGCGAAAAATGCGAACGCTGCTGGAAAGTCCTGCCCGAAGTCACCGAAAACGGCGACATCTGCAACCGCTGCGCCGCCGCGGTCAAACACAAAAAAGCCGCTTAAGCGGCTTCCAGTGTAGCAAAATCCTCAGGCGATCGTCCCGTCGCAGCCGCCGCAATCTCGGGGGTGATTTCAAAGGGGGTATCCAGGCTTTCCGCTAATTCCACACGCAGCCCGTCCCGCATCGTGGCATTGGTCAAAATCGCACTTTCACTTCCAAATTTATCTTTGATCTCGCCCAATAAAAGCGTAGCAGGCGTAATAAGCTGCAACCGCTCTTTATCAATGCCCGTAAGCCTTGAGAGTTCGTCTTCTGAAAGCCCAAGCTGAAAGGCCAGCATATCTATGTATCGAAGCCCTTCAGAGTATTGGAAAATATTGTGGAGCGGCACGGTCGATATCTCACTGCACGCACTTAAGTTGCAATCATGCGCCGATGAAAAAGAACCCTTTAACGCTCGAAAAATTCCACCCGACGCTATAAGCGGCAAATCGGGGCGAATAAAATCTTGAGGAAGCCTGTCCAAATGCTCACGAATAAACTCCAAAGGGTCTTCAGCCGCTTGTATCCTTCTTGTACCCAAGGGAAGACTGGCTGTTTTTAAAATTTCACCGTCTTCAATCAAGGCAAATTCCGTCGACCCGCCCCCGGTGTCAAAAACAATCGCCGAAACGGAAGGCATGTGCGCGATAACACCTGCACCCGCATATCGCGCTTCTTCATCTTCGCTCAAAACCCGAAGATCTATACCGGTTTCTTTTTTAATCTTTTTTCGAAAACTATCGCCATTAGAAGCATCTCTGAACGGCGCAGTCCCTACAGCGATCACATGAACGTCATAGCCTTCTTTTCGAAGCGTCTCTATTTGCTCTGCTATGGTGCGAAGAGTGTCAAGCGCAAAACCCCTTGAGGATTTGCTCATTTTGCCGCTGCCACTAATGCCCGCGGCCAACCCGCAATATTTTTTGAATTTTTTGGGAAGGACAAAGCCACTATCTGGGTAAAGACTGGAAAAAGCCCTGGGTCTTAAAATGGGTTCTTCAAGGGTTCTCACCTCGCCGCTAATTGAGTTTCCTCCAACATCAACTGTATAAATAAGCGTGGGCTTGTTTCCCTTGCTCACTTTATCAGGTGAACCCATAATAAAGATGTCCGTTGTTTAATTAACATTGTCTAATGAAAAGCACATAAAGACAATTATGGACAAAGTTGCAAGTCAAAATAACAAACAAATCTGGGGTTAGTTTTTGTTCTTCTTTTTCAACATCACCCGAATATGAGGCACACCGTTTTCTTCTTGGTATTTCTCGTAATATTGCTGGTGGTAGTCCTCACCTTCCCAAAAGGTCGAGAGCGGCTCGATCGTCGTCACGATGGGGTCATCATAGTGCCCCGATTCGTCGACCTTCTTAATCACGGCCTTCGCAGCCTCTTCCTGCGCTTCATTCGCTGGAAAAATCGCTGAGCGATATTGTGTGCCGACATCCACGCCCTGACGGTTCAACTGCGTCGGGTCATGCGCTTTGGTGAGGAAAAACTCCGTCAATACCGCAAATGAAATCTTGGCCGGATCAAACGTAACCTCAACCACCTCGGCATGGCCTGTCTTGCCCGTCGTTATATCGCGATAAGTCGGGTTATCCGTCTGCCCGCCCATATACCCAACGCGGGTATAGAGAACGCCGTCCAAAGCGCGATATTCGCTTTCTGTACACCAAAAACATCCGCCCGCAAACGTCGCGACCGGATATCCTTCAGGTTTCTCGCTCATAAGACTTTCTCCTTTTTTCATGGCGTAACTATCACCTGTGAACAAAACTGCCCCAAAGGCGACAAGTGCTACAATCAATAGTCCGATAAAATTATTCATTTAACCCTTGCTTTCCCCGCGAAAGCGGGGATCTTAAAATCATTAAAAATTTCTGCTTTCGCAGGAAATGCATATACATCCAATTCGTGTATAAACGGAAATGAGTTACATGGTCTTCGAAAGACATAAGTGGAAATCCCCAAATTTCAATGAGCGCGTCGGCTATGATGCGCCCAATATGCTGGTGCTGCATTATACAGGCATGAAAAGCGCAAAGGCTGCGCTGCAAAGGCTGTGCGATGAAAACGCAGAAGTCAGCGCCCATTATGTGATTGAGGAAAACGGCAAAACGCATCAACTGGTTGAAGATGATAAGCGCGCATGGCACGCTGGAAAATCCTATTGGAAGGGCGAAACCGATATCAATTCGGCCAGCATCGGCATCGAGTTTATCAACCCCGGTCACGAGTTCGGCTACACTGAATTCCCCAAAAAGCAAATCTCCACAGGGCTTGCATTATGTAAAATGTTATGTGGGAAATATAACATTCCCCCCTCAAATGTGCTGGGGCATTCCGATATCGCGATCAAGCGCAAAATCGACCCCGGTCATCTCTTTCCATGGGTGGCGCTCGCACGCGAAGGCATAGGCCTCTGGCCCACGCCGCAAGAAATGGACTATCAGGCCGCTGAAGATTTGCTCCTGAATGACGGCATACATGAGCTGCTGGCAGGCTATGGCTATGATCCATCCGAGCCTTTGGAAGAATCAATAATCGCCTTCCACCGCCACTTCGCACCTGAAAAATTCAACAACTGGGATGACCGCCCCAACGAAGCCGATATCGCCACAGGTGCCAAACTTCTCTCCCTTATCCGCCAAATGCATGAAACACCTTAACGCGTCATTGCGAGAAGCGCAGCGCCGAAGCAATTCAATAAATACCCGCACGTCATTACACGGCTTGATAGATCACACGCATAAAGCGTGTGATGACGAAAAAGCGCTAAACCTCCGCCCTTCTTTGCGCCCGTTGCGTGAATTACCCTAATGGTCATTGCGAGCGAAGCGAGGCAATCCATCCATCCAGTCGTGTCAAGCTCTAGAAATGGATTGCGTCGTCACTAAGGCTCCTCGCAATGACGACATATAAACCTCCGCGTCTCCACGTTAAAATAATAAAAATTAGAAAAGCCGCCGGAGTTTCCCCGCGGCGGCCAATCATAATCAGAAAATCTATAAGCCGGGTTTTGTACGCCTTAAAAGACGCGGCAACCATTCATCTAGGCGTGTGATTACTCAAACGCTCATGCGACCTACCCGGATCACAGCTTGGAAAAAGCCATATGTGATCCCTATTTGGTCTTGCTTCCGGTGGGGTTTACCGTGCCATGCCCGTTACCGGCCATGCGGTGCGCTCTTACCGCACCCTTTCACCCTTACCCATAAATGGGCGGTTTGCTTTCTGTTGCACTGTCCGTAGGCTTTCGCCCCCCGGGGGTTACCCGGCACCGTTTTTCCATGAAGCCCGGACTTTCCTCTCGTTTTGACACCAGCGGTTGCCCGATCTTCTGAAGTGCGCACTATGATCTTTTTTGACCAAAACTGCAAGTTTTATGCGTGCTTGTTATTGCGAGGAGGCTGATAGGCCGACGCGGCAATCTTGTAAGTTGATCAATGCATTGCTTCGCCTTCATCTCGCAATGACGGCTTTCCGGCGAGCAAAAAATACGTAAACGATTCCTCCACAAATTTTTATATGTGCACAACTCCGTGTGCGACTCGGCGGATAAATTGACGAATCTCTTACTTCTCTGTTACTTCTAATAGAGTCAAGGCTTGTTCATAAGCCTTATTTCGAATCCGTAAAGCGATTCTCATTGCTGCGTAACCCACTGAAACGAATCAATAAAAGGACTCAAGCCCTTGAGCCATTATCCTGTTATGCTGCCTGAAGTGCTGGATGCTCTGTCCCCTGTGGATGGAGGCATTTATGTCGATGGCACGTTTGGCGCAGGCGGGTATGCAAAGGCTATTTTAGAGGCCGCCGATTGCACGGTGGTGGCGATTGATCGTGATCCCGATGCGCAAAGGCGCGCAGAGGATATGAACGAGCCGCGGCTTGTTTTTATCCGCGGCTGTTTTGGCGATGTTGAGGGGTTGCTCAAAGAGGCGGGCTTCGATCGCGTCGATGGCTTCGTCCTCGATCTCGGCGTGTCCTCATTCCAGCTTGACCAAGCCGAGCGCGGCTTTTCCTTCCGCGCAGATGCGCCGCTCGATATGCGCATGGACCCCGAAAACGGCCAAAGCGCGGCGGAGTTAATCGCAAGCACTGAAGAGGAGACCCTCGCCAATATCATCTACCAATATGGCGAGGAGCGTAAATCCCGCAAGATCGCCCGCCGCATTATCGAGGCGCGCACCAAGGCCCCAATCGAAACCACGGGTCAGCTTGCGGATATCGTTCATTCCTGTATGCCGCATCCCAAGCGCGGAGAAATCGATTCCGCCACCCGCACGTTTCAGGCTCTGCGGATTGCGGTCAACGATGAACTCGGCGAGCTTGAGCGCGCCTTAAACGCCGCCGAAAGCATCTTGAAAAATAATGGCCGCATGGTCGTGGTGTCGTTTCATTCCCTCGAAGACGGAATGGTCAAACGCTTCTTTAAGGAAGAGTCAGGCGGCGAAAATGTTTCACGCTATCTGCCGCAAACCGAAAAAACCTCCTCGAAGTTTAAACGCCTGAGCCGCAAAGCCGTGAAGCCTTCGGACAAAGAAATCGCCGAAAATGCCCGCTCCCGCTCGGCGCGCCTGCGGGCGGCAATCTATGTGGGGGGTGCCTCGTGAAGCTTCTCAATACCCGCAGTTTTATCTTTTTCTCCCTCGCCGCGCTCAGCGGCATCGTGCTATTGCACACCTCGCAAAACGTCCAGCACGCCGAAAGCCGTGTCACCGAACTTGAAAAATCTATCCAAATGGAGCAAGAGCGCATCCGCATGCTCAGGGCCGAATGGGCGCATCTCAACCGCCCCGAGCGTTTGGAAAAACTCGCGCAGGAATTCCTCGATCTTGCGCCTCCGCCAACCAAAGAAATGCCCCAGCATTTGATGGCGGATTACCCCGAATATCCACCTGAAATCGAGGAAGCCCCCGCCGCAGTCATCCCCCGTGAAATCGAACTCCAGCCTGTATCGGCCGTTCCCAAAAAAGCCAAAACGATTCCCATGAAGGCCAAAGAAGAGCCGGTCAAAAAACCGGTCACCCAAGAGGTAAAGCGCGATTTTTCTTCTGTTCTTGAAAGCTTAAAAGAGGGCGCGCCATGATCTTCACCCGCCAAATGCGCCGAAAAGCCCTCCATCTCTACGGAGAAAAAAGCTCCGCACTCGATCTTGCGCGCGGTCGCCTTGTCTTGATGGGCGGTCTGTTCATTCTCGCCTATGCCATGCTGCTGATTCGCGCTTTTGATCTCGGCGTTCTGCAGGCAATGGAGGCTCCCGCCGATCTCGGGCAAACCCCGCAAGTCGAAGCCGCAATGCCCGAAGAGCTTAAACGCGCCGACATCCTCGATCGTAACGGCGTGCTTCTGGCGACAACGCTCAGGACAGCGTCTCTCTTCGCTGACCCGCATTTAATCTCTGACGTAAAAGCCACCGCCAAAGGGCTGTCTGATATCTTCCCGAATTTGTCCTACGGCGAGGTCTTGCAAAAACTCCAAAGCGAAAAACGCTTCGAGTGGATCCAGCGCAAAATCTCCCCCCAGCAACAATACGAAGTCCTGAAGCTCGGCGAGCCGGGCTTGGAATTCGAATACGCCTATCAACGCTTCTACCCCCAAGGGCCACTCGCGGCGCATCTCGTCGGATATTCCAATATTGATGGGCGGGGCTTGGCGGGCGTGGAGCGTGGTCTCAATAAATTTATGCATGACGAAAGCCAAGTCACGCTCACCCTCGATAACCGCCTCCAGCATATTCTCCGCCGTGAAGTCGGGGCGTCCGTAAAGCAATTCAGCGCAAAAGGCGCGGCAGGCGTGATTATGGATGTCACCAACGGCGATATTCTGGCGGGCGTATCTTTGCCCGATTTCGACCCGCATTCCCCGCCCGGCACCCAAACCGAAAAGGACAAAAGCGCGATGTTCAACCGCCTGACCCAAGGCGATTACGAACTCGGCTCTGTGTTCAAAATTTTCTCCACCGCTGCATTCTTTGAAACCAATGATGTGCCGATCAATGTCAGCTTTGATGCGCGCGAGCCTCTGAAGGCTGGTCGCTATACCATCCATGACTACCACGCCGAAAAGCGCGTCATGACGGCGCCTGAAGTTTTCATGCATTCTTCAAATATCGGCTCTGCCCTGATGGCCAAGGCCGTGGGTGGCGAACGCCTGAAAAATTTCTATGCCGATTTGGGCTTGTTGAACCGGCTAGACTTCGAAGTCCGCGAAGTCGGCAGCCCCCAAGTGCCAAACCCATGGCGAGAAGTCAACACCTTCACCGCCTCCTATGGCCACGGCTTAACCACCACATCGTTGCAACTGGCCTCGGCGGTGTCGTCCATCGTCAATGGCGGTTATTTCGTGAAGCCCCGATTGGTAAAAGGCGAAGAAGATTCATTCCATAAAGATATCAAAGTCGTGTCGGATAAAACCGTGCACCGCATGCGCGAACTTCTCCGCCTTGTCGTCACCGACGGCACAGGCAAAAACGCCGATGTCCCCGGCTACCGCGTCGGCGGCAAAACCGGCACCGCCGAAAAAATCGTCAATGGACGCTATGATAATGATAAAAAAATCTCCTCCTTCGTTGGTGTCTTCCCGATGGATGAACCGCGCTATCTGGTCTTCATCATGGTCGACGAGCCCATCGGCACCAAAGCCACTTACGGTTACGCCACAGGCGGCTGGGTCGCCGCGCCCGCCGTGGCGCGCGTCATTGCCTCTATGGGTTCGGTGCTCGGCATAACCCCCGCCCCAAAAGAAGCCCCCGAAAACAATTTTGGTGCCGATCTAAAACAATATGTCAGCCACAAGGAGAATCGATAATGCTCGATCTCTCCAAAATCAAAGGCCTAACCGCCGATAGCCGCAAAGTCGAAGAAGGGTTCTTATTCGTGGCCTTACCAGGCTCCGCAGTAGATGGCCGTGATTACATCGCCCAAGCAATCGATAAAGGCGCGACAAATATTCTAACCCTCGAAGGCACCGAAGAAATCGAAGGCGTAGAATTCACCTTTGACGGTAATCCGCGCAAACGTCTGGCGCAGCTTGCGGCGGAATTCTATGGCGCACAGCCCGAAACCATCGCTGCCGTCACAGGCACAAACGGCAAAACTTCAGTCGTAAGCTTCACCGAACAACTCTGGGCCGCCGCAGGGTATAAATCCACCAGCCTCGGCACGCTCAAAGGCAACCTCACCACCCCCGACGCTGTCGCGCTCCATGAAAATCTTGCAAATCAAGCGGAAGGCGGTATCACCCATCTCGCGCTTGAGGCCTCCTCCCATGGCCTCGACCAATATCGCCTCGATGGAGTGAAGGTCAAAGCCGCAGGCTTTACCAACCTCACCCGCGATCATCTCGATTATCACGGCGATATGGACACCTATTTCCGCGCCAAGGCGCGTCTTTTCGCGGAGTTGCTTCCTGAAGACGGAGTCGCGGTTTTGAACGCCGACGATCCTGTGTTCGAGCATCTCAATGATATCTGTGAAGAGCGGGGCTTGATAACAATCTCATACGGTTTTGCTGGCAAAGATTTAAAAATTCTCGAACTTAAACCCACCGCCCACGGACAAGAAATGACCTTCGCGGTTTTCGGTCATAAGAAAACAATCCTCCTGCCGCTGGTCGGGCAGTTCCAAGCCATGAACGCTCTGTGCGCTCTCGGCCTCGCGCTGGCGCAGGATACGGAAAACAAGGCGGTTTATATCGAAGCTCTCGAAAACATCAAAGGCGCGCATGGCCGCTTAGAACGCGTTTCAGGTCACCCCCGCGCCAGCATATACGTCGATTACGCCCACACCCCCGACGCCCTTGAAAATGTTCTGAACGCTCTGCGCCCGCATACACAAGGCAAGCTTGTCTGCCTGTTCGGTTGCGGCGGCGATCGTGACAAAGGCAAGCGGCCACAAATGGGCGAGGTCGCCACCAAGCTGGCCGATACCGTCATCATCACCGATGACAACCCGCGCAGCGAAGACCCCTCCGCCATCCGCGCCGAAATCCTCAAAGCCGCGCCTGCGGCCTTAGAAATCGAAGGCCGCCGCAAAGCCATCAAAACCGCCATCGCAAACCTCGCCGCAGGTGACCTTCTCGTCATCGCCGGCAAAGGCCACGAAACCGGACAAATTTTCGCCGATCACGTCGAACCGTTTGATGACGTCGAAGAAGCTAAATACGCAATTCAATCTAATATAGAAAAAGGATAAAGCAATGAGAACCAAACCCCATATGCACTGGCACAGCCGTAAAGTCGGACACATCACGGTCAGTGTAAAGCCCCAGCCTCGAACGCCGTACTCCGTTCTACAAGTCGCCGCTATGGTGGACACGGGCACAGGCGCGCCGCAGATGATCTTGAAAAACGCGCTGCCCGGCGAATGGGAAATCGATTTGCAAAAACCGGAAAATCGTAAACGCCGCATGGATTTACCCTGCCGCATCCACGGCCTCAACTGCGTCTATACAGGCCGCTCCTTCGGCGTAATCACGGATGTAACAGATACGCTCAAAGCCCTGACAGGCAATGCCAAGCTTGCCGCCATCGTCCCCGATGTTGTCATGCCCGGTGATTTTGTCGTTTTCAAACATGTCGGCGAAGACTATAAGATTCGCTTTGCAGGGGTAATCCGCGCGATTCGCCAGGCTGCCGCATAAATTTAAAACCGTTTAAGGATAATCAATGCTTTATCACCTCCTGACGCAATTCGCCGAAGACCATATTTTCTTCAACCTGTTTAGGTATTTAACCACCAGAACCGGCCTTGCGATTATGACCTCACTGGTGATTTGCTTCGTGATGTTCCCGCCGATGATCCGCTGGCTCAAAGCCAAACAGCGCGAAGGCCAGCCCATCCGCGATGACGGCCCCGAAACCCATTTCGCCAAGGCCGGCACGCCGACAATGGGCGGGCTGATGATCCTGATTTCGGTCACAATATCCACACTCCTCTGGGCGGATCTCAGCAATCCTTTCATCTGGTATGCGCTTCTGGTGATGGTCGGCTACGGCGCGATTGGTTTCGCCGATGATTATCTCAAACTCACCAAACGCAACACCAAGGGGCTTCCCGGAAAACTCAAACTCGCCGCACAATTCGTAATCGGCGGGATTGTCGCGGTCGGCATCATGGACGCGCTCCCCGGTCACCTCAATCAACACATCGCCATTCCGGTGCTGAAAGACACCTTCCTGTTCGTGGGTGTGCTTTTTGTGCCTTGGGCACTCTTTGTCATGATCGGCGCATCCAACGCCGTAAACCTGACCGATGGTCTGGACGGCCTCGCGATCGTCCCTGTCGCCATCGCCGCTGCCTGTTTCGGCTTTATATCCTATCTCGTTGGAAACGAACTCTTCGCTGAATATTTGCGTATCCCCTATGTTGTGGGTACGGGCGAGCTTGCAATTCTCTGCGGCGCGCTGATCGGCGGCGCGATGGGCTTCCTGTGGTATAACGCCCCGCCCGCCATGATCTTCATGGGCGATACTGGCTCTCTCGCCATGGGCGGCGTGCTCGGCGCGATGGCGGTCATGGTAAAACATGAACTGGTGCTGGCAATTATCGGCGGACTTTTTGTCCTTGAAACCGTATCGGTGATTGTGCAAGTGGCCTCCTTCAAACTCACCGGAAAGCGCGTATTTGCTATGGCGCCGCTGCACCATCATTTTGAGAAAAAAGGCTGGAGCGAACCCACGATTGTCATCCGCTTCTGGATTATCGCCGTGATTCTTGCACTCCTCGGATTGGCCACATTGAAATTGAGATAGAGTTTTTATCCTCTGTCTTCCCTGCGAAAGCAGGGATCTTTAAAAACTACGAACTGGATCCTCCGCTTGCGCGAGGAAGGCACAAAAATGATTAATACTGCGCGCTATGTTGAAACCCTTCACGAAAAACCCGTCGCGGTTTTCGGCTTGGGTGTTTCGGGCATGGCGAGCGTGCGGGCTCTGATGGGCGGCGGCGCAAATGTCATCGCATGGGATGATAACGAAACCCGCCGTAAAGAAGCACAAACCCTCGGCGCGCAAATATCGGATTTAAACGAAACAACGCTCCGCTCCTGCGCCGCGCTCGTTCTCGCCCCGGGCGTGCCATACACCCACAATCCGCACGCGGTTGTGCTTGCCGCTCAAAGCGCAGGCACAGAAATTCTCTCTGATATCGAAATTCTCCACCGCACGCATCATGGCCGCAAGAGCATCGGCATCACGGGCACGAACGGCAAGTCTACCACCACCGCTCTCGTCCATCATGTCTTAACCGCATGCGGAGTAGACAACGCCATGGGCGGCAATATCGGCACAGCTGCTCTCGCAATAGATATGCCCGCCAAAGGCGGCGCCATTGTCCTCGAATTGTCCTCCTATCAACTTGATCTCTGCCCCACGTATAAACCGGATATCGCGGTGCTGCTCAACATCACCCCCGATCACCTTGACCGCCATGGCGATATGGCGGGCTATACCGCCAGCAAAATGAAAATCTTCGGCGCAAATCATCAAGTGCAAATAAAATTTCCAGCCGTCGATGATCGCGTGCGGGTCTGCAAAAATATGAAAGGGGAGCATAATCTTCAAAACGCCACCGCCGCGCTTCTGGTCGGCGAAGCAATGGGCTTAAATCCCGATGACATTCTCGACGCCATAAAGTCCTTCCCCGGTCTTAATCACCGCCAGTATTTCGTCCGCGCCATTGGCGGCGTGGACTATATCAACGACAGTAAAGCCACCAACGCCGAAGCCACCGCCAAAGCGCTTGGCGCATATGAGGATATTTTCTGGATAGCGGGGGGGCAGGCCAAAGACGGCGGTCTTTCAGGGCTGGAAGAATATATGCCCCGCGTCCGTCATGCCTTCCTGATTGGTGAGGCAATGCCAGAGTTTTCCAAATGGATGGATCAAAACGGCGTGCCATATTCTCGAAACGCAACTCTCAAAAGGGCCTTCGCCGAAGCCCATCAGAAAGCGCAAAAAGCAGGGCGCGGCGTAGTTCTTCTATCGCCCGCATGTGCCTCATGGGACCAATTTAAAAATTTCGAAGATCGCGGCAACCAGTTCGCAGCTCTGGCGGAGGCTCTCGATGCCGGGGTTTAGCAATGACACTATACTGTCCTCCATCCGAACTTTCCCCCTGAAAGGCAGAAGGGCCCCCTGTAAACAAATCCCCTCCCCTTTAAGGGGCAGGCTTAGGGCGGCGGATATCCGCGTTCATCCGCGTTCATCCGCGGTTCAAAAAAACGGGGAGCCACGCATATGAGCCTCTTCGCCCGCACCGATAGATCACTGATCGGCCAATGGTGGTGGACAGTTGACCGCCTTATGCTGGTCGGTATCCTCACTCTCGTCGCCTTTGGCCTCGTCCTTGTCGCCACCGCCAGCCCCCCGGTCGCGGAGCGCATCGGCCTTGGCTCCTACCATTTCCTGATCCGCCACGTAGTCATCCTCGTGCCCGCAATGGTCATGCTCTTCGGCTTTTCCTTCCTCACGCCGAAATATATCCGCAGACTCGCCACAATCGCCTATATCGGCAGCGTGCTGGCTATGATTCTCGTTCTCTTTACGGGGATGGAGATTAAAGGCGCGCAGAGATGGATACACCTGTTCGGCTTCTCCCTCCAGCCCAGCGAATTTATCAAGCCCGCTTTTATCATCCTTGCCGCTTGGCTGATGGCACTGCAAAAAGAGCGCGGGAACTTCCCCGGCAACACGATCACGGCTGGCATCTATTTCCTCACCATCGCGCTCCTCCTCATGCAGCCTGACCTCGGCATGACCTTCATCGTCACCGCATGTTGGGCGGCGCAAATCTTCCTCGCTGGCTTTCCGTTTCGCCTGTTGATCTTGTTGCTTGGCGCGTCCGTGGGCGGCGGCTTCCTCGCTTATTTCAATTTCGACCACGTGCAAAGCCGCGTCGATCGATATCTTCACCCCGAAAGCGGCGATAATTTTCAGGTCAATAAATCCCTCGAAGCCTTCCAGAATGGCGGTCTTTTCGGCACAGGGCCGGGGCAGGGCACGGTTAAACTCGGCCTTCCGGATGCCCACGCCGATTTCATTTTCTCCGTCGCGGGCGAGGAAATGGGATTATTTTTTGTTGCGCTTTTAATCGGCATCTATGGATTTATTATTTTGCGCGGGTATAACAGATTGATGGATTGTAATAACATGTTCGTGGTTCTGGCCGTTGGCGGCCTGCTCTCGATGTTCGGGCTGCAGGCTCTCGTGCATATGGGCTCTGCGCTCCAGCTTTTGCCGACCAAGGGGATGACCCTGCCATTTATCAGCTACGGCGGATCATCCTTGCTGTCGATGGGGTTTTCCTTCGGTATGGTGCTGGCACTCACGCGCGGACAATTTAAATCAGGGGTTTCAAAAGGCGGATTATCGCTGCAAAGTAAACAAGGGGGGGCAATATGAGTTCAGAAAAGACAGTGGTCTTAAGTGCAGGCGGCACAGGCGGACACGTCATGCCCGCTCAGGCCTTGGCGGTCGATCTGCTTTCCCGCGGCTATAAAGTCATCCTCATCACAGATAGTCGCGGCATGAAATACGCCAATCTGTTCAAAGATGTGGAAATCTACGAAGTCCCCTCGGGCACGCTGAGTTCAGGAATTATAGGCAAGGTCAAAGGACTGGCAAAGCTCGGCATCGGCATCCTTCGCGCAACGGCACTGCTTAAAAAACTCCAGCCCCGAGTCGTGGTCGGCTTTGGCGGCTACCCTTCATTCCCAACAGTCTACGCCGCGCAAAACCTTAAAATCCCAACCATCCTTCACGAACAAAACGCCATCATCGGCAAAGCCAATGCGATGCTTTCAAACAAGGCGGAGCGCATTGCCTCATCCATGCCCGGCCTTCAGGGCATAGATGAAGTGGAGCGTGTCCGCACGGTCTATACCGGCAACCCGGTTCGCGCCGAAATTGCGGCTTTATTCTCGCGCCCCTATCCCGCGCTCGACCAAAATGGCCAGCTCCGCATTTTGGTGATGGGCGGCTCGCTCGGCGCGCAGGTCTTTAGTGACGTTATGCCGGTGGCCTTGAGCAAGCTCTCCCCCGCGCACAAAGCCCGACTCTATCTGGTTCAGCAATGCCGTGAGGAGTTCATCGCCGAAACCAAAAAAGCCTATGAAAAGGCTGGAATTCAGGCCGAGCTTCGTCCTTTTATCGACGATGTCCCCGCTCAGCTTGATAAAGCACATTTGATTATCGCCCGCTCAGGCGCCAGCACTGTTGCCGAAGTCACCGCTGCGGGCCGCCCCGCGATCTTCGTGCCCTATCCGTTTCACAAGGATCAGCAGCAAAAGCTTAACGCTGATGTCGTTGCCGATGCGGGCGGCGCATGGGTTATGGTACAAAATGGCTTTACCCCCGAAGCGGTGCTTGCGCGCATAGAAACATTCCTGCAAAATCCGGCTGTATTATTCCAGGCCGCCGAAAACGCCCGTGAATGTGGCAAACCCGAAGCGGCGCGGAAATTGGGAAACCTCGTAACCGCAATGATGAGCGGCTGGAGCGAGTAATATCATTGTCGTCATTGCGAGGAGCAGCGCGACGAAGCAATCTAAAATCTGCGCTTGATGGTTACAGATTGCTTCGCTACGCTCGCAATGACACATATTAAAAATAAGGAAGACACCATGCGCGGAATGCCAAAAGAAATCGGAGCCCTCCACTTCATCGGCATTGGTGGAATCGGCATGAGCGGCATCGCCGAGATTTTAAACACCCTAGGCTACACGGTTCAAGGCTCCGACATGGCCGCGAACGCCAATGTGGTGCGCCTGCGCGAAAAAGGCATCGAGATCAAAATCGGCCATGAGTCGGCTAATATTACCGCTGATATCTCCGCCGTTGTCGTGTCCTCCGCCATAAAAAAGGAAAACCCCGAACTCGCCGCCGCCCGCGAAGCCGGAATCCCCATCGTCCGCCGCGCCGAAATGCTCGCCGAACTCATGCGCATGAAATGGGCAGTCGCCATCGGCGGCACCCACGGCAAAACCACCACCACCTCCATGGTCGGCCAAATGCTGGAAACCGCAAACTTTGACCCCACCGTGGTGAATGGCGGCATCGTGAATGCCTATGGCACCAATGTCCGCATGGGGCAAAGCGAATATATGGTCGTTGAGGCCGATGAATCTGATGGCACATTCACGAGGCTTCCTGCCAGCGTCGCTGTGGTCACGAATATCGACCCCGAGCATATGGAGCATTACGGAACATTCGAGGCCGTCAAAGACGCCTACCGCCAATTCATCCATAATCTCCCCTTCTATGGCTATGCGGTTTTATGCATCGATCACCCTGAAGTGCAGGCACTGATCCCTTCGGTCAAAGACCGCAAAATCATCACATACGGTTTCAACCCCCAGGCCGATGTGCAGATAAGCAACACCAAAACCTCGCCCAAAGGCTCAACCTTTGACGTAACCATGCCAGACGGCTCCGCCCTGCGCGATGTCTTCCTGCCGATGCTCGGCGATCATAATGTGCAAAACTCCGCCGCCGCGCTGGCAATCGCCTATGAAATGGGTGTCGCCCCGCCCATCATGAAAAAGGCGCTGGAAAACTTCACCGGCGTCAAACGCCGCTTCACCAAAACCGGAGAAGCGCAGGGCATCACCATCATCGATGATTACGCCCATCACCCCGTCGAAATCGAAACCGTCCTCAAAGCCGCCCGCATGGCGGTCACCGAAAATCAGGGCCGCGTAATAGCCGTGATGCAGCCTCACCGCTATACCCGCCTGCATGATCTGTTCGAGGATTTCTGCAAATGTTTCAACGCCGCCGACAGCGTCATCATCGCTGACGTTTACGAAGCGGGTGAAACCCCGATCGAAGGTGCCGATAAACGCAGCCTCGTAGAGGGGATAAAATCCCACGGCCACCGCGATGTATCGGCTCTGCCTGATCGTAAAGAACTCGCCCATGCTCTTGCGAAAATCACCAATGCGGGCGATTTCATCATCTGCATGGGCGCAGGTGATATCACCGGCTGGGCGTATGATTTGCCCGATCAACTCGAAACTGAGCTTAAAAAAGTACAGGGCGCAGTGGCGTGAATGAAAAATCCGTCATTGCAAGCAGGGCAGTGCCTTATCGCAACCCTTCCCTCCCTAACCCTCCCCCTTTGAGGGGGAGGGAAGAAGCGCAGAGTGCTTTGGGTGGGGGAGAATTTGCGTTTATGCGTGTTCATCTGTGGTTTAAAC
>CAYGJS010000016.1:0-294 GCA_964350435.1 uncultured Micavibrio sp.
ACAGCATAACACACCCACATAATACGTCCAATCAATATTTTAAATTACTATAAAATTAGCCTAGAATTTTGGATTTTTTCTGCAAAAATTATTCTGGTGATATGCGTATGGGGCATCGTTTTTACTTTGCTGGTTTGGTTTACAGGAAAACAGAATTAAAAATGTAAGTTTATTCAAAGCAACGGTTTTGATCAAAATAAAAATGAAATTATGTGGCTTATAAACTTAATACGTTCTCCGCCGCAACGCGCACATTCCAATTGGCACCCTCATCAGGTTCTGCCGCAACTTGAT
>CAYGJS010000016.1:394-46935 GCA_964350435.1 uncultured Micavibrio sp.
CTTAATATCACCAGATTGCGCTATGGCCTGAATGGCCGCAACGCGCACATTCCAATTGGCACCCTCATCAGGTTCTGCCGCAACTTGATTCAAAACATCTTCGAAAGGCTTAATATCACCAGATTGCGCTATGGCCTGAATGGCCGCAACGCGCACATTCCAACTTGCGTGTTTATCCAAACATGGATTACTCCCTCCAAATAAATTGAAATCTCTCTTTGCAGCGACAAGAGCTTGGCGTGGGTTTCTATTTCCCCCGTATGACATTGAAGGAGCACGTCCATGCCCTCTGCTTTTTGCCCATTCTGCATGAAGTATAACTTTTTCTGCAGATCCTGTTGGTAAATGTTGCCAGTCTTTTTTACTCATAATAATATCCGTTCTGTTTATGTGAGGGCACGATACACCATTATTGTGGGATATGTCAAATATTTTTTAGCTGGTTTTCTTCTACTCTTCGAATGTCAGCTTTTTGTGGCTTATCTGAGATTTGATTTAATAAGTATTAATATAAGAGTAGCAATCACAAAACCGTGTACAAAAATGGGTATAAATTTACTCTTCAATAAATTTATTCATTATATATCAGCATATTAAATTCGATTTAACGGTTTAACGTGTAGTTGTTGTCGTCGGTGCGGGGCCGCCAGCCGGGGCGGATGAGGCGGGCGGTGTTGTTGGATCGGTTATATCATGGCTGTTTGCTGTGAAGGCGGTTTGTGTAGTCTCTAGATCCTTTATGAAGGTGTTCCAATTATTGTTAACGTGACGGACAAATTCAATTTCTTCCGGGGTTAGCGTGTTCAGTCTTGCGGGTAAGCCTTCAACAGCTCGTCTGGCGTTACGTCCACGTTGAATTATGCCCATATGTGACGCGTCTCTTGCCAGCGGGCTATTCGCGATTTCTTGTGTTACGCGGCGGTCAATCGCTTGCGCCATTTGTTCAAATTCTGCTCTTAATGTATCCGAGTTTTTTCCATCCAGGAATCTGTGTAATTTTTCAAGGCTTTCATTAAGCTCGCTCCCACCTCCCTCTTGCCAAAGGCCATTTACTTCTACATCTTCAAGTGGAAGGCCGATATCTTCCGTAGCGTGAATAGCACCGTCTTGTATTCTATTTACCCATTTTTCAAGAGCTCTGAGGGCGATGTGGTTTGCGGCGTTTATTGTCGCAGCATTTATTTGTTCAGGATTAAGGGTTTGTTTACCCGTGATGGTGTTTATGATATTTGCGTATTTTTTAACGTCGTTCCCTGTGAAGGTTGGGTCTTGATCGTCTAAAGACGGAGCGGCGCTTTCAGGCGTTGCGACGGGGGGTGTTGCATCTGTAACTTCGTCTGGTGTTGTGCCTTCTGAAGGTGTTGTGCCTTCAGGCGCGGTCTGGCCGCGTCTTGCAGGTTCATAGGTTGATTCAATGCCCTTTTGTCTGTTTACAAAGGCTTGTCTGTATTCTTTGTAGCGGGTTTCGCGGGACAGCAGCATGTAATGATTGATCGTCAGGTCTTTCATTTCTCTGATGATTTCGGATGCGCGTTTGCCGTCGTGGAGCACGGGGTCGTCTTCGCGGAATTCTGCGCGGATTTGATCCATGGTAACGGCGTCGTTGAATTGGTAACGCGTAGGGTTGTCAGTAAAGAAGACGTCATAGCGGGCGTCGTCGCCGCGAATATCGTTCCAGTGGAAATTCAGATATTGCAGCAATTTTTGTTCGTCAGTCAGGCCGCCGAAGGTTTCGTTGAATTGTGGATTGCGTTGAAGGGAGTAATTGTCGCAGAATTCTTCGTAGTAATTCATGACGGTTTGTTCGAAGCCGCCGGGGGCTGTTTCTGTTGCTTCTACAAGCGCATTGAATTTTGCTATTGTTTCGTGGTCGTTGAAATCAATGTTTTTGAAAATGGCGCCAAGAATAACGTTCTTTTCGTCAGCGGAAAGTTTGCTGAAAATTGCCATGGCTTCATCGGTTTTGTCTGCAGCAAAAGCGGCGGCCATATCGGCGGCGATATTGGCCAAGATGTCGCGGTCTTCGATGAATTCTGATTTGTCGCGCTTTTCAGTAAAGTCAGTTGAAATTCTGCTGATATTAAATTGCATGTTGTTGAAGCGCGGCACGTCTTGCATGGCGGCTTCGATGGCGGTTGTCCATGTGTCTTTATTGGTGCCGACAAAATCTCTCATTCCTGTTTTGAGAACATCTTCAAGGGTTTCGCTGCTGGATGTTTGGAGGATAAATTCGCCGGTGACGCGGAAATCGCCGCGCTTCGCGAGGCCGTCAATTTGCGTGAGGACGTCGGGATTGTTTATGCGCGGGCGTGGAGTTGCGCCCATATACATGAGCTGGATATCTTTGGCGTAAGGGGCGAAGGTACCGTTGACGATGGCTTGGGAAATGTCCTTCACTGTGGCGATGCTCTCGGGTTTTGCCAGATAGGTTTTTATGGCGTCTTGAGAGCGCAGATTGTTGCTTTCAAGCCATAGATCGAATGTTTCCGTGTCTGTGTTGGGCATAACGGTCAGTGCGTATATGCCGTATAGTTGAGTGTAGTTTGAGGCGTATTCCATCACCTGAGCGCGGGTGAGCAGGAATTGCGTATCTGTTTCGGGAATGCCGAAATAGGCGTGGATGTCGGCTTTTTGTGTGCCGACGAGGCCGGGTTCGCCGCGGCCAGACGTATAGAGGTCGCCGATGCGAACGGTCATGCCGTCGGTCATGCGGGAGATGCGGTTATATCCGGATTCACTGAAAAGTGCATCATCGAAAATTACCCCGTCGGCAAGGCGCTCGCGGAGCTGTGGGTCGTATTCAGGCGAGGAGACCATAAAGCCGAAGAGCTCTAAAATGCTGCGCGTTTCGATGATATCATCATCGAGATCGAGGGCGTTATCGAGTTTTATTTCCGTGTCGAGCAGGAAGGCCAGCAGGCCGGTGATGTCGGTATCCTCTTCGGCTGCTTTGGCTTTGAGGGCTTTTACAGCCGGGCTTTCCATGAATGAGCTGGCAGTTGAGCCGCTTGTTTGCACTTCGTCGAGTACAGCCTGAATTTCTACGGCGAGGCTGGAGTGTAAATTTATGGCGGCTCTTGCGGCCAGATCTTGTTGCTCACGGGTTTTGAGGATGAGTTCATTTTCGCTGCTTCTGAGTTGTTGCGCTTTTAATGTTCTTTCCTGGCTATCGAGGTATCTGCCGATCAGCTCTACAGTGGCGATATGAGGCGGTTTGGTGTCGAAAAGATTGCCGACTTTCGCGTTGCCTTTGTATATATCGCCTACTTTATCGCCTTCCATTTTGAAGCTGAAAAGTTCCTGCCCTGCGGTGATGGTGTTGTTTTCGCCGAGGAAATCACTCGGGGCTTCGGGCGTTGCCAGAATAGGGAGAATGTTTTCGGTTATGAAGCCTTTCACCGCTTCCTGTGTTTCGGCGCCGTAGATGCCGTTTCTTATGTCTGCGCCTGAAGCGGTTTTAACGCCGAGGATTTCCTGAAGGGCGCGAACCAGTTCCGGCGGCTCGACGATGGCTATTGCTTCGGGGGCGGTTTGCGCGGCGGTTGGTGGAGGAGGATTTGCAATCGCGGCCATTAACGCCGATTTCTGCTCAGGCAAAAGCAGGGCGTTCAAGGTTAGGGCAAGTTTGGCTTGTGTTATTGTATCGCCTGCAGGGTTTGTAAATATTGTTGTGGGATCGGCGGCCAGAAGTGCAGCATAGGTTTTAACGAAGTTGGGTTCGGTCAGATTATAGGGGTCAACTTTAATATCAAAATTTGGCACGCTGTCGGTGTCGCTTGTTGTAGCAATATCAGCAATTATGAATTTGATATTAAATATGCCGACGGCTTTTTCGAAGGCTGCATTATCGCTGGGGAGAGGGTTATTTGGACCAACGATGCTGTAAATGTTTGATGAAATAATCGTTTTTTGGGCTTCAATTAACTCCTCCTCGGGTATAAATGAAGTTTGATTAATTGTCTCCAGTGTTCCAGCAATGCCGAGAAGTAGTTCTGGCGGGTATTTTTTAAATTCTGCGTCTTTTTTAGCGTCACCTGTTGTGATGCTATCGCCAAATTCCGACATGATTTTACTCAGACTTAGGATTGCTTCTGCGGTGCTTTGATCCCACTGTCCGTTAACGGGCAGAGATGGCATTGAAGGGATATCCATATCGTCATCAGTTGTGCTCGCTGCGTTTGTGGCTTGGATAGCCGCTTTGAGAGCCTCTGACTGCGCGTTTGCATAGGTTTGCAGGGTGCTTGTGATTTTTGGTATTGTGGCAACGAGGGCGGCTTGGGCTTTTTCAGGTGTGATTTTCTCGCCTTCGGGGAGGAAGGCGTTAACGAGGGCAAGAGCTGTTGAGAGCTCTTCTGCGCCCATATTGGCTATGATTTCGGCTGGTGATGCCATATATACCCTCTAAACACTCTAAATACCGTTTTTTTATACTTTTTTATGGCTTATTAAGGGGGCGCAGTTGCCACGCCTTCTTCTAGCCTTAAGTGCATGATATAGAAAAAGTATTAACGAAGCGTTAAATTTTAGGGTTTTGCTTAGCGTTCGTTTACGAGGTCTTCGTAGGCTGTGCGTAGCTTTCGGGTTATGGGGCCGACTTGATAGTGGCGGTCATCGATTTTGCCTACGGCGGTGAGTTCGGCGGCGGAGCCTGTGAGGAAGATTTCATCAAAGGATTCGAGTTCTTCTGGCGGTATGCGGCGTTCTTCGACGGTGAGGCCGAAGTCTTTTGCCATTTGGATAACCGTCTGGCGGGTGAGGCCGTTCAGGAAGCGATCGGCGATGGGTGTATGGATAACTCCATCGCGAATCAGGAAGATGTTTGCGCCTGTGGATTCGGCCACAAAGCCTTCGTGATCGAGCATGAGGGCGTCTGTGTAGCCGGCCTTTTTGACTTCGAATTTTACCATGCAGGATAGGTTGTAAAGCGAAGCGGTTTTGGCTTCGGTTGGCGCGGTGTTAGGTGCGGGTTTGCGCCAATGCGTGCTTTTGAGGGAAATGCCTGTTTCGCGGATGGCGGGGTCAAAATAGCTGCCCCAGTCCCATGCGGCAACGGCCATATGGGTTTTTGTGCCGGCAACGTCGATTCCCATTTGTTCTGCCCCGCGCCAAGCGGCAGCGCGGATATAGCAGCTATTAAGGCCGTTGGCTTTTATCACCTGCTCCTTAATTTCGCAGATTTGCTCGGCAGTGTAGTCCATATCCATATGGATGATGGAGGCAGATTTAATCAGGCGCTCCGAATGCTGGCGGGATTTGAAGATCTTGCCGTTATAGGCGCGTTCGCCTTCGAAAACTTGCGTGCCATAATGCAGGGCGTGCGTCAAAAAATGCATCTTGGCGTCGCGCCAGGGCAGCATTTCGCCGTCCATCCAGATAAAGCCATCGCGGTCATCGTAAGGTATTAATGCCATGTTCGTCGTTTCTCTATTTATTGAGGCGTTGTTATTTCGCTCCTCATGTATGTCATATACACGTCGTCGCTTATGCCTAGCCTCAATAAAGATATAAACGACGCAGGCTTTTGTTTTGCCTGATGAACGGCTATAAAATAGGGTAAGAGACCCGTATTTGTAAACCGTTAGCGTGGATTTGCACGCGAGAAAGCAAGAAAATTTCAAGATGTCTACCCATACTTCCTTCAATGAAAGACCGCATGTTTTGGTTGTTGATGATGATCAGCGCATACGCGAGCTGGTTTCGCGGTATCTGGGTGAGCAGGATTTTATTGTGGCGAATGCGGAAGACAGCGCGGCGGCGGCAGGGATGCTGGAGCTGTTTGATTTTGATGTTCTGGTGGTGGATGTGATGATGCCGGGGCAGAGCGGTTTTGAGTTTACCAGGGGGCTTCGTGAAAAAGGTATGGAAGTTCCGGTTTTATTATTGACGGCTTTGGGGGAGACGGGAGACAGGATTGCAGGTCTGGAGGCCGGGGCGGATGATTATCTGGCCAAGCCGTTTGAGCCGCGGGAGCTTGTGCTGCGGATACATGCGATTTTGAAGCGGACACGAAAAGCCGTCAAGAGTTTGCGGCGGTTTCGGGTGGGGCCTTGGATATTTGATGCGGAAGAGGAGAGTTTGACTTCGGCAGATGGGGAGGTGCAGAAACTTACCGGCGCCGAAGTGACCTTGATTTCGGCACTGGGGGCGCGAGGTGGACAGGTGATGAGCCGTGATGAGTTGGCGAAGGCTTGCGGGGTGAATGCCGGGGAGCGGACGATTGATGTGCAGGTGACGCGTTTGCGGCGCAAGATTGAGGAAGATACGAAAAATCCGCGTTATTTGCAGACACTTCGCGGCAAAGGATATTTGCTGCGGGTTGAGGAGATATAGGTATGGGCGGGGCGTTGAAGGGGCTTTCGATTAAGAGGTTTTTGCCGCGCACTTTGTTCGGGCGGTCGCTGTTGATTTTGGTGACGCCTGTTGTGCTTATTCAGGTTGTTACGACGTTTGTGTTTTTGGACAGGCATTGGTCGCGGGTGACCACGCATTTGGCGTTTGCGGTGGCGGGGGAAATCTCGGTTTTGACACGTTCGCTTGAAGACGGGGCGGACGTCGGTAAGGTGCAGAGGGTTATCGGCTATGCGGGTGAATATCTGGATCTGGATGTTCGGTTTGACCGCGGGGCGGATTTACCGGAGCGGTCGAGCCAGTCTTCGATGCAGGTTTGGGAGTCGATTGTGGCGGCCAAATTGCGCGCAGAACTTCGGGCGATGATCCCGAATGAATTTGTTATTCATACAGACTTTTCCGAGAAGCAGGTGGATGTTTTTGTGCAGATACCGCAAGGGGTTGTGAGGGTGAATTTTCCGCAGCGGCGATTGTTTTCTTCGACGGCGTATATTTTCCTGTTCTGGATGGTGGGGACTTCGGTTTTATTGCTGCTGGTGGCGGTTTTGTTTATGCGCAACCAGATCCGGCCTATTCGGAAACTGGCGGTGGCGACAGACAGGTTCGGCAAGGGCAGGGATACGCCGTTTTTTAAACCTGAAGGCGCGGCGGAAGTGCGGCAAGCGGGGAGTGCTTTCCTTGATATGCGGCGCAGGATTGAGCGGCAGATTACCCAGAGGACAGATATGCTTGCGGGGGTTTCGCATGATTTGCGTACGCCGCTGACTCGGATGAAGCTTCAGATTGAGATGCTTCCGGAAGGGGTGGATAAGGAGGGGATGCGTCAGGACGTTGTTGATATGGAGCAGATGATCCACGGGTATCTGGATTTTGTGCGTGGGGATGGGGATGAAGAATTTGAAAGTGTTGATGTTGTTGCCGTTTTTTCCAAGCTGGCGGCTTCGCTTCAAGGGCATAAGGAGGTGAAGGTTCATCTGAATGTTGATTCGGTGAATTTGCCTGCGCGGCCTATGGCGTTACAGAGGGCACTTGCGAATGTGATGAATAATGCTGCGCGTTTTGCCGAAGAAATCTGGGTCAGCGGGTATGTAGACGGGGAAAAGTTTCATATTCAGGTTGAGGATAACGGGCCGGGCATTCCAGCGGAATTGTATGAAGAGGTTTTTAAGCCTTTTACGCGGGTTGAGGGTTCGCGTAATCAGAATACGGGCGGGATTGGATTGGGGCTTGCGATAACAATGGATATTGTGCATGCGCATGGAGGGAAGATATTCTTGAGCGAGAGCGCGCATGGGGGATTATCTGTGACTCTTCGTTTGCCCTTGAAATAGCGGCAGACATAAAAAAACCGCTCTCTATCAGAGCGGTTTTTAATTTGAATTCGAAAACTTTAAGCGGCCTTTTTGAGCGATTCTTTAATTTCGTTCATCGACGCGGCAACGCGTTTGTTCAAAATCTGACTCGCTTTTTGGCTGGAGGTGTTGAGCATTTTAGAGATTTCATCCATGTTCGCAACGCTGCGCTCATAGAGTTTTTTGAAGAGATCTGCGTTTTTGGCAAGCTTGTCTTCGGGCGTCCCCTCGACCATCATTTCCTTGGCAAGTTTGGAGTTGTCCTCGACAAGCTGGGTCAAAAACAGGCTTTGACGTTGGGCGATGGATTGGAGGTTATCAACGGCAATTTGCTGCGCTTCGGTTAAGGCCTGAATATTTTTCATCTGGCTGTCCATGAAGGCTTTGACGTCGAAAGTGTTTGATTGGAAGTTTTCAAGAACATTTGAAAAATCCTGTTGTGCAAAGAAATCTGCAAATGGGTTTTTGTTTGACATGTTTTGTCCTCACGTTTTTTGGGCTGCAAAAAATACTTAATTTTTGAGTAAACAGAGTATAGCAAGTTTTTCGCGTTGCACAATAAGGAATTTTTTTTATCGGGTTTATTTGTTTTTTTATAGGCGGATAGTCTTTTTTATTATGTTTAATGCATTATAGGTTTCTTAAGGGCTTTTATGTATTTTATGGGGAGTATGCTCTTCCGTTATTCCTTTTTATATTTGAGATAAAATGAGAGAAAGTCCTGATAATATTGTACAAAAACCATCTAAAGTGACGGGGGCGCGGGCGTTCGGCATGCGGGGGGCTGCGCGTTTGGTTTTGGTTTTGGTTTTTATTTTTGCTGCTGTTTTTCTTGTTGTTTACTGGCCAGATTTACATGGTCTTGGTTTGGAGTTTTCTAAACTGCACACTTATGTGTTGATGTGTTTTTATTTTTTTGCGGTGATCGGATCCTTAATTCTTGTCAAGGTTATGAGTGTTTATAAGCATAAAATAGTCGAACTTAAGAGGGTTTTAGCCTTACAAAAAAGCAATAATGATGCGCTATCGAAAAGATGTATCGGTACAGAAAAATTATTGGATGGTATCAAGCGGGATCATGATGCGGTGATCAATGCGATTGATCATGTGATTTTTGAAGTGAGCGGTGATGGGGCGTTTATTTATATTAATCAGGCCTGGTTAGATTTGACAGGTTTTGCGGTAGAGCACTCTTTGGATCATTCGTTGGCGCAGTATATACATAGCGACGACCGTGAGAGGTTTACCAAAGATTTTGACGGGTTATTAAAGGGGCGCAGTCAGAAAATTTCATTTTATACGCAGATGAGATGCGAGAGCGGTTTTTTTGTTGCGGTGGAGGTTTCCTTGTCTCTGGTGATCACAGAAGGCGTTCATCAGCGACGTTTTGTGGGTACCATTTATAATGTTGAGCAGCGGCGAAGGGCCGAGCGGGCGTTGGGTGAGGCGGAGAAAAAATACCGCAGCATTGTGGAGAATGCGGCCGGCGGGATTTATCAACTTACGCCCGAGGGACTTTATTTGAGCGCGAACCAATCGATGGCGCGTATTTTGGGGTATGAAAATCCTGAGCAGATGCTTCGTGAGGTTAAGAACGCGAATGAAATGGTTTATAAAGACGTTGCGGAGCAGGCGGGCTTTTTAAAGGATTTGCAAGTTTCGGACAGTGTTGTGCATCGGGAAACGCGAATTCGGCTTCGAGATGCTGGTGTAATCTGGGTGAGCGAGAATGCGCGCGCGGTGCGGGATGATAACGGGCAGATGCTTTATATTGAGGGGAGTTTGGAAAACATTGATGAGCGGAAGAAGGCTGAGATGTTTATTCGTGAGGCCAAGGTTCATGCGGAGATGGCTAATCGTGCGAAATCTGAATTTATTGCGAATATGAGTCATGAGCTTCGGACGCCGCTTAATTCCATTATCGGGTTTTCGGAGATGATTAAGGGGGAGGTTTTCGGGCCGTTGCCGGATGAAAAATACAAGGATTATGCAGGCGATATTTATAATAGCGGGCAGAATTTGCTGCGGGTTATTAATGAAATTCTTGATATTTCGAAGATTGACGCGGGTGAGCGGCAGTTAAATGAGGAAGTGTTTGATTTTCGCGAAACGATGCAGGATTGTTTGCAGTTGCTTCAGCATAAAATCGAGGCCAATAAGATGGTGATTACGATGGTTCTGGAGGGGGTGCCAAAGGTTTTGGCAGAGGAACTGGCGATGAAGCAGGTGTTTATGAACCTGTTGAGCAATGCGCTTAAATTTACGCCGTCGGGCGGGCGGATTACGATTTCTTTTGAATTGGCGGTTGGCGGCGCGCTTTCGATTTCAATTACCGATACTGGAATTGGTTTGAGCGAGGAGGAAAAAAGGCGGGCACTTTCTGATTTCGGGCAGGTGGATGCCGATTTAAGTCGCAAGGGCAGCGGTTCGGGTTTGGGTTTGACGCTTGTGAATGCGCTTGTGAAATTGCATGGCGGCGAGTTTGAGCTGTTTTCGCAAAAAGGGATTGGGACGACGGCGACGGTGATCTTGCCGGCGCAGCGTGTTTGTGGCGGTAAAGAGGCGGCTTCGGTCTTGCCGAGCAAGTCATCCGCAGAGGTTTAGAGACCATCACCCTCTAAATCCAATACGCGCCGAGCCGTATCGTATGAAAATCCTGCGCGTGCCAGGCGTCCTAACGCTTTTTCAGGTGTCATTTTATCGGAATTTCGATATGGGCCGAGGCGTTTTTTTCTGGCAAATATCAGGGCGGTTTCAAATTCGGCTTCGGCGTCCGCGATGTTATTTTCCTCGTTGTAAAGCAACCAGTGTTTTTCGACGAGAGGGGCTGCAATGCCTTTGCTATTTAAGTAATTCACTATGGCGCGTTTCGATTTTCCCCGCTCCCGCAAGGCGCGGAGTTTGGTGCGGGTATAGGTGTCATCATTGAGGAGTTCGAGGCGGATGAATTTTTCGACCAAGTCCCTTACTTGGGCGGCGCAGGTTTCATAATCCTGATCTTCGTGGAAGGCGCAGGATTTTTTAACTTTGCGGAGCATCACGCTTTCGAAATTGTGGGCGGAGCTGGCGTAGCGTTCCAGGTAATAAAGGCCAGAATTGTGGAGATAGTTTGGCGTGATTTTGCGGGGGCGCTTTGCCCCTGCGGATTTGCGCGTATTATGCGCGTTTCCTTGCGGTTGCGGCTTGATATTTGGCATGGATGACGTATTTTGGCTCATAAGCAGGATTTTAGCAGAAATGGAATGGAATGTCAGAGGCTGAATTTTTAACGCCGAGAAAGATTGGTGCGTTCAACGGAATTGGTTTTTATACACTGGTGAAGAAGGAAGTTGACCGTTTTCTGGCCGTTTATATGCAGACGATTGTTGCACCTGTGGTTACGACGTTGCTTTTCTATACCATTTTTGCGCTCGCGTTTGGCGGTGTTGCCCGAAAGGTGGGGGAGGTGCCGTTTCTGGATTTTCTGGCACCGGGTTTGATTATGATGACGATGGTTCAAAATGCGTTTGCGAATACGTCATCATCAATGGTGATTTCGAAGGTGCAGGGCAATATTGTTGATATATTGTTGCCGCCGCTTTCGAGTTTCGAGATTTATGCCGGTTTGACCTTGGGTTCGATTATTCGTGGTATGGTGGTCGGATTGGTGACGGTTGTGGTGGTGATGTTTTTTGTACCGATATCGGTTTCGAACTGGCCGATTGTGATAGCTTACGGATTTTTGGGGACGATGCTGCTGGGGTCTTTGGGGCTGGCGGCGGGGATTTGGTCGGAAAAATTCGATCATATTGCGGCGGTGACGAATTTTCTTGTAACGCCGCTGACATTTCTTTCTGGGACGTTCTATTCTATGGACAGTCTGCCGGAAGGGTGGCAGGTGCTTGGTCACTATAATCCGTTTTTCTATATGATTGATGGTTTCCGATCCGGTTTTATCGGCCATGCGGATGGGGATCCGATTTTGGGTCTATTTATTCTTGTTGTTATCAATATTGTGTTGGCGGCGCTTTCCTTGTGGATGCTGCGCACCGGTTATAAAATCAAAAGCTAGTCCTGCTTATGTCTGAAGAAGAACCCCCAGATACGCCGAGCGTGAATGTGTTTGAAGCCTTTGACCGGGCGGATGATAATGTGATCCAGAATTTTTCTTTGGATGTATCATCATTGCGCGGGCGGGCGGTGCGATTGGGCTTGGTGCTTGATGAGATACTGGATGCGCATGACTATCCCCGTCCTGTGGCGCATTTACTGGCGGAAACGGTCACGCTCGCGCTGCTGCTGTCGGCGATGCTTAAATATGAGGGGATATTTACACTGCAGACGCAAGGGGATGGGCCTGTGCATATGCTGGTGGCCGATGTGACTTCGGCGGGTGCAGTGCGGGGATATGCGAGTTTTGATGCTGAGCGGGTCGAGCATGCGCGGGAGGGTTTGGAGGCATTGAAGACCACTGAAAGTTCCCAGAACCATCTAGCGCAGTATCTGGGCAAAGGCTATATCGCCTTTACGGTCGATCAAGGTGGGCATATGGAGCGGTATCAGGGGATTGTCGAGCTAAAGGGGGCTTCTCTGGTGGATTGCGTGCAGCATTATTTTAATCAATCCGAGCAGATTGTGAGCGGAATTAAGATGGCCGTCGGGCACCGCGAGAGCGGCTGGCGGGCAGGCGGGATGATGCTTCAAAAATTGCCCGAGGATGACGGATATGCTGACAGGTTTACTGGCAATACGGATGAGGATGATTGGCGCAGGGCTATGGTTTTGATGGATTCGGCAACGGAAGGGGAGTTGCTCGATCCGTTTTTGCATTCGAATGTGTTGATTACGCGGTTATTTCATCAGGAAGAGCCGCGTGTGTTTGAGCCCAAGGCGGTTTACAAGGAATGCCGTTGTAGTGATGAGCGGGTGGAGGGCGTTTTGCGGATGCTTTCTGAAGAAGAGATCGAATATATGATTAAGGATGAAAGCATTTCGATGAAATGCGAGTTTTGCTCCAGGGAATATGTGCGTTCAGCCAAGGATGTTTTGGCTCTTCGTAAGGGGTCGTAGAGTTTTTACCGTTATTTTTTCCAGAAATTGGGATGAAGCATGACCAAAACGGTCAGGATTTCCAGCCGCCCCAAGAGCATGGAGGTGGACAGGATCCATTTTGCGCTGTCGGGAAGGGGGGCGAAGTTTCCTGCCGGGCCGATAATGTCGCCCAACCCGGGGCCGACATTGGCGATGGAGGTGAGTGCGCCGGACATGGCGGTCATGAAGTCCAGTCCGACAAAGGACAGAGCCATGGCGACGATGGCGAAGCTGAGCGCGAAAAGGAACAGGAAGCTCATTACCGAGATCGGGACGTCTTCGGGGATGGGCTTGCCGTTATAGGTGGCGTTATAGGTGCCGTTAGGGTGGATGAGTTTTTTGATTTGCACCATTGTTACGGCGTAGAAGACCTGAAAGCGGAAGATTTTAATGCCGCATGATGTGGAGCCCGCGCAGCCGCCGACGGCCATAATGAAAAAAAGCAGGGCGACAGGGAGCGTGCCCCATTGGCCATAATCTGCGCTGGCGAAGCCTGTCCCTGTTATAAGGGATACGACATTAAAGATCACTTCGATGACGGTCGTGGAGAAGGGGGCATCTTGGAAGAGGGTCAGATTGATGATAATGACGGTGGAAACCAGAGCGACAATCCCCAAAAAAGTATGGACCTGGGAGTCTTTCAGGAGTGGTTTGAGATTGCCTCTGATGGCTTTGAGGTAGAGCACGAAAGGCAGGCCGCCGAGCAGCATAAAGGTGATCGCGACGAGTTCGGTGGAGTTGCTTTTGAAGTGGCCGATTGAGGCATCATAGGTTGAAAAACCGCCTGTGGAGATGGTTGTAAAGGCGTGAGCGAGGGCGTCGAAGATTTCCAGTCCTGAAGCCATGTATGCCAAAGCGCATAAAATCGTAAGGGCCAGATAGATTGAGCCTATTGAGCTGGCGAGTTGGGCCGTGCGGGGTATGGCTTTTTCGTTTTCTGAGAGTTCGGCCTGAAAAATCTGCATCCCGCCAACCTTGAGGAAGGGCATGATCGACATGGCCATGATAATAATTCCTATGCCGCCGAGCCATTGCAGAATGGCGCGCCATAATAAAATGCCCGGCGGTGCGGTATCAAGGCCGATGATAACGGTTGATCCTGTGGTTGTAATGCCGGACACGGATTCAAAAAAGGCATCCGTGAAGGACATATCCAGTTTTGAGAGGGTGAAGGGCAGGGATGAAAATGCCGCTAAAGAGAGCCAAGTGAGGAAGATTAATACGATGGCTTGTTTGGTGTTCATATTAAAGGGCTGTCCGGAGTTGCTGAGGACCAGTGAGCCGCCGAAGAATGATGTGATGATGATAGAGAGGAAGAATGCTTTCCAGTCTGCGTTATGCCAGTATATATCGGCCAGCAGTGGTAGCACCATGCTGAAGGAGATGATGCACAGAAAGAGACCGATAATATATAAAACTGGTCTTATATCCATTTTTCGTCACTTTCATTTTCGTCCTGACAGTGTTGCGTCACTTCTCGCCTGTTTGTAGCAGGCTTCGTCGTTTGCGCCTCGTCAGGTCATAAAGCTAAACAACAGGAAATCTTGGTCTTTATATAAAAAAACCGAAGCGTTTGGTGTGAACGCTTCGGTTTGAATTTTAGGCATTAGGCCTTCGTGTGAAAAGTTTAATTGAAAGAAATATTCACACGACGGTTGGCGGGTTCGCGGACATTGTCCGGTGTATCCACCAGAAGTTCGGATTCGCCTCTGGCATCAACGATAATGATGCTGGGGTCAACGCCGCGTTCGATAAGAGCATCTCTTACAGTATTTGCACGTTTCAGAGCCAAGCGCGCGTTATAAGCATCGGAACCGGAGGTGTCTGTGTGGCCGATGACATTGAGCGATGAGGGTGGATTTTTTGCCACTTCATCGGCAACCGCGTCAAGAACGTTCAGAGCTCCAGAACCGAGTTTGGATGAGTCCCAGTTGAAGAACACAAGGTACATGGCGTTTTCAGCAGCCATTGGCGCATTTGGATTAACATCGAATAACGAGTCAGCAGGCGGAGCGGCTTCGATCATTGGCTCCTGCGGGCCAAGTTGACCTTCAAGTTCGCCCATATATCTCAGGAATTCGTCTTTACAGGCCATATCGCCAGAATCATGCCAGTTTTCCTCTTGGCCTTCGATCCAGCAGTCAAATTTGGCTTGGGCTCTTGCAGACAGATCCGGCGCGGTTTCACGGGCGGCAAGGTCGTAAGCAACGATCAGGCGGCCACGGGCTGCGGCCAGTTCGCGGATGTGCTCTTCATTCAGGTTCCAATCGGCGATGGGTTCGGGCAAAACGACTTCACCGGCGGCAGCGGCCAGGCCTTTACGGGCGAAGTGCAGGGCGTCGGGGTAGTCGAACATGTCGCTCAGCTCGCTGTTGGCGAAGGAGCGATATTCGTTTGTTAATGCTTGTGTGAAGGGGCTTCCAACGGCTTGCGCGTCGTTTAAAGCGTCAACCTCGCTAAAGCTTTTGAAGGCGGTACAGCCTGACATTCCTCCGGCCAAGGCGACCATTCCAGCAGTCAAAACGACTTTGCGCAGCATTTTCATTAAAAGAACTCCTTAAGATTATTATTCTAAAAACAATATGTAGTTGTAAGATAATTCAGATATTTAAAGAGATGCGCTGCGCTTGTAAAGGTTATTTGCATGTTATGAACAAGATTTTTTGTGGGTGAAGCGTTTAATTCTGATGGAGTGTGCGTAGATGTGGGTATAATGGTTGCCATAGTTCATTAGTCCTTGACATTCACAGTCAAAAAGTTGAATAAGACCGCCACGCAAATAAATAATAAGAAAACAACGACGTTTTCTCACATAAAAAATTAAAGGAGTTGCTGATGCAAAAACCACTTTTGGGTGAAAAGATTGCTGTGCTTGTTGCGAATGGGTTTTCCGAGCAGGATTTGACACAGGCACAAAAAATTCTGAGGAATGCGGGCGCGGATTTGCGTATCGTGAGCATGGATAGTGGTTTGGTGAATAGCTGGGCTGATTCGGGCTGGGGGCTCAATTTTGCCGCGGATGCGACTTTGAGCGAGGCGCTGGCGGTCGATTATACAATGCTTTTGGTTCCCGGTGGGCAGCGCAGTGTTGAGAAATTGAAACTGACTGCGCATACGCGCCGCTTTATTAACGGGTTTTTGAATAGCCGCAAGCCAGCGGTCATGTTCGCTGAGGCGGTTGATTTGCTTGTTTTTGCCGAAAAAGCGCCAGAATACACTGTTTCTGCGGCGCAGAGTGTGAAGGATTCTCTGGTGCAGGCCGGGGCGCAGTGGAATGAAGCGGCTTCAACCACAGATGGGATGCTTTTGACGGGGCGGAGTGACGATGAAACACGCGAGATGTTTTGTAAGGAAGCCGTTGGGTTCCTGATCGGCGCGGCACAAGAGCAGAAGCAAGTGGCGGCGCAGGCTGTTGCGGCTTAATAACTTTAGGCTATAATGCACCATTATGAATGCGGAAACCGAAAGCATTGTTAAGGATATTGAAAGTGCCTTGGCTTTGCTGAGGAGGCATCTTTGACTGGGATAATGCGGTTCTCAGGCTGGATGAATTGAACGCCCTTAGCGAAGATCCTGAATTGTGGTCGGATGCGGAAAAAGCCCAAAAAATTATGCGAGAGCGTACCCGACTGGATCACCAGATTTCCGGTGTGCGGGCGATTGAGCAAAATCTGAATGATAATATTGAATTGATTGAACTGGGTGAGGCCGAGGGTGATGACGCTATTGTTGCGGAGTCCTTCAAGGCTTTAGAGGTTTTGCGCAAAGACGCCGAGAAACGCCAGCTTGAGGCATTGCTTTCGGGGGAGGCGGACGGGATGGATGCCTATTTTCAAGTCAATGCGGGCGCGGGCGGCACCGAGGCACAGGATTGGGCGAATATGCTGCTGCGGATGTATATTCGCTGGGCGGAGGGGCGCGGGTATAAGGTTTCGGTTTTGGAAATGTCAGACGGTGAGGAGGCGGGGATTAAGTCGGCGACGGTTAGGGTTGAGGGCGATCAGGCCTATGGGTGGATGAAAACCGAGACGGGCGTGCACCGGCTGGTGCGGATTTCGCCGTTTGATTCCAATGCCAAGCGGCATACGAGTTTTGCGTCCGTAATGGTTTCGCCGGTCATTGATGATTCGATTGAAATTGAATTGGAAGACAAGGATTTACGGATCGACACGTATCGTGCCAGCGGAAAAGGCGGGCAGCATGTGAACACCACCGACTCGGCGGTGCGGATTACGCATATCCCGACGGGAATTGCGGCGGCGGTGCAGAGCGAGCGTTCGCAGCACCAGAACAAGGCGAATGCGATTTTGCTGCTAAAGGCAAAACTCTATGAGGCCGAGCTTCGGCGGCGCGAGGAGCAGGCCTCGGCGGATCATGGAGAAAAAACTGATATCGGTTGGGGGCATCAGATCCGCTCTTATGTGTTGCATCCGTATCAGATGATTAAGGATTTGCGGACGAATGTGGAAACGTCGAATACGGCGGCTGTGTTGGATGGGGATCTGGATATGTTCATAGAAGCGGCTCTGGCGCTTAAGCTTGTAAAAGATGCGGGGTAAGCCGAGCGGGTGATCAAGTAGGGCTTGAACTCGGCGTGCGCTGAGTCTAGGCTTAGGTTTCAATTTTTGAGGACAGGCATGAAATTTCAAACTCTTAGTGTTTTTGCGCTTCTTGGCATTATGGTTTGTGCCTCTCCTTCTTATGCGGAGCTTAAGATTAATCCTTTTCCCAAGGGTGAAAATCAAGATGCACCTGCGGCTTCGTCTTTGCCTGCTGCAGTTATTCCGCCCGCGAGCGATGCGCCGATCTCTCTGGATAAGCCTGAGGCGGTTACGGTTATTAAGACGCAAACATATAAAGGGGATGCGGCGGATGTTGTATTGCCCTTGCCGCAGGTTGCCGATGATTTGAGGCGACCGCCAGAGCTTAAAGCACAAGCGAAGGCTGATCGTGAGCGGGCACTTTATCAATCTTTGAAAGTGCCCGAGCCGGGCAGTGGTTATTTTGCCGAGAATGGGTCCTTGCCGCCGCCTGAGGATTTGACGGCGAGGATTGTTGCGCCTGTGGATGAGCCTGCGGTTGAGGTTTCTATGGATAGTCTGCAAGCGGCTGAGCGAGGGCTTGCGCCGCTTAAGCCTCTGGATTTGGCGGAGGAAGCGCAAGCAATGACCAAAAAGCCGAAGCCTTTGGAGGCCAGAATGTCTGATCGTTTATCGGATCAGTTGGCGAAGCAAGGGCTGGGTGCGCTTGATGGTTCTTATAAAGCGGAGATGGGCGTCGATAAAATGCTGCCTATTCTTGACGGTTCAGTGGTGGAAGCTGTTGTGATGGCTGTGCCGCAAGCCGAAGCGTCGCCGCAGGAGGTTGTGGTTGAGATTGATTCACCGCCAGCCAATCCTGTTTATGCACCGCGTCATGACCCGTCAAAATTGGTGCGCCTTGATCTTGAGAATAAAAAGATTGAGCGTATGGATGGAGCGGTTTTGGGGGGTGCACCGATGGTGCAGGCTTCGGTGGGTCATGCAGAGTTTTACGCCCCGATGCAGGATTGGGCGGCGAAGGAAGGGCAGAGTATTCGCAGTGTTTTACAGGATTGGTCGTACCGCGCGAATGTTGATCTGGTTTGGGATTCGCGTAATGAGTTTGCGGTTCTTGATGGTTTTACCCAGAAGTCTGCCTATGAGCATGCGGTGAAGGCTCTGCTTGATCAGTATGAGAATGACCAAGTCCGCCCTGTGGCGCAGTTGCACATCGATCCCGCCACGCAAGAGCGCGTTTTGGTGGTGCAGGTTGAGGGTCTTTAAAAAAACGATCATCGGGGTTAATCCCTGATTTCCCACAGTTTTATCCACAGCGGACATGCCCTGAATGGCGTATGGTTTTGACTCTTTTACCGGGGTTTGTAATGGTGGGAGTGTGAATATTGGTGTGATTTGTGTTTCTGGCGATATTCTGACAGTTTGGAGAAAAAAATGCGCGTTCGTTCCCTGTTATCCGCTACGGCTTTGTTGGCTTCGCTTGGCTTGTCATCGGCGTTGAGTTCGAAAGCGATGGCGGCGGGTACACAGTTTCTGAACCCGAATGCCAGTTGGGCGGTCTCACAGATGGGGCAGGGATCTGCGGCTTATTGTGCGTTGGCGCGGCGGTTTCAGCAAAATACGATTTTGACATTGGCGCGGAATGCTTCGGATGAAACATCGTTTGCGCTCGATTTTCAGCGGCCTGTGTTTAAGGTTGGGCAGCAGGTGGATGTGGTTTTGGATCCTGGCGCGGGGCAGCAGCGCAGTTATAAAGCGACACCGGCTTCTAATCAGGCGTTTGTGACCCGTATGGGGCGCGATTCGTCCTTCTTTAAGGCCTTGGAGAAGACCGGGTTTTTGCGGGTCGAGATTAATGGCCAATCCTATCATTTCAATATTTCCGATTTGAGCGACGGGCAGAGCAAGCTTGAGAGCTGTATGGTGTCTATGGTTATGCCGGCGGCGGGCGATGAAACCGATATGGCGATGGAGGGCGGGGTTTTGACGCCGGGGCCGGAAAGTGTCGGGGCTGCGCCGGCAGCGGATTTGAGTTCTTATCGTCAGGAGATCAACACTTTACGCCGTCAGATTGCGAATTTGACCAAACAGAATGAAAGTTTGAGCGGGCAAGCTGGTGTGCCTGTGAGCGGGGATTTGACGGTTTTAAGTTCGCGGATTGAGACTCTTACGGCGGAAAAGAAGGTTCTCGAGCAGCAGCTTGCTGCTGCAAATGAGCCAAAGCTTACGACTATTCGTCCGAATGAGGATGTTGTGGAGCTGGAGAGTTTACGCAAGGAAAATTTGCGGTTGAAGGCGGAGCTGCAGACGGATCAGCCTTCTGCGGATGTTTTGGCAGACTATCAGTTGCAGATTGAAGGTTTGAAATCGGAGAATAAACGATTGCTTGCGTCTGTGGCGGAGGTCAAAGATGCTGGCGGCGGCCTGCAGAGTGCGGCTCTGGAGGGGCGTGTGCGGGAGCTTGAGGCGGAGAATGCGGCTCTCAATGCGCAGGTTTCACAAATTTTGGCGCAAGGTGAGGTTGCAGATACTGCTCCGTCACCGGAACTTGCAGCTTTGCAGGCTGAAAATGCGGAGTTGAAAGCCAATTTATCCAAGAAGGGCGTTGATTCAGAACTTTTGGAGCAGTTGCGCCAGCAAATTGCACAGGTTCAGAATGAAAACCGTTTGCTCGAAGAGACGGCAGGCAAGATTGAGAGCGATCTGAAGGCGGCGCATTTGGCGGAAATGGAGACTTTACGGCAGGAAAATGCCTTAAGTCTTGATAAGGTTAAAGCCGAGATGGCGGGGTTGGCGCAGGATGATACTGTGCTTGCGGCTCTCCAAGCCGAGGCTGAGGATTTGAAGTCCCAGAATACGAGTTTGCAGGCCAAGATTGAAGCGGATAAAGCGGCGTTGACAGAAGTTGCGGCTTTGCGTGAGGCTAAGGCTGCGCTAGAGGCACAGAAAGCGGAGCTGGAGAGCAAGCTTGCGCGCGCTGAGAGCGCGGATACATCTGCGGCAGAAAAGCTGGCGGCGCTGGAGGCAGAAAATTCTGCTTTGAAAGCGAAGGTTGAATCTGTGCAGGTTCTGGTGGTGAATTCCGAAGAGAATCTGGCTGCGCTGGAGGCTGAGAATAGCGGTTTGCAGGCGCAGATCACAGAAGCGCAGAGCGAGCAGCTTTCCGTTTCAAGAAGCCTTGAGGCCGAGCTGGCTGCGCTGGAGGCAGAAAAATCTGCGCTTAATGCGCAAATCGAGAGCGCGTCGGCGGCAGAGGCGTCATTGAGTGAACTCACGGTTAAAAATCAGAGTTTGAAGGAGGCTTTGGGCGAGGTCGTGGCTTTGGCGGAAAGCTATAAGTCTAAGGCGATTGATGCGGCAGCAGATTCCGAGGCTTTGGCGACGCTGATGGCGGATAAGGCGGTTTCGGAGGGCAAGCTGGCGGTTTTAGAGCAAAAGAATGCTGAACTTGAGAAACGGCTGATCGAGAATTCCCGCGTGGCTGTGGCAGAAGAGGATGCGGTCGCAAAAGAGGAGGCGTTGCAAAAAAAGATTGCGATGCTTGAGGATCAGCTTGAAATGGTCAAGGCGCAGAAGGATGACGAGATTGAGCAGATGCAGCGCAAATTTGCATCCCTTGAGGGCAAGGCGGCACATGCAGTTCCGGCGGTTGTAGAGCAGAAGGCGGCTGTTGCTGCTGCGCCTAAGCCTGCTCCCACGCCCACGCCCACGCCCACGCCTGTTACCAAGCCCTTGGAGGCTTCAAAAGTGGCTTTGGCTTCTGCTCCGGAATCGGCGGCTCTTTTGCGACCTGAAGAAGTTGTTGTTGCCAAGGAGATTGTTCCGCATGCGCGTGTGCCCAATCCGCGTGTGCAGGAGATTGTGAGGCCTGATGCTTTTGCTCGGGTTCCGCTGGCGCGGGCTGAGGCGGCGCAGCAGGAGGATATGAGCGGGCTTAATCAGGCGCAGATTTTGGAGCGTCAGATGAAGGGGCGCATTGAAAATGGCGGGCTTATGGCCTCCAAGAAGCAAGATCCTTTTGAGGATATGAGCGTTACGCCAGAGCAGGCTTATGCGGATGTGGTGGCGGAGGGTCTTCGCCCGGTGGAAGCCCTGAAAGCGCCTTTAGAGCGGGCGCAGGAGGCTGTGTCTATTCCTCAGGCGGATTTCCAGCCTGTGAGTTCGCCTGTGATGGACGGGCTCTATCGTCCCGGGTTTGATATTGCGCAGATGCTGAATGCCAGCCGCAGTGTTGAGAAGGGTAGTTTTGAAGTTATTCAAGGGGCAACAGATTCACAGCGTGTGGCGTATCAATGGGTGACCCCGGCGCGGGTTTTTGGTTCTGCGGAGCAGCAGCCATTGGCTTCGGCGGGGCAGTTTGACAATTTTGTTGAGGCGTATATTGAGCGGACGCAGGAACGCTGCCCCGGTGAATTTGCTGTTTCTCTTGATCGCACGAGCGGTGAAGGTGAGGCGCGGGCTGATAGCTATGAGGTTGCCTGTGTGGGCGGGGATATAAGTTCCTCCGCTTCGCTGCTGTTTTTTGCCAAAGGCGAAACTTTTACGGCGGTGGCCTATGAAGCCCCGACGAATAAGTTGATGGAGGCGATGGAGAGCCGCAACCAGATCATGCAAATGGTGCAAGGTCAGGGTGGTGGATGGACGCTGGCATCGCGGTAATTTTTGATTGTGTTTTTATAAAAAAGGAGCTTCGTTGCGGAGCTCCTTTTTTGTTGTATCCGTTTTTGAACGGTTAGTCTTTTTGCTGCGTGGCTGTCTTGCCATAGCTGCCGACATTGAAAGGTGCGAACATCTTCATCGCGTTTTCAAACATTTCCATGTTTTTGCGGCTGATTTCTTCGAAGTTAGGGACACCGGGCATAGAACCTACGCTTGGGACTTGCGGGAACATGCCCTGCATGGAGTTGATCCCTTCGAAGGATTTGTTGATGTGTTCACGCATCTGCTCCTGATTTTTGACGAAGACATCGAGGCTTTGTTCCAGATAATTGGGAACGAGCATTTGCACGTTGTCACCGTAAAAACCGATGAGGTTTTTCAGGAAGCCGACGGGGAGCATGTTTGCGCCTTTGGATTCTTGGTCGACGATTATCTGGGTGAGCACGGAGCGTGTAATATCGTCACCGCTTTTTGCGTCATAGACGACAAAGTCGTATCCGTCTTTGACCATTTCGCACAAATCATCGAGCGTTACATAGCTACTCCGACCCGTATCATAAAGACGACGGTTCGCATATTTTTTGATAACGACAGGTTCTTCCTGTCCGCGTTTCTTGGCCATTTTTTGCACCTATTCATAATTTTGCTGCGTTGGAATTATTTTTATTATGCACAAAAAAACTGCGTTTGAAAAGTCTTATTTGCTGCGAGTGCAAAAAAACATAGAGAATTGCGTTGCTAAGGCCGGTTATAGATTCTATTGTTTGCGAAGGTTTAATCTTTCGGAGAGTTAAGATGAGTGAAGAAAAATCGATTGTTATTGTTGCAGCGAAAAGGTCGGCGATCGGGTCGTTTGGCGGGACACTTGCGGGGATGGCGGCGCATGAGATTGGCGGCTTTATTATTGCGGCGGCACTTAGTGATGCCGGCGTTGCGGCGGTGGATGTTGATGATGTTGTGATGGGGCAGGTTTTGTGCGCGGGGCAGGGGCAGAACCCTGCGCGGCAGGCAGCGATGGCGGCGGGGGTTCCGCAAGAAAAAACGGCGCTGACGATCAATCAGGTTTGCGGCTCAGGGCTTCGGGCCGTTGCGATGGGCGCGCAGGCGATTTTGTGCGGGGATGCAAGTATCGTTGTTGCGGGCGGGCAGGAAAATATGAGCGCTTCGCTGCATGGCATACATATGCGTGATGGCGTGAAGTTTGGAAATACGGAGATGGTTGATACAATGATCGCCGATGGTCTGTGGGATAGGTTTAACGATTATCACATGGGCATAACGGCAGAAAATATTGCGGAAAAATTTTCCATCTCGCGTGAGGATCAGGATGAATTTGCCGCCCAGTCGCAAAACAAAACCGAGGCGGCTATCGCCGCGGGGAAGTTTAAGGATGAGATTGTGCCGCTTATTATTAAGACGCGCAAAGAAGAGATTACGTTTGACCAAGACGAGTTTCCGCGTGCGGGCGTGACGGCAGAGAGTCTTGCGAAGTTGCGCCCTGCGTTTAAGAAGGACGGAAGTGTTACGGCGGCGAATGCGTCGGGTTTGAATGACGGGGCCGCTGTGGTTGTTCTTATGAGCGCCGAAGATGCCAAAGCGCGTGGACTTACGCCGCTTGCTCGGATTAAGAGCTGGGCGACGGCGGGGGTTGATCCGTCGATCATGGGGACAGGGCCGATACCGGCAAGTGCGAAGGCACTAGAAAAGGCGGGTTGGTCTGTGGGTGATCTTGATCTTGTTGAATCCAATGAGGCGTTTGCTGCACAATCATTATGTGTTTTGCGTGAGGCGGGGTTTGATCCCGAGAAGACTAATGTGAATGGCGGGGCGATTGCGCTCGGGCATCCGATTGGTGCATCTGGTACGCGGGTGCTTGTGACTTTGTTGCATGAGATGAAGCGGCGAGGAGCGCACAAAGGTCTTGCGACATTGTGCATTGGCGGTGGCATGGGAATTGCTATGTGCGTGGAAAGATAAATTTAATGAAAGAGAATGGAATGGAAAAAGTAGCAGTTGTTACCGGCGGAACGCGTGGAATAGGTTTGGAGATTTCTAAGGCTCTTATTCAGAAGGGCTATAAGGTTGCGGCTGTTTATCATGGCAATGAAGCAGCGGCGAAAGAGTTTAAGGCGGAAACCGGGCATGCAGCATATAAGCTGGATGTTGCAGATTTTGAGGCCTGCATGAAGGTGATGGCGAAAATCGAAAAAGATATGGGCGGCATTTATGCGCTTGTAAATAATGCCGGTATCACCCGCGATGGGATGATGCACAAAATGACTTCCGAGCAATGGCATGCGGTGATCGAAACCAATCTGACCTCTTGCTTTAATGTTTGCCGCGCCGTGATTGAAGGGATGCGGGAGCGTAAAGGCGGACGGATTGTGAATATCAGTTCGATCAATGGGCAAAAAGGGCAGCTCGGGCAGACAAATTATGCGGCGGCCAAGGCCGGGATGATTGGGTTCGGTAAGTCCTTGGCTCTGGAGAGCGCACGTAAAGGGATAACGGTTAATACGATTTGCCCGGGCTATATCAAGACCGAGATGACGGAGGCCATGGATGCGTCTGTGCTGGAAAGTATTATATCCGGCATTCCTCTCGGGAGAATGGGAACGCCGAAGGAGATTGCAGCCTGCGTGACGTTTTTACTTTCCGATGAGGCGGCGTTTATAACCGGCGCGACTTTGTCTGCTAATGGTGGTCAATACATGGCTTAAAGGTTATGATTGATTCATGAGTGTTCGAAAGTCTGTAATTCTAGAGCGTCGGTTTATTCCCAAGGGGACTATGGTTGTGCGGGAGGGCGAGCCAGGGTCTTCGGCTTTTCTTATTCAATCCGGCGATGTTGAAGTGTTTACCGAACATGACGGACGCAAAATCAAGCTGGCTGAGCTTGGGGTTGGGCAGATTTTTGGTGAGATGGCCCTTATTTTTGATGGCGAGCGCAGCGCGAATGTGCGGGCTATTTCTGATTGTAATCTGATCTTGATTACGCGGCAGGCGTTTCAGGAGAAGCTCAAGAATAGTGATGCGACTATCAAAGCCATTGTGGCGATGTTGACCTCTCGGATTATGAGCAGTAACAACACTGTTGTTATGAAGAAGACTGATCTGGATGAGCTTATCGAAACCAGCCGTATTATTTATCAGAGTGTACTTTCCGATTTGCCGCGATCACGGCAGAGCGACTTTCAGGCCAAGGTTTTGCCGAAGTTAGACGAATTTCTTGAGTCTATCCGCAATTTCCGTGGCGACGGTAAATAACCCCTAATCCCCTTTTAAATTATCATGCAGTGCATTATATAGGGTGCATGGTTTATTCTCACGCTCTTAAAGGGGACGTATTATGAAATGGCTGTTATCGCTGGGGTTTGTTGTTGTTCTGGTTTTGGGCGCTGTGATTGTTGCGCCGAATTTTATTGATTGGAACAAATATAAAGGCGAGGCGATTGCGCAGGTTGCCAAAATCACCGGATATACGCTGAAAATTGACGGGGATTTGTCGATGGCAGTTTTGCCGATGCCGCATCTGGTGATTGAGAAGGTGAGTGTATCCGACCCGAAAAAGCCGGAGCTGGACTTCGTGCAGCTTGAATCCTTGCAGGTTTATGTGGCGATTGCGCCGCTTTTAAAAGGGGAAGTGGCGGTGAGTTCTCTTGAGTTGCGTTCGCCTAAGATTGCGCTGTCGAAAGATGCGCAAGGGGGTTTTAATTTTATGACGCCTGAGATTGAGGCGATGATGAATAAGGGCGGCGAGCAAGGCGCGGCGGGCAAGCCGATGCAGGTGGCGTTTGATAGCGTGCGGATTGTTGATGGGTACTTTTCCTATAAGGATGCGCAGAGCGGCGCGGCGCACTCGGCAGAGAAGATCAATCTGAATGTGAGCGCGCAGACGCTTCAGGGGCCGTTTCAGGCCGAGGGGGGTATGGTTTATGGCGGCAAGCCGATGGCATTTAAGGCAAAAACCGGGAAATTGGACGGCGAAGCGGTGTCTTTGAACCTTGATGGCAAATTCGCGGGCGCGGATGTGACGTATTCCGGCGTTGTGGGGTGGGGTGAGAGCCCGCAAGTTGTTGGTGAGGCGCGGCTGAATATTGCGTCTATGGCTGATTTTATGGCGGCGACGGGCGGCAAGGGCAATGATTTGATTAAGAGCGGGGTTGGTTTTCAGGGGCAGATTTCTGCTAGCCCTGCGGCGGTTTCAATTAAAGAGGCTGTATTTAATCTGGGCGAGAATAATTTCAGCGGCGCGGTGGATGCAAAGCTATCGCCGATTGCGGTGAAGGCGGATTTGCAGGCGAAAGAGATTGTGAATCTGGATAAGCTTTTGCCGAAATCAGAGGCTAAGGCTGCGGGGGATGCTCCTGATTTTGGGGCAATGCTTCCGGAAACTCTGAGTTTACCGAAGATGGGGGCGATTGATGTCGCGCTGTCTGCGCCGGGGTTTATTTATAATGGCGCGGTTTCCAATGGTTTGAATGTGAATTTCGGGCATTTGGATAAGGGTTTTACCATGAAGGCGCGGATTAACGATGTGCCGGGTAAAGGGGCTTTGGAAGTGAATGGCGCGCTTAAATATGCCGAAAAATCGACGTCTGCCAAAACGGGAACCGAGATTTATACGGGGCCGTCATTGGATTTGTCTGTAAAGGGCAAGACGCAGAACACGCCGCAAACAATTTTGGCGTTCACGGGGATGAGCGATTTGCCGCTTATTTCGACTTCGAAGATCGGGGTTTTTGATATTAACGGGGTTTTGAGCAAATCCGGACTTACTTTGCGCGAGAGTGTTATCAATCTGGACGATTTGAAGGCGTCCGTTTCAGGGTCGCTCAAGAACCAGAAAGAGTCGGGGCGGCAGATTTTGGCTGTGAAGGCGGTTGTCAGTGATTTTGATCTGGATGCGCTGAGCGGCGGCGATAAGGCTGCTGCGCCTTCGAGTGATCCGTTTGCGGCTCTCAAGAATTTGGCTTTGCCGATGGATGTGGACGCCGATGTGACAATTAATTCTGCAAAGATGCAGGGGCAGAATATTTCCGGCTTGCGGTTGGCGGCGAAGATTTTGCCGAATGTGTTGATCCTTGAAAATGTTGGCGCGAGTGATTTTGCAGGGGCGCAAGGCAAAATCAGCGGGAAGATTGGCAATTTGAAGCAGCTTTCCGAGCTGGATTTGAATATTACAGGCTCGGCGGCGGAGCCCCGTAAAGTGGCGGCGGCGTTTAAGGTGGATACGGCCGCGTGGCCAAAAGATTTGGGCGCAGTGGCGGTTGATGTTGATGCCAAGGGTGATTTGTCGGCGATGGTTATTAACGCCGCCTTGAAAGCCATGGGCGGGCAAGTGGTGGTCAGCGGCCCTGTGTCTGATCCTTTAGGCACGCTTTCGATGAATAATATGGCGGTGCAGGTGAAGCATAGCAGCTTGAAAGGTGCGCTGGCGGCGCTGGGGCTTGCGGCTCCAGCCTATGCGTCTTTGTCGAAGCCTATAGATATCAAGATGAATGTCGGGATTTCGGGTAAAACTTATACTCTTGCCGATGTGAAGGGGGATCTATCGGGCACGCCAATTCAGGGTTCGGCCAAGATTGACCTGTCAGGCGCCAAGCCATATTTGGGCGGTGACTTTCAATTTGGGCGCATTGTGCTGGAGAGCGGTAAAGGTTCAGGCGGCGGTTCATCGGCGAAGGCTGCGGGCGGCGGTAAATGGTCGTCTGCGCCTTTGAATTCTGACTTCTTGCATGCGATGAATGCCCAGATTTCCTTGTCTGCTGCGTCTATGCTGTATGAAGGGTGGGATATGGATAAGCCTTCAATGTCGATGGTTTTGAAGGATGGGGTGATGACTCTGTCTGACCTTAAAGCGGGTCTGTATGACGGGCAGATTGGTTTGAAGGGCGTATTGTCTTCGAGCGGTTTGGGTCAGCCAACGGCGCTGAGTGGTTCTGCGGATATTCAAAATGTCGATATGGAGCCTCTTGTGAAATCTTTGACGGGCAATCGTTTGTTAAAGGGTCAAGGGCGGATCAGCCTTAAAAGCGATGTTAACGCAGCGGGTGGTTCAATGGCGGCGCTTATTGGTTCGATGGGTGGTCAGGGAAGCATTTCGGGGTCGTCTATCGTTCTGGATGGGGTTGATGTGACACGGTTTGTCCGGGCGCTTTCTGATGTTTCTGATCCAAAAGACTCGGCGTTGAACCTGTGGAAAGGTGTCGGGACGGGCGGAAGCACGGCGTTTGATACTTTGGACGGGGCTTATGTGATCGAGAGGGGCGTTTTGACTTTTCAAAAACTGATTCTAGATGGGCCGCGCGCGGCGATTGACACGACAGGGGCGGTGAATTTTCCGCAATGGACAATCAATACCGAACATAAGATGAGTGTGAAGGATCGCACAGATGTGCCGCCATTTACGGTCAGGGTCAGTGGGCCGCTTGATAATCCTGCGCAATCTCTGGGACAGGCTGTTCTCAATAATTACTTGCAGAAAAAACTGCAGGGGCAGGTGGGTAAATTGATTGGTGATAAATTGGGCGCTGATAACCCGTTAAACGGGGTGCTTGGGAATATTCTGGGCGGCGGAGCGGCAAAGCCGCAAGGCTCGCCTGTGATTACGCCCACGCAGCCTGCGCCAGCGCCAGCGAATGATAATGCTGCGCCCGTAGAACAGCAGCAGCAGGACGCGCCGCCTGTACAGGAAGAGCCGGCACCTGCACCGCAGCAGATTACCCCAGAGGAGGCCGCCAAGGAGTTGTTGAACAATTTCCTAAGATAGGCGGGATTGCAGGTTTTTGAGGATATGCAGGCGAATTGCGCTGGAGAGGTTTTGTGCCCCGCGCGCGTCGTCGATTTCGGCGATCAGTTTGTTGAGTGAGAGGTGGCGGTTTTTCGCTTCTGTTTTTAAAGCGAGCCAGAATTCGTCTTCCAGCGTGATGCTGGTTTGATGGCCGAGGATGTTTACGGATCGCTTTTTCATATGTTTTTTTAACCACAGATGAACATGGATAAACACAGATTTTTTATCAGGAGATGAAATGATGAGCGAGAAAATTCCCCCCTTGGTGCATGATCCGGCGTTTGAGGCATTGTGCGCGGATGCGAAAACGCGGATTACGGAGATTTCGGCGGGTCAGGTTGAGGCGTTGATGGGCTCAGGAGAGGCGTTTCATTTGATTGATGTGCGGGATGCGGATGAATTTGAGGCGTATCGCATTGAAGGTGCGGTTTTTTTGAGCAAGGGCTGGGTCGAGGCGCGGATTCATAGCGTTGTCAGCAATAAGGCCGACAAAGTTGTTCTGTATTGCGGCGGCGGTCATCGCTCCGCTTTGGTGGCGGATAACCTCCAGAAGATGGGGTACACCAGCGTGCTGTCGATGGCGGGCGGGATTAAGGGCTGGGTGAACAGCAATAAGCCCGTTATTAAGCCTTAATCTTTTGGTTTAACCATCGTAGATGGGTCAACCCATTTATCGAATTCTTCGGCGGTGAGGAGTTTGAGTTCCAGAGCCGCTTCCTTCAGTGTGGAGCCATCATTATAGGCTTTTTTCGCAATTTTTGCGGCATTGTCATAGCCGATATGCGGATTGAGCGCCGTGACCAGCATCAGCGAGTTTTGCATCATGGCGGTGATGCGCTTTTCGTCGGCCTCGATGCCGTCAACGCATCTTTCGGTGAAGCTTTTTGCGCTGTCGGCCAGAAGGCGTATGGATTGCAGGACGTTGAAAATGATGACGGGTTTGTAAACGTTGAGCTCAAAATGCCCTTGTGAGCCGGCGATTGACACGGTTGTGTGATTGCCCATGATTTGGGTGCAGACCATGGTGAGGGCTTCGCACTGGGTTGGGTTGACTTTGCCTGGCATGATAGAGGAGCCTGGCTCGTTTGCAGGCAGGATGATTTCGCCGATGCCCGAACGCGGGCCGGAGCCAAGCAGACGGATATCGTTGGCGATTTTCATCAGGGACACGGCGACGGTGTTAAGCGCGCCAGAGGCCTCGACCAATGCGTCATGCGCGGCCAAAGCCTCGAACTTGTTTTCGGCGGTGATGAAAGGGAGTTTGGTGATGGTGGCGACTTGCCTTGCAAATTCCTTGTCAAAGCCGACTTTGGTGTTGATCCCTGTGCCGACAGCGGTGCCGCCCTGAGCGAGCATATAGAGGCGGGGAAGGGTGTCTTTCACCCGCGAAATACCATATTCAACCTGCTTGGCGTAGCCGGAAAATTCCTGACCTAAGGTCAGGGGCGTTGCGTCTTGAAGATGTGTGCGTCCGTTTTTGACGATTTTCGCGAATTTTTTGGCCTTTTTGTCGAGAGATTTATGAAGCTGCGTCAGCGCAGGGATCAGGCGGGCATGGATTTCCTCCACAGCGGCGATGTGCATGACGGTGGGGAAGGTATCGTTTGAGCTTTGCCCCATATTGCAGTGGTCATTGGGGTGTATTGGTGATTTTCCGCCGCGTGTACCCGTGAGCATTTCATTGGCTCTGCCAGCTATGACCTCGTTCGCGTTCATGTTGGATTGTGTACCGGAGCCGGTTTGCCATACGGCGAGGGGGAACTGATCGGCGAGTGTGCCGTCAATCACTTCGTCGGCGGCTTTAACGATGGCTTTGCCGATTTCGGATTTCATGGATTTTTGTTTCATATTGGCCAGAGCGGAGGCCTTTTTTTGAATGCCCAATGCGCGGACGATGGGGGCGGGCATTTTTTCAGTGCCGATATCAAAGTTTTCAAGGGATCTTTGTGTTTGCGCGCCCCAGTAAGCGTCGAACGGGACTTCAACAGGACCGATGGAGTCGGTTTCGGTTCTGGTTTTAACTGTTTTTGCTTTTAGCACCGCTTTGCTCATTTTATGGTTTCTCCAAGATTGTTACATGTCCCATTTTGCGCCCCTGTTTTACCTCGGTTTTGCCGTAGGTGTGAATATGGGCGTTCGGGTTATCCTCATATTGTTTTGTATTCCTTATATCCTCGCCGATCAAGTTGATCATGGTTGCGGGGGAATGTTGCGCAGGATCTTGAACGGGCAGGCCGCAAACAGCGCGGACATGGTTATCGAATTGGGAATGCGCGCAGGCGTCGATGCTCCAATGGCCGGAATTATGGGTGCGCGGCGCAATTTCGTTGGCGAGAAGGTCACCATTTTTGGTGACGAAGAATTCAACCGTGAGGACTCCGCGTAAGTTGATTTTATCTGCTAGCTTAAGGGTCAGCTCCAGTGCCTTGTTTTCAATAGTTTTGTTAATGTTAGCGGGAGCCTTGGTGGTATCGAGGATATGGTTTTTATGGTTATTGAGCATAGGGCCATACGAAACGGATCGGCCAGAAACATCGCGCGCCACGATGACGGATATTTCACAGTCAAAATCGATTATTTCTTCGGCGATCAAGGGGGCATTATTAAATTGTGCCCATATCGTATCGATTTCTGAATCTCTTGATAAGCGTGCCTGACCCTTGCCATCATATCCGAAACGTCGCGTTTTTAATATAAGGGAATTGTGACCCCATTTATCGAGGGTCATGAGGATGTCATTTGGGTTTTTTATGTCTTCGTAACGGGCGGTCGGGATTCCGATGCTGTTGAGATAGTTTTTTTCAGTTAATCTATCTTGTGAGATCTCTAAAAGTGCGTCATCCGGATATACAGGTTTAAAAGTTTTAAGATATTTAATTGTATCTACTGGAATATTTTCAAATTCATAAGAAATTACATCAACTTCGGAGGCGAATTTGGCGAGGGCTTTTTCGTCCTCATATGCGCCGATGATTGTTTTATCGGCGACGAGGGATGCGGGAGAGGCTTCTTCTGGTGTGAAGATCAGGGTGTAAATGCCTAATTTAGAAGCTGCTTTTGCGCTCATTTGACCGAGTTGGCCGCCCCCAAGTATGCCGAGTTTTGTTTTCTTCATAATATTTTTAACCACAGATGAACACGGATTAACACAGATGTGTTTTTGTATGGCTTATCTGTGTGCATCTGTGTGTATCTGTGGTCAATAGAAAAATGCCTGCGGCTCAGTTTTAAGCGGGTGTTTCGGCAACGGCGGCGGTTTGATTTTCTCGATAAATATCGAGTTTTTTAGCCAGTGCATCGTCTGTGGTGGCGAGGATGGCTATGGCCAAGAGGCCTGCGTTCTTTGCACCAGCTTTTCCAATGGCGAGCGTGCCAACAGGGATGCCGCCCGGCATTTGTACGATGGATAGAAGGCTGTCCATGCCTTGAAGCGCTTTGGATTCAACGGGAACGCCGAGAACGGGCAGGGGGGTCATGGAGGCGGCCATGCCCGGAAGGTGGGCTGCGCCGCCTGCGCCGGCAATAATAACCTTCAGGCCTCGTGACTTTGCGGTTTTGGCGTATTCAACCAAGCGATCGGGCGTTCGGTGCGCGGATACGATCTTTACTTCGTGGGCGACGCCGAGATCGTGGAGGATGTCATGCGCTTCTTTCATGGTGTCCCAATCGGATTGAGAGCCCATAATTATTCCTACGGTAGCGTTTGGATCAGCGTGTGTCATAGGGGTTTTATAGGGGAAAGTATAAGAAAAAGCAATGCTTTAGGCGATTATATCGTCGATCAAAGCGCTTTCGATCTTTTGGATCATGTCTTTGAGCCAGAGTTTTTTCTTCTTGAGCTGTTGCATATGGAACAGGTTTACGGGCTGGTCGCTTTCCACAACGCGGGAAATCATATCGTCAAGAGCCTTATGCTCGCTGCGATATTCGGCAAGTTTCATCTGAAGTTCTTCTTGATCTTCCATATGGGAAAAGTCGTACACGTTGTTAAAACCTTAAGCGTTAAGTATAACATATAAATTGTTGTTTGGTAATCTTAAAACTGTATCATAATTTTCGTATAAATCCAAACTTTTCAAAAACATCGGGGTAGCAATGGCAAAAACAATCGGAATATTGACGAGCGGCGGCGATTGCGCGGGGTTGAATGCGGTTATGCGGGCGGCAACGCACCGGGCACATATGCTGGGCTGGAAGGTGATCGGGATTGAGAACGGGACGGCGGGGTTGCTGGAAAAGCCTTATGGGGTGCGGCATTTAAGTCCAAAGGATTTTGACGGGTTTATCCTGCGGCGAGGGGGGACGATTCTGGGGACGACGAATAGCCGCGACCCGTTTCATTATCCTATGCCGGATGGCAGCGTTCAGGATCGTTCCGATGAAGTTGTGGCGGCGATTAAAGATCTGGGGATTGATGCACTGATCGGGATTGGCGGTGACGGGAGTTTTGCGATTTTGAGCCGTTTGGCGAAGCAGGGCGGTATTAATATGGTGGGGGTGCCGAAGACTATTGATAATGATCTGGCGATGACGGATAAATCTGTGGGGTTTGATACGGCGCTTTCTATTGCCACGGAGGCACTTGACCGCCTGCAGCCGACGGCGGCGAGCCATGACCGCGCGATGATTTTGGAGGTTATGGGGCGTGATGCGGGGCATATTGCGCTGAATGCCGGGATTGCGGGCGGGGCGGATGTGATTTTGATCCCTGAAATTCGCTATAGCATTGTAGGGATTGCCAAAAAGATTAAGGCTGTGAAGGACACGGGGCGGAATTTTGCACTGATTATTGTTTCCGAGGCCGTGCAGACGCCCGAAGGGGATAAGCGCGAGGTTGTTTATCATGGCGGGGAAACCCGTTATGGCGGGATTGCGCAATATTTGGCGCCGCAGATTGCGACCGCCACGGGGTTTGAGACACGGGCGACTGTGCTGGGGCATGTGCAGCGCGGCGGCGAGCCGACGCATAATGACCGCATTCTCGCGCAAGGGCTTGGCGTGAAGGCTGTAGACCTTATTGCGCAAGGGGAGTTTGGCAAAATGGTTGCGTGGCTCAGCCGTGAGGCGGTGGCAGTGCCGATCGAGGAGGCGATTGCGGTTTGCCGCGTGGTTGATAAGGACGGATTTTTGGTGCATACGGCGCGCAGCCTTGGGATATCCTTTGGGGATTAGGATAGAGATAGAAGATTGCACGAAATATCGCGGCGCGGTATTATTGTAAGAGAGGCGGGATTTTTTGAATGTTATATGTTGAGCAATCGCTGGGGCCGGATGAGGAACTTGTCCATATCGGCAAGTTTCACTGGATGTATACGGCGCAGGCCTTTATGGCGGTTTTTTGGGGCGTGGTGGGGAGCTTAATCGTGCTGTTTGCTTCGATCTATATGTATATCCAGATGAAGGAATTTCCGCCGAATGTTGGCTTTGTCGAGGCGGTGCGGGCGATTCACCCGGGTCTTCGGATTTGTTCGTTTGTGGTGTTTATTTTGGGGCTGTTGAGTTTCGCGCAGATTATGGTGCAGAAGGCGACGACGGAGATTGCGATTACGAATACGCGTTTGATTTATAAGCGCGGATTGATTGCGCGGCATGTCGGGGAGATCAGCGTTGACCGGATTGAAGGCGTGAATGTTTTGCAGAGTGTTCTCGGGCGGATCCTTAATTATGGGCGTCTTGCGATCCGCGGGATGGGGGTTGGTGAGGTGGTTTTGCCCCCCATCGAAGATCCGATTGCGTTTCGGCAGGCGATTGAGCGGGCTAAATCTATATAGGAGAAGGATTTTATGAGTGAAAATGTGAAAAAAAGTAACCGGAGTGACAATCCTCTGGAAGATATTCTGGTGAAAGGCGAGGAGGTGATCCTTGAGGGGCGCATTCATGTCGGGATTTACTGGCAGACATTGGTGGTTTTCCTGTTTGCGGTTGGGCTTGCTTTTTATGTGTTTCCGCTTGGTGTATTGATGGCCGTGGTGGCGGTTTGTATGTTTGCCTATAATACGATGCGCAAATCGATCTTTATGCTGGTGCTGACGAATAAGCGGGTTTTGGTGCGGTATGGGATTTTGCAGGTTGATGTGGTCGATATGCGGTTTGATAAGATCGAGAGTATCGAGATGGAGCGGATGCTGCCCGGGTATCTTATGGGGTATGCGAATGTTGTGATTATGGGGACAGGGCAGCGTTATATTGTTATTCCTTATGTCGAGAATGCGCGGGAATTCAGGCAGGCCTATAACCGTATGACGCTTGCGGAAGATGATGCGTCTTAATCATCGGTTATGATGGGAGTTTATATGTCAGAGAGCCGCTTCGTTTTTGCGGCTCTTTTTTTGCCCTTGTTTTTTTGCCCTTGTTTTTTTTGGGGGGGTATTTCATTGTGAGCGGCTGAAAGACTTGGAGAATTTGAAATGTTTAATGAGAAGCGCGCACATCTGAATGGTTGGGATAAATCCAAACTGGTGAGCCGGTATACGACTGTGGGGCCAGATTCAGCGCCGCACCGCGCGATGCTTAGGGCTATGGGTTTGACGGACGCGGATATTGCCAAGCCTTTGGTCGGGGTTGCGACGTGTTGGAATGAAGCCGCGCCGTGTAACATTAAACTCGCGGATATTGCGCAGGATGTGAAGAAGGGCGTGAGGGCGAACGGGGCGACACCGCGCGAGTTTACAACAATTACCGTTACGGACGGGATTGCCATGGGGCATGAGGGGATGCGGTCTTCTCTGGCTTCGCGTGAGGTCATTGCGGATTCGGTTGAGCTGACTATGCGCGGGCATTGTTATGATGCGCTGGTGGGGCTTGCGGGATGCGATAAGTCTTTGCCGGGGATGATGATGATTATGGCGCGTTTGAATGTGCCGTCTGTTTTCCTTTATGGCGGGACGATTATGCCCGGAAAATACAAGGATAAAGATGCGGATATTGTGACGGTTTATGAAGCCGTGGGTGAGCATTCGGTTGGCAAGATTTCGGATGCGGATCTGTATGCATGTGAATGCGGCGCTTTGCCGGGGGCAGGGGCGTGCGGCGGGCAGTTTACGGCCAATACGATGAGTTGTGTGGCGGAAGTTATGGGTTTGGCGGTTCCCGGGGCGAACGGGATTCCGGCGATTGATGAAGCCAAAGGCGGAATGGCCGAGGTTTCGGGCGCTGTGGTTGTTGATTTGATTAAAAACGGCGGGCCGCTGCCGCGGGATTTGATTACGCGTAAATCACTAGAGAATGCAGCGGCGATTGTCGCGGCGACCGGCGGGAGCACGAACGCGGCACTTCACTTGCCTGCGATTGCGCATGAGGCAGGGATCAAGTTTGATCTGTTTGATGTGGCGGCGGTGTTTAAAAAGACGCCATATATCGCGAACTTACGCCCCGGCGGGGTTTATCTGACCAAGCATCTGCATGATATCGGCGGGGTTGGGATTATTATCAAGGAGCTTTTGGATCATGGTTACTTACATGGTGATTGTATTACTGTGACAGGCAAAACTCTGGCGGAGAATTATGCAGATGTGACGATGCCTGAGGGGCAGGATATTGTTTTTCCCGTGGAGAAGGCGATTTATCCGACAGGCGGGGTTGTCGGCCTTAAGGGTAATCTTGCGCCCGATGGGGCGATTGTGAAGATTGCGGGGATGAAGAACATTGTGTTTGAGGGCCCTGCGCGCGTGTTTGATGGTGAGGATGCGTGTTACAAAGCGGTGTCTGAGAGGGCCTATAAAGAGGGTGATGTGATTGTTCTACGCTATGAGGGGCCGAAAGGCGGGCCGGGCATGAAGGAGATGCTCTCCACCACTGCGGCGCTTTACGGGCAAGGGATGGGCGATAAAGTCGCGCTGATTACCGATGGGCGGTTCTCAGGCGGGACGCGCGGTTTCTGCATTGGTCATGTGGGGCCTGAGGCGGCAGTTGGTGGTCCGATTGCGCTGGTGCAAGATGGCGATATGATCCGGATTGATGCCGATAAGGGGACGCTGGATGTGTTGATTTCCGATGAGGAGCTTGCCAAGCGTAAAGCCTTGTGGAAGCCGCGTAAGACGAATTACAACAGCGGCGCGCTCTGGAAATATGCCGATCAGGTCGGGTCGGCGCGTTACGGTGCAGTGACCCACCCGGGGGCCGCAGAAGAAACGCATATTTTTGTTGATCTGTAAGGGGCGCGTTTTACCGCAGAATATGTTACCTTTTTTAAGTGATTCCCGATGTTGCGGGATTGCGGCGGTTTAATGTTTTTCGGAATGCTCATTTGTCAAAAAGTATAGTTATAGGATGTCTTGGGATTGCGGCGCTGTTTACAGTCATGCCTTTTTCCCTTGCGCGCGCGGTGACGGCGGAATCGTTGCTGGCGCAGGCGTCTAATTTTCTGCCTTCGAGCATTGAGGGGGATATTCAAGCGACGCTGGAAAAGCCCGGGCCTGCGCAGAAGATGCTGGCGAATTACCCCGCCACAAAGGAGTTTTACGCAGAGCGGCGTTATCGTCCCTATTGGGTGAGGCGCGGCGGCCCGAATGGGCAGGCCGAAGAATTGCGCGATCTTATTCATGATTCATGGAGCCATGGTCTGAACCCCGAGAAATACCACATGGGCGCGATTGAAGATTTGTGGGAAGCCGATGAGCCGCAAGCCCTTGCGGGTTTAGAGTTATTGCTGAGTGATGCTTATGTGCGTATGGCGCAGGATTTATCAGGCATTCGTGTTAATCCTGCACCGCTTAAAACCAGTTCTCGGTTTTGGAAGCAACCCTATACGGCGCAATCCTTGTTTTTAATGCTTTCGCGGGCGCGCGATGTTGAGGATTTGGTGGAAGGGCTGCAGCCGCAAGGGCAGACCTATACCAAGCTTCGCGCGGAGCTTCGGCGTTTGGTGTCTTCGCCGCCCGAAAGTTATGAGAGCGTGTTGCCGATCCGTATACAGGGGGTTTTGCGTCCGTATGAGAGCAGTAAAGCGGTGCCTTTGCTCAGATATCGTTTGGGATTGCCTGAAAATACGGCTCAACCTTATGTTTATGATGATCAGCTGGCGGGCGCGATTATGGCCTTTCAGAAGCAGAATGGGTTAATGTCCGATGGTCTTATCGGGCAGCAAACGCTTGATATATTGAACATTACACGTGATAGGAAAATTTATCAGGTGATTGCCAATCTGGAGCGTTTGCGGTGGGTGGATGAGAATAAGCCGGATAAATTTGTAGTGGTCAATATTCCTTCGGCGACGCTCTGGGCGGTGGATGGTGGCAAGGTTGCCTTTGAGATGCCTGTGATTGTAGGGCGCGCAAAACGCCCGACCAATATGTTTATCACGGAAATTCAGGGCGTGCGGTTTAATCCGAATTGGACGGTGCCGCCGACAATCAAGAAGGACGATATATTGCCGAAGCTGCAGGCGGATCCTGAGTATTTAAGCCATAAGGGAATGGAACTTATTGGTATGACGGAGGAGGGGCGCGTTAGCCTTGATCCGGCTTCGATTGACTGGGCAAGCATTACGGCGGAGGATTTAAAATCTCTGCGGTTTGTTCAAGATGCGGGTGATAATAACCCATTGGGGCGCGTGCGGGTTTTGATGCCCAATGCCTATAACATTTATCTGCATGATACGAATGAGAAATATTATTTTGACCGGTCGCAGCGCGCGGTGTCTTCCGGGTGTGTGCGAATGAAGGCTCCTGAGCTTATGGCGGAGTTTATCATGAAAAACCGTAGTTCTTGGCAAGAGGGGGACATGGAGGCGATGTTTGCTCATGGCAAGACGCGGGATGTTTCTATTGATACGCCGATCCCTGTGTATTTGCTGTATTATACGGTTTGGATTGATCAAAAGGGCGGGGTTGTTTATGGGAATGATCTGTATCGTCATGATGAAAATTTGATTAAAATGCTTTCAGAACTTGACGGAATCTTCATTCCTGTGAATAATAATGAAATGAGTATGGCGAATTCCGTTCGTTGAACGGGTTTCAAAGCTTCATACTTATATTCAGTTGTTGGAGGGTCAGAATTTTTCTAATTTGGCTCTTTACTCTTAAAAACTTTCTGTTTAGGACTCGTGTGTTTTGCTGACATATTGTCATTGAGTTCGAGATCAATAACCATATAAAAGAAGAATCGAAATGCTAGATATCTTAAGATCAGACCTTTACAAGGGCATGAATACGGCCCTTGATCGCCGCGAAATATTGAAATACGGCCTTTTTGGCGCGCTTGCGAGTGCGACGCCGATGCTCTTTTCCGGGGCCGCGCAGGCCGCATCCGAGCCTTGGCGCGCCCGTTTTCGGAATGCTCATACGGGTGAGAGTTTTGACGGGGTTTACCGCGTGGGTCATAAATATTTGCCGGAAGCGTTTGAGCGGATTAATCATGTTTTGCGTGACCATCGCTCGGGCGAAGCGTTTCCAATGGATCCGCATGTTCTTGATATTATGACGATGGTGCATCGTAAAACGGGTGTGCGCGGGCCGATTGAGATTTTCTCTGGCTATCGCAGCCCGAAGACAAATTCCGGTTTGCGCGGCGCGAGTTCCGGCGTGGCCAAGAATTCATTTCATATGTATGGGCAAGCTTTGGACATGCATATTGATGATTACAGCACGGCGAAGCTTCGTAATATTGCCAAGTCTCTGAAGGCTGGCGGGGTGGGGTATTATCCGGGCAGCAAGTTCGTGCATGTTGATACGGGCGCAGTCCGCAGCTGGAACGGCTAGTTTTCTCATATTTTCCGTCTGACTTTGTCGCAGCTCTCCTCGAATAGGTTTCCTATTCGTCGTCGTTTTCTTCGCGTCAGACAAAAAATCTGAAAAAACTTTGTTTTAATATAATCAATGAGATATTGTGCAGCCTTCTGAGGTTACAGGAGGCTGCTTATGAGTTTGATTGCGCTGGGAGCGAATTTGCCGAGCCGATATGGCCCGCCAGAGGCGACGTTGCGGGCGGCGATTGCGGAAGTTGAAGCGCGCGGGATTGTGGTTTTGGCGGTTTCCAGTATCTGGCTCACTGCGCCTGTGCCGATATCGGATCAGCCTTGGTATCGCAATGCGGTGATTGCTGTGCAAACAGAGATGGAGGCGAAGGCTTTGATGGGCGTGCTGCATGAGGTTGAGCGAGGATTTGGGCGGGTTCGCGTGCCAGGAGAGCGGGATGCGCCGCGTTTACTGGATCTGGATTTGATTGCCTATAATGATGAGGTGTTTGAGGAGGATGGTTTGGTGGTGCCGCATCCGCGTATGCATCTCCGCGCGTTTGTATTGCGGCCTTTGGCTGAGGTTGCGCCGAGATGGCGGCATCCGGTTTTGGGGCTTTTTGTATCGGAACTTATTGAAACCATGCCAGAAGGGCAGGACATCGAGATTTCTCAGGAGCGGGCGGCATAATCCCTACATTGAAATAATATATCAAAATGACCTTTAAACGCACCGTATCAAATAACAGCCCTTTTGCGTCTTCATATACCATAATGGGGGTGGTCAATGTGACCCCCGATAGTTTTAGTGATGGTGAAGATTTTTATAGTGTTGATAAGGCCATAGAGCATGGACTTAAGCTTGCTTCTGAAGGGGCCATGATTTTGGATGTTGGCGGTGAGTCTTCAAGGCCTGGGGCGCAAAGTGTTGATATTGATGAAGAAATCAGGCGCGTTGTTCCTGTGATTGATGGGCTTAAAGGGGCAGCGCCGTGGATATCCATTGATACACGAAATGCGCGGACAATGGCGGCGGCGCTTAAAGCGGGGGCAAATATAATAAATGATATTAGTGCTTTGACGCATGATCCTGATAGCGTTAGTGTTGTGGCGGAGGCTAAAGTGCCTGTGTGTTTGATGCATATGCAGGGAACGCCCGATATGATGCAAAAAAATCCCCAATATAACAATGTAGTAAAAGATATTTATGAGTTTTTACAGCGGCGTATCGAGTTTTGTGATACGCACCGTATCGATGTTTCAAACATCATTATTGACCCCGGAATAGGGTTCGGCAAAACTGTGCAGGATAATTTGCTAATCCTTTCTAATATCAATAAGTTTCATGGTTTAGGCGCTCCTGTACTCCTCGGTACCAGCCGAAAGAGCTTTATTGGCAAAACTTCGAATGATGAGCCGGCGGATGAGCGCATTTCCGGTTCATTGGCGTCTGCGCTTTATGGATATTCGCAAGGCGTGCAAATCTTCCGCGTTCATGATGTGAAGGAACACGTACAGGCGTTTAAAATTTATGATGCGATTTCGTCGGCGAAAGTTGACTCGTAAATATCCGAGCGATTACGAATAAGAATATTTTCCCTTTCGCACAGGCGGTAATCAAAAACATCCCAAGGGAAAGAATTCTTATGCGGATTGGGGGAGAATTCGTAAAGATGGGCGTTTTGAAAACGGCCCGGGACGCTGAAATTATAAAGCGCGCCGAAAGCGCGCATAACCCCGCCGTGGCAAACGATCAAAACAGGGTCATTGAACTGCTCTATAGCCTTTGATTTTCCCCGGCTGACCCGTATAAAGAAGTCATTTGGATCTTCTCCGCCCGGCGTTTTCGGCCAGGCGTTAAATATTTCCTGACAGCGATCATAGGGCGCGCCTTCGAGCTCTCCTGCGTGGATTTCAGCAAGATCAGGGTCTTCATAGGTTTTTACATTCAGAGCTTGATTAATAATCAAAGCCGTATCACGGGCGCGGGAGAGGTGACTGTGGAAAATGGCGGCAGGTTTAATATCGAGCGCGGCGATCACTTTTTGTGCCTGTAAAGCCTGCTGACGGCCATTTTCTGTGAGGGGCGAGTCGAGGCTTCCTGCCATAAGTCTGGCGGCGTTGGCTTCGGTTTCACCGTGGCGGATCATGTAAAAGGGTTTGAGGGGGATGGGTGTTTTCATTATAAGGTGACCAGTGCTTCGTCAAAATTTTGAAGGGTTTCGATGATGCTGCGCGGCGTGCTGGATGAGCTTTTCGGGTTTCGCGGGTCGGGTTTGCTGGAGGCGGTTGCGGTATATTCCTTGCCGCCTGCCGTGACAGTAACGGTATGGGCGTTGCCACTTGCGTTAGGGTCGGCCCAGATTTCGACCAGGGTTTTGTGCGGGCCAACGCCTGCGAATGACAAAGTTGCGGCGACATTGACGTTGGCGGGGAAGCCTTTTGCGGCTTCTTGGGCGGTTCCTTCGAAGATTTTGGTCAGAACCGTGATTTGATCCAGATTTATCCCCATTTCATCCACATAGGGCGTGCCTTCAAAACTGCGTGGATGCTTGGATGAACTTATTGTGGCTTCGGTGATTCCGGCTTTAGACCATGATTTTAGGTCTTTTACTCCTAAAAGCGCGCCTGATGGCACGTAAATGCGACTGTTGGTAAGTTTGTGGATATCTAAAAGCTCCGGATAAAGCAGTAAAGTGCAAGATGAGATCAAAACAAGGGTCTTTTGCTTTTCGAGCACATGTTTTGCGAGTTCGAAAGCAGCGGATGCGGGCAGAGCCTCGACGATGATATCGCAACGTTCGGTGAGTTGTTCGAAGCTTAAATTGGGCAGGGCGAATTCGAAATTGGGAGGCGCTCTATCGCACATGCCGATGAGGTCGAGGCCTTCGATGCCTGTTTCCATCATATATTGAGCCACTGTGGAGCCGATGGCGCCCATGCCTGCAATGCCGACTGTTTTAATTTCAGAGTGACTCATGCCGCATACTCTTTGATTGCGCTCAATGTTTTATCTGCGATGTTTATAGACCCTGTTTTGAGGGCTTTTGCAAGGTTTTCGCTGGATCGTTCGCCGGGGATTTGGATAGTCTCGTTTTCCGGGGCGGGGGATGAGGTTTTGATTGCGGTGAGGGCTTGTTCTATTTCTGCGTAAAACTCAGTGTTATCCATGGATTTTGGGTCTATGGCGATAATGAAGAGGCCATCGTTATCGTGCAGGTCTTTTTTGATGGCTTTTGCACCGATGAGGGGGCCTGCTATGAGTTCAATCATGAGGCCAAGTGAGAACCCTTTATATCCGGCGAGGGGCAGAATAGCTCCGTTATACGCGTCATTTGGGTCTGTTGAGGGGTGACCCGCTTTGTCGATTAGGATGCCTTGCGGAATCGGTTCATTTTTATCTTTATGCACCATGATTTTTCCGTAGGCATAGGCGGAGGTGGCGAGGTCGGCGATGAAATCGGACTCTTTTCCCGGGATGCAAACGCCGATGGGGTTTGTGCCGATCATGCGCTCTCTGCCAGCGGGAGGTGCGACGAGAGCGACGGAGTTGCAGCCCATGAAGGCCACCAGTCCAGCTTTGGCTATGCGCCGTAAATAGTAGGCCATTGAGCCGTTTGAGGCGATGTAGCCGCGGATACCAACCATGGTGATGCCGTGGATGGGGGCGCGTTTTATGGCTTCGGTCATGGCCATGTGTCCGGCGACGGGGCCTATTTGTCCGCTTGCGTTTATCCGGATCATTGCGCCTGTGTCATGTTCGATTGTTGGATTGCAGGCCGGTGCGCCGAATTTTTGGAGGGCTTTAACGGCCTCCACTACGCGTACCATACCGTGGGAGGTTTTGCCCGACATTTCGTTCTCAAGGTAGTGATCGACGGTAATGGCGGCATCACTTTCTTGTAACCCCGCATTGGTGAGGGCTTTCAGGCAGAGGGTGCGTAATTCTTTTGTGGAGATTGTCGTCACTTTTGGGCTGCCCCCTCGTAATGGTCATGTTTAACGCGTATTCTTTTCTCATGGAAAAGTGGCAAGATCAAGGAATAGTGCTTTCGGCGCGGGCGCATGGGGAGAACGGGGCGATTGTATCTTTGCTGACGATTGAGCAGGGGCGGGCGATTGGCTATGTGCGCGGGGCGCAAGGCACGAAGATGCGCGGCAGTCTTGAGGTTGGGAACTTGGTGGATGTTGAATGGCAGAGCCGCACCTCTGATGGGCTTGGGGCGTTTTCGCTCGAACTTTCCCGCAATTATAGCGCGGCGTATATGCAAGACCCTGTGAAATTGGCGGCGCTTCAGGCGGCGTGCGGCTTATCGGATGAGGCTTTGCCGGAGAGGGAGAAGCATGCGGGGTTGTTTCATGGGATGATTGCGCTGTTCGAAGCGTTGGAGAGTGAGATTTGGGGCGCAGCCTATGTGATGTGGGAGATTGCGTTTTTGAAGGAGCTGGGGTTTTCACTTGATTTATCGCAATGTGCGAGCGGGAACGGGGATCAGGATTTGCTGTATGTTTCGCCGAAGACGGGCAAAGCGGTGAGCCGTTCGGCGGGCGCGCCTTATAAGGGCAAGCTTTTGACCCTTCCTGCTTTTCTGCGGCCGCATGGCGGTTCCAGCGAAGAAGTGGATGTTTATGATGGATTGCGTATGAACGCGCATTTCCTTGAGCATTGGGTTTTTGTGCATCATTCGCGGGGAATGCCCGAGATGCGCTTGATTTTTCAGCAGCGATTTGCGAAGACTTTGGAAAGCCAATCAATAAAAGAGCATGCGTATGTCACAGGATAATCCTATCCCCGATAACAACATCATCGACCAGCCGTTTAGCGAGCTTCTGTCGGGGCGGTATTTGTCCTATGCGCTGTCGACGATTATGAGCCGTTCTCTGCCCGATGTGCGGGACGGGATGAAGCCTGTGCATCGCCGCCTCATGTATGCGATGTACCAGCTTAAGCTTAACCCGACGACGGCGCCGAAGAAATCTGCGCGGGTTGTTGGGGATGTAATTGGTAAGTTTCACCCGCATGGGGATACGGCGGTTTATGATGCGATGGTGCGATTGGCGCAGGATTTCGCGCAGCGTTATCCTCTCGTGGACGGGCAAGGGAATTTCGGAAATATTGACGGCGATAATGCTGCGGCGATGCGGTATACGGAAGCGCGTTTGACGGATGTCGCGTTGCTTTTGCTTGACGGTATTGAAGAAGACGCGGTTGATTTCAGGCCGACTTATGATGGGTCGGAGAATGAGCCTGTGGTGCTTCCCGGTGGTTTTCCGAATTTGCTGGCGAATGGGTCGAGCGGAATTGCGGTGGGGATGGCGACTTCTATTCCACCGCATAACGCGGCTGAGCTTTGCGGGGCGATGGAGCTTATGCTGGCCTCTAAAGATAAAGGGGGCGACGCCAGTATTGAGGAATTGGTCGAGATTGTCGGCGGGCCGGATTTCCCGACGGGCGGGACGTTGGTTGAAGATAAGGCGGATATCATTAATGCCTACAAAACCGGGCGCGGGAGTTTTCGCGTGCGCGCGAAATGGGAGCGCGAGGATCTGAAGCAGGGTCTGTATCAGATTGTGATTACCGAGATTCCATATCAGGTGCAGAAATCCAAGCTGATCGAGAAGATTGCCGATCTGATCGTATCGAAGAAAATGCCGATGCTGGATGATGTGTTGGATGAGTCGGCGGAGGATATCCGCATTGTGCTCATGCCGAAGAACCGCAATGTTGACCCGAATTTGCTCATGGAAGCACTATATCGGAATTGTGATCTGGAGAGCCGTTTTAGCCTGAACATGAATGTGCTGGAAGGCGGGCTCGTGCCGCGGGTGATGAACCTGAAAGAGGTTTTGCAGTCGTGGATGGATCACCAGCAAGAGGTTTTGGTGCGGCGCTCGCGGTTCCGCCTTGAGAAGGTTTTGCACCGTTTAGAGGTGTTGGCGGGGTATTTGATTGTTTATCTAAATATTGATGAAGTTATCCGGATTATCCGTTTTGAGGACGATCCGAAGGCGGAGTTGATGAAGATATTTTCGCTGTCCGAGGTTCAGGTTGAAGCGATTTTGAACCTGCGTTTGCGTCGATTGCATAAGCTGGAAGAGATGGAAATCCAGGCTGAGCATGATAAATTGTCCGAGGAGCGGGATGAACTTGAGAAGCTCATTAAGTCAGAGGCGCGTCAATGGACCCGCATTAAGAAACAGATTGCGGCGCTTAAGAAACAATTCGGGGAAGATACGGAACTGGGTGCGCGGCGCACTGTGATCGGTCAGCCGCCTGCGCCTGTTGCGGTGGATCTGGATGAGGCGATGATCGAAAAAGAGCCGATTACGATTCTGTGTTCGAGCCAAGGCTGGATTAAGGCGATGAAGGGGCATGGCCAGAATTTGAAAGATATCAAGTACAAGGACGGTGACCGCGAGGCGTTTGTGATCGAGGCGCAGACGACGGACAAGCTTCTGGTGTTTGGCACAAATGGTCGTTTCTATACTGTGGGGTGTGATAAGTTGCCGCCGGGGCGTGGGTTTGGTGAACCGCTGCGGATTATGGTCGATTTGCCGAATGACGGCGATATTGCGGCGATGATGCTTTATAAATCGGGGCAGAAGATATTGGTGGCGGCCAGCTCTGGCCATGGGTTTATCGTCAGGGCCGATGATGTGCTGGCGCAGACCAAGAACGGCAAGCAGGTTTTGAATGTATCGGGAGCGTCCGAGGCGGTGCTTTGTAAGGCGGTTGCAGACGGGCATGACCGGATTGCCGTGATAGGCAAGAACCGTAAGATGCTGGTGTTTGCGCTCGAGGAATTGCCCGAGATGGCGCGCGGTAAGGGCGTGATTTTGCAGAAATTCAAGGATGGCGGCTTGTCGGATGCGAAGACATTCGCAAATGCCGAAGGGCTGTCGTTTAAATATGGCGCGGGGGAAACTGTGGTTGAGGATATCGAGCCTTGGGTCGGTAAGCGCGCGGCGGCGGGTCGTTTGCCGCCGAATGGCTTCCCCAAGAGCAATCGGTTTGATTGAGAGGTTTTCTTAAGAAGCTGTCAGCTTTTTTGTGCTTGCTGATGAGACTGCGCTTTAAGGTCTGCGTTCTAAGGAAAGTCTACGGC
>CAYGJS010000017.1:0-34886 GCA_964350435.1 uncultured Micavibrio sp.
TATCAGGAATATCCTGAGAAAAAGGATCAACCACTTCCGGCTTTTCAATCGCCGGCGCTTCTTCTGGAACAACCGGCAAATCTTCCGCAAGCGCGAAAGGGGCAACAAAAATCAAGGCAAAGATAACAATGGCAAAAAACCTGTGCATCATACAATGATAGCATTTTCCCCCTGAAAAAGAAAAAAACTTTGTGATAGCCAGGGGGCTATTTCTGCCCTTTAACCCGCTTCCATAAATTGCCGAAAACCGCATCTCCGCTGGTGTTTTCATTCTCGGCTTCAAGCGAGGCCATGGTTCTGCCCAGATCTTGATTCTTCTCGGCGCGGCGGGCGCGCGCTCTGGATTCGCGCTCCTTAATCTGCGCCGCCAATTCTTCGGCCTGCTTTTGCGAGTACTGGCTGGTGATCAGCACCTGCGAAGCCTGCTTCTGCCACTGATCGCGCTGCGCCTTTAAATCCTCGATTTGGGTTTCCGCAGCTTGTAATTGGTTTTCCAGCATCTGAATACGCATCTTCATGCGCTCCATCTCAAGCAAAGACGACGCTTTCTCCAGCTCCTGCTCTACAGAAGCGGATGAACTGGCCGAAGTTCCAGAAGAATGATCCAGACCAAAAGCCCGCTCAAGTTCGGAAACATCGATAACGCGGCGACCATTCGGGTCAAGCTCGTATGAAAGTTTACCGCTGTTCATCGCGCGCTGAATGGTGGATTTTGATCTACCCGTAAGATCCGCAGCGCGCTGTGCCCCGACTTTTGCCATGTCTGACCTCTCCTATAAAATTTGGAATTCAGCAACAATTACCACGCGCGTACAAGCCACGCAAGAATCTATTCCATAAAATGACTTTTAGTTGTGATTAAACGTGAAGGCTCTACGCCGCGTCTTTTTCCAAACGCTGGCTCAGCATGAATGACAAACGTTGCCACTGCGCGCCGGAGAAAAGATGCGCGTATAAGAACGGAAGCCAGCCCTTTTTGCGCCATTCAAGGAAAACCTTGTCATCCAGATCCGCCAGCTTCTTCTCATCAATAATCTTAAAGCCGGAGAAATTAATGCGCGTGTTATTCGCCACATTGATTTGCGCCTCGCGATCAACCAGAATGCCGCTCTTGGCCAAGGCTTTGCTGAACTCAATCGTTTGCTGCGCCGCTGCGTGATAGGATTTGCAAAACTCAAGTGCATTATTCGAGAGTTCCGAAGGCTTGCCGTCCGCTTCAAAGAATTTTTGATCACTCTTTTCATCCACGATCTTGTCATTCATATCCACGCACAGGGTCAGTTGCTCTTGTTCAGGAATTTCAGAAAAAATGAACGGATACCGGCGGATATATGCCGGAATATAGGTATTTGTTTCCCATTGATCACCCTTCAGGAACAAATTCTCGCTGTCACGCAGACCCAGAATCGCAACAGGCGTGGCGTTATTGTCGGGGGAAAACGCAATCGGATAATAATGGCAAACCTGCGGCATTTCGATCAGATTGATCGGCACGGCATTAATACCTTCGGTAAAGGCAAAACCAAAATTCTTCTTCAGGCCAAACTTCGCATGTGCCTTGGCGTCCAAAGGCGCGGGGTTTGTATAAAAAAGCGGCATATTCGAGGGCGGCTGCCCGTTTGCTTCACCTGCTTTTTTCGTTTCGCTCGCTTTTGTGTCCTTCTTGGCCATCGTAAATCCTTTATTGTAATCGGTTAGAGTGTTTTTAAATGCCAGTATTCAAGTTTAATCAAATATAATGGCCATATGCAATAAGAAGCACGATAGGACTCCTTTGAAATGCATATAATCAATAGAATACCGCAAATTATATTAATGAATTCATAATGCTATTTAAGACTTGTAAAATATTGGCTGCAGTGCCAAAAAGTCACAGTATTTGAGTGAAATATCAAACAGGAAACAATGCTATGAAAATTGGAGTGGTTGGAACGGGATATGTAGGCCTTGTATCCGGAACATGTTTTGCGGAGTTTGGGATCAATGTGACATGCCTTGATAAAGACGAAAGCAAAATCGAGCGCTTGAAAAAAGGCGAAATTCCCATTTACGAACCCGGCCTTGATGAACTTGTTGCCAAACAAGTCAAAGCTGGTCGCTTGTCCTTCACAACGTCTCTGCCCGAAGCCCTCGATGGCGCAGACGCGGTCTTTATCGCCGTAGGAACGCCGGCCCGCGAAGATGACGGCCACGCGGATATGAAATATGTCCATGCTGCCGCGCGCGAAATTGCCCAAACCATGACCGGCTATACGGTGATCGTTACAAAATCGACAGTGCCCGTCGGCACCGCCCGTGAAATCAAAGCGATTATTGATGAAGAATTGGCAAAACGTGGCGATGCATCCGTTGAATTCGATGTATGCTCAAACCCTGAATTCCTGCGCGAAGGTGCGGCTATAAACGATTTCCTTCGCCCGGATCGCGTTGTCATTGGCGTAGACAGCGACCGCGCCGCCGAAGTGATGCGCCATCTTTACCGTCCGCTTTTCATCAACGAAACGCCGATGGTGATCACAACGCCCGAAACCTCGGAACTGATTAAATATGCGGGCAACGCCTTCTTGGCCACCAAAATCACCTTCATCAATGAAATCGCCAATCTGTGCGAAAAAGTCGGCGCAAATGTGCAGGAAGTCGCAAAAGGCATCGGTCTTGATGGCCGCATTGGAAAAAAATTCCTCCACGCCGGCCCGGGTTATGGCGGATCATGTTTCCCGAAAGATACGCTGGCACTCACGCAAATCGGCCAAAAACACAACGCCCCGCAAAACATTGTTGAAACTGTTGTCTGGGTGAACACCGAACGTCAACGCTCAATGGCGGAGCGCGTGATCGATGCCTGCGGCGGCGATGTCAAAGGCAAACGCATCGGCATTCTCGGCCTGTCTTTCAAACCGAACACTGATGACATGCGCGAAGCCCCAAGCTTGCAGATCATCCCGATTCTCCAAGACGACGGCGCACATATCGCCGCCTTTGACCCCATCGCAATGACCGAAGCCAAAAAAGAACTCAAGGAAATCGAATGGTGCGAAGATTCCTACGAAGTCGCAAAAGGTGCAGACGCGCTGGTGATTATCACGGAATGGAACGAATTCCGCGCGCTTTCTCTCTCAAAACTCGCTGAAATCATGAAAACCAAATGCCTTGTTGATCTTCGCAATATTTACAAACCCGAAGAAATGATTGAGCATGACTTCCACTATGTGTCTATAGGGCGTAAAGAAGTTCTGCCAGGCGAAGGCAAGGCCGTTTTGAAAAAAGCAGGATAATTTTATCGTCATTGCGAGAAGGCGGAGCCGACGAAGCAATCCATAATATTTACTTGAAGCTCTGGATTGCTTCGCTTACGCTCGCAATGACATTTTTTGGAAAGATATTATGTATCCATATCTCGACGACCTCGAAGCCAAAACCATTTACATTATCCGCGAGGCTTATAACCGCCTCGACCCGCTGGGTATGATGTGGTCAATCGGCAAGGATTCCACCGCCCTCCTTTGGATGGTGCGCAAGGCCTTCTTCGGCCGCGTCCCGTTCCCTGTGGCTTTATTGGACACCGAACAGGAAATGGACGAGGTCTATGCCTTCCGGGATCGTCTGATTAAGGAATGGGATCTGGACTGCATCAACTGGATGTGCCCGCCTGAAGAAGAAATGGATCAAACCCTGCCTCCCAATACGAGGAGCGCGATGCGCAAAACCGAAGGGCTAAAAGGCCTGATGGAAGAATATAAGTTCAAAGGCATCATCGGCGGCATCCGCAGGGATGAGCAGGGGCTTCGCGCCAAAGAACGGGTGTTCAGCCCGCGCAGCTTTGATGGTTCATGGGATTTCAAAGACCAACCGCCCGAATTTTGGGATCAATATAAAACCGAATTCCCCGAAGGCTGCCACCTTCGCGTTCACCCCATCCTGCATTGGACGGAAATCGACATCTGGCGCTATCACCACCGCGAAAACATCCCCTATTGCGATCTCTATCTGGCGCGTGAAGACAAAAACACCGGCAAAATGATGCGCTACCGCTCTTTGGGCGAGAAGAACATCACGCATCCCGTGGAAAGCCCCGCCAGCAGCATCGAGGAAATCATCCACGAGCTGGAAACCACCAACACATCCGAGCGCGCAGGCCGCACCATGGACCGTGAAACCGAAGACAGCTTTGAGAAACTGAGAGCGCGGGGATATATGTGACCGATGTCTTGGCCCTTTAGGGCCTTAGACGAGGTCATCCCCGCGCAGTCGGGGATCTGAAAAAGAAATGAACCACGAAGGACACTAAGAGTTATAACCGTCATTGCGAGCTTAGCGAAGCAATCCATAAACGAGATTGCCACGTCGAACTAAAGTTCTCCTCGCAATGACATTGAAAAAAACGGCATTGAAAGAACAAATGACTAAAAACAATAAATCACTTAAAAAACAAAATGAAAGCCAGCCCTTCCGCGTGGTCATCGTCGGTCACGTCGACCACGGTAAATCCACACTCATCGGGCGCTTGCTCTATGACACAGACTCGCTCCCCGACGGCAAATACGAAGAACTGGTCGAGATCTGCAAACGCCGCGGCACAGATGCGCTGGAATGGAGCTTTGTGCTTGATGCCTTCCAAGCCGAGCGAGACCAAGCCATCACCATTGACACCACGCAAATCTGGTTTTCCACCGCCGCGCGCGACTACGTCATCATCGACGCCCCCGGCCACCGTGAATTCCTGAAAAACATGATTTCCGGCGCCGCCGCCGCCGATGCCGCCATCCTTGTGGTTGATGCCACCGAAGGCGTGCGTGAACAAACCAAGCGCCATGCTTATATGCTGAGCCTCCTCGGTATGCGCCAGATCGGCGTCGTCATCAACAAAATGGACGCAGCCCAGTATTCCACAGAAACCTTCGCCGAGGTCTCCAAGGAAGTCGACACCTACCTCAAATCTATTGGCCTGACCGCCAGCTATATCGTCCCGATCTCCGCCCGCGAAGGCGATATGATCTCTGAGCGCAACAACCACATGCCGTGGTATAAAGGCAAATCGCTTGTCGATGTTCTGGATTGCTTCGAATATGAAACCCCGCCGCTCTCCCGCGCGCTCCGCTTCCCGATTCAAGACGTCTACCGCTTTGGCGAGCAGCGGATTCTGGTCGGCCGCATCGAAACAGGCATCATCCGCACGGGTGATAAGCTGCTCTTCTCCCCCACCAATGAACAAGCCACCGTCACCGCCATCAAAGTCTGGCCGGAAGACAATGACAAAGTCGAAGCCCATGCAGGCGAAGTCATCGGCATCACGCTGGATGATCGCATCTTCGTGGAGCGCGGCCATATTGCCTCGCACACCCAAAACCCGCCTATGCTCTCCAACGTCTTTCGCGCCAATATCTTCTGGCTTTCGGCGAAAGAACTCAAGGTCGGCAACTCTTATAAGGTCCGCTACGGCACCAACGAAGCCACTGTGACGGTTCAATCCATCGACCGAGTCATCAACACCGATGACCTTGCGCAAGACGCCAAAGCCGCCAGTGTCGGCAAAAACGCCGTCGCCGAAATTACTTTGCGCGCGCGTGAAATGCTGCCCATCGACCCCTATACCGATAACCAGAAACTCGGGCGCATGGTTATCTATGATGGCTATGACATCGCCGGCGGCGGCTCTATCAATATGGACGGCTACGCCGACCAGCGCCGCGACGCGCCCAAATCCGAAAATATTTATAAAGTCGACCACCTGATGACCGCCGACGCCCGCGCCCTGAATAAAGGCCACATGGGCGGCGTATTCTGGTTCACGGGTCTGTCGGGCGCAGGAAAATCCACCCTCGCGATGGCGGTTGAAAAAGCCCTGTTCGAAAAGGGTTATCACACCTATGTTCTGGACGGCGATAACGTCCGCCACGGTTTGAACGCCGATCTCGGCTTCTCCCCCGAAGATCGCGCCGAAAACATTCGCCGCGTCGGACATGTTGCCGCCCTGATGGCGGATGCGGGGCTGATTGTCATTACCGCCTTCATCTCCCCCTATCAGGAAGATCGCGACCGCGCTCGTCAGGCCGCACCCGATCATTTCCACGAAATATATGTGTCCGCGGATCTCGCAACGTGCGAATCCCGTGACCCGAAAGGACTCTACAAAAAAGCCCGCGCCGGAAAAATCGCTGAATTCACAGGGATCGACTCGCCCTACGAAGCACCAACAAACCCAGAGATGGTGGTCGATACCGCCAATTCCAATGTTGAATCATGTGTGGCTCAAGTGCTGGAATATGTTGAATTACAGATCGCCCTGCGTAAAGAGAATGAACATCTTATGAAGCAGGAAAAATCCATTGCCGTCTGACGCTCAAGCCGCACTGGCTGCCCTCAAAGCCCGCCAACAAAAACTACTCGATAACCCCGGTGCCCTGTGCAATATGGTCAAACGCATAGCGCGCGATACGGGCGAAATCCTCCTCAAATATTATGACGGCGTCGAGGATATGCAGGTCGCGATCAAACGCGATGATAGCCCCGTCACACTCGCCGACCGTGAAGCTGAAGGCTTCATTCAAATGTCGCTTGAACAAATCACCCCCGATATCCCGATGATCGGGGAGGAGGGCGTGGCCCTTGGAAAAGCTCCGAAAATTAAGGCGAACCAGGAGTATTTCTGGCTCGTCGACCCCCTCGACGGCACCAAGGAATTCATCAGCGGCGGCAATGACTTCACCGTCAATATCGCCCTGATAAAAAACGGTAATCCTGTGCTCGGCGTCGTATACGTGCCCGTGACGGGGGAAATGTATTCGGGGCACGGTCAGGGCACGGCGCGTCGCTTCCTTGAAGACACCAAAACCGACAAGGAAATCTCGGTGCGCCCCTCGCCCAAATCTGGGCTCATTGTGGTTGCCAGCAAAAGCCACGGCGACGCGGGTAAGCTCGACAAATTCCTGGAATCCTTCAAGGTCGAAAAAGTTATCAAACGCGGCAGCTCTCTTAAAATCACCGCCATCGCCGCTGGCAAGGCCGATCTTTACCCGCGCTTCGGCCCGACTTGCGAATGGGATACGGCGGCGGCAGATGCTGTTCTGCGGGCTGCGGGCGGCATTATTACTGATCTAAATGGCCAGCCCTTGAAATATGGCGGCGCAAATCCCAAATGGTTGAATCCCGAATTTGTAGCGTGCGCGTTCAAATGGTTTGAAGAGGATGAAACCTAAAGCCATTCAAGTTTTGCTATAATCCGTCCAATGATCTTAAAATCTGCTTCATCTAATGTTTGCGAAAAAAACGAAGGATCCTTGGCAGAAATTTTGATTCTCGGTGGCGAAGAATGCGGCAGGTATTCACAAAACCTGATCATGTAGCCAAAACCATCTGAAACAATAAACGCCCCCGCAGGGCTGGGTTTTTTGTCGAGTTGGTCAACCAAGACATGTTCCCCGAATTTGAAATCCGGCTCCATGGTTTTTTCTTCAACCTTAAAAATACGAATATCCTTGCTGCTGCTATTGGTTCTGCTTTTCAGAACATTCTGCGGGATGGCCCATTGTCCTTCATGCGAAGCCTCTCTCAAACTGCCCTGGCTATTAAGGGGCTGGATAATCTCCGAAGTGCCCGAAAGTGACTTTTCTCCATCCACAGGCAGGCCAAAAAAACGCCGCATGATAAGGTATTCTGAGGCCTTAATCTGCCGCCCACCACTCAAGATTTTGCTCACGGCTGGCGGTTCCAGCCCGAGCACGCGCGCAAGCTCGGCCTTTGATAATGTAGGGTTGAGTGCAAATTGCGCTTTAAGCCATTGAGAATCCATGCTTCAGATTATCTCACGATCATCAAAAACAGAAATTTCTAAAAAAGAAATAAAGACTTGATAATTTCTAAAAAAGAAACAATAATACAATCTATGGTTAAATAATGTATGCGACCCATGGCTATTAAAACTCTTCGTGTTCCGGAATCTGCAGTGACAATAGGAAAAAACCTGAAGAGTTTGCGCATATCCCAACATTTTTCTCAAAATGATATAGCGCGGGCACTCGGCGTGTCTTTTCAGCAAATCCAGAAATACGAAAAGGGCCAAAACAGGCTCCCAGTTGAAAAACTCTTTATACTCAAGAATTTCTATAATGTGTCCTATGAAATGTTTTTCGAAGGGGTGCTGGGCAACCATAACCAGAACCAATCTGATAATTTTGCCTATTTAAGCTTTCTGGAAATAAAATCCTGCCCCGATCCAGCCTTTCAGAAAAAATTATATCTCGCGATTAAGGCTTTGCTGCAATAAACGGCCAACAAAATCAACTGGCTAATTTTTAATTAAAGAACTGATATTCAATAATCTTTTTGTATTCTTATATCGCTTTCCTCAAAATTTAATTTGCATCAACAGATAATTTTATGATATGTAAATGGTTGCTCTACATTGGTATGATGATTGCATTCATGTTGAGGGCAAAAAATCAGAACTCTGTTATATGTTGCAAAGCAGCATAATAATGAGTATAAAGCGCGTAAATATTGTTGAGTAAACGGAGAGATTAATGAATAAAGTTGTACTTGTTACTGGTGGCGCTGGTTATATCGGCTCCCATGTTTGTAAAGCACTGGCTCTAAAAGGCTTTCTCCCCGTAGCATACGACAATCTCTGTTCAGGCAACGCCTCTTGCGTCAAATGGGGGCCATTTGAAAAAGGCGATATCCGCGACCGCGCCCGCCTCGCCGAAGTCATCTCCAAATATCGTCCAATCGCCATCATGCATTTCGCCGCGCTTATTCAGGTTGGGGACTCTGTTTCCAACCCGGCAAATTTCTATGAAAACAATGTCTACGGCTCGCTTTGCCTTCTTGAAGAAGCCCGCGAGGCAGGGATCGAGCATATGGTGTTCTCTTCCACCGCCGCCGTATACGGCATCCCTAAGGATGCGCTGCTGAAGGAAACTTCTACCCTGCAGCCGATCAACCCATACGGCCAGACCAAACTGGCGATGGAAAACATGATCCGTGATTATTCCAGCGCTTATGGCCTTCATTACGCGATTTTGCGGTATTTCAACGCCGCCGGTGCCGATGCTTTCGGCGATTCGGGCGCGATGTACAAAAAAGACACCCACCTCATCCCGCTTCTGATGCGCGTCGCCAGCAATATGATGGATGAAATTAAAGTCTTCGGTACGGATTATGATACGCCCGACGGCACCGCCATCCGTGATTATATTCATGTTACCGATCTGGCCAACGCGCATGTTCTGGCTTTGCTCAAGATTATGTCTGAAAAAACCAGCCTGACTCTGAACCTCGGAACCAATATCGGCCACTCCGTCAAGGAAGTTGTCGATATGGCGCGCGAGGTTACGGGGCACCCCATCGCTGCAGTGCGCGAAGCGCGAAGGGCAGGCGATCCTCCGATTTTGGTCGCCAATTCCATGAAGGCGCAAAAAGAATTGGATTGGCACCCTGCGCACTCCAGCCTTGAAAACATTCTCGAAACCGCATGGACGTGGCGCCAAAAACAAAACGCTGTCCAGTTCGGAATGCGCGAAGCCACACCCGCAAGTTGGAAACATTCCTGGCACGTGGATCAGGAGGGCGACTTCGCAACCGAAATGGGTAAGAAGGCTGCATAATCCATGGAAGCGACCAAAAACATCATGGATCGCATAGGCGCCGCCATCGCGCTCATCATCTTCTCGCCGATATTCTTGATCGCCGCGCTTCAAATCAAAAAAGACGGCGGCCCCGCCTTTTACGGCCATACCCGTATCGGTAAGGGCGGCAAGCCTTTTAAGTGCTGGAAATTTCGCTCCATGATCATCAACGGTGATGAAGTGCTGCAAAAACATCTCGCCGAAAACCCCGAAGCCCGCAAGGAATGGGAAGCGGATTTCAAACTCCGCAATGACCCGCGCGTTACCAAAATCGGCGCGTTCTTGCGCAAAACCTCTCTCGACGAATTGCCGCAATTCTGGAATGTGCTCTGCGGTGAGATGAGCCTCGTCGGCCCGCGCCCCGTTGTCGAGGCGGAAAGCACCTATTATGGTGAGGCTTGGCAGGATTATCTCTCGGTAAAGCCCGGTGTCACGGGCCTCTGGCAGGTAAGCGGCCGCAATGATACAGGATATGCACAGCGTGTCGCTCTGGATCAAAAATACATCCGTGAATGGTCGCTCTGGCAAGATATTTCGATTATGTTCAAAACAGTAGCAGTTGTCATGCGCCGCGACGGCGCGTATTAGTAAACCCTATGAAAATCCTTTTCGCGATTTGCAGCTATTACCCCGACGGGGCAGGCTCGGGCACCTCCGTGCGCAACCTTGCCGAAGGCTGCGCCGCCCGTGGTCATGACGTCGTTGTTGTGCGTTTTTGTATGAACGAGGGCGAGCCGCCGCGTGAAGAAACGGTTGGCGGCGTGCGCATACTCTATCGCCGCATGCCTAACGTCTACCCGCTCGGCCAAACCCACCCACCGAAATGGAAAAAGCCGCTTTGGCATCTGCTCGATCTTTTTAACCCTTTCGCCGCGCTCGATTTTTACAAAATCCTGAAAACCGAAAAACCAGATATTATAAACACATCCGTCATAGCAGGCTTTTCAACCAGTATTCATGTGATTGCAAAAGCCCTGAAAATCCCGACCGTCCATACGATGCGCGATTACTATCTCATCTGCCAGCAAAACGCGATGTTTCGGGGTGGCCAAAATTGTGACGGGCTGTGCAGGGGCTGCAAGCCCTTTGCGGGTGTTCGCCGCCTGACGTCGCGCTGCGTTGACCGTTTCCTTGCCAACAGTGACTTCGTTCTGGCACAGCATCAAAAATATAACGCCTTCCCAAAGACAACGCCCCATTTTGCCCAAGTGAACATGAACGAAAGCGAAGCGATCGCCCCGCCCCGCGCTTTTCCGACGTCCCGCCCGCTCACCTTTGGTTTTATCGGCAGGCTGGATGTCACCAAAGGCGTGGAGAGCCTGCTGGCGGCCTTCCAGAACATTCAAGGCGGCGCAGCTCTTAAAATCGCGGGTTCAGGCACACCCGAATATGAGCGCGCGCTCAAAAACCAAGCCGCCGCTCAAGATGTCGAATTCCTTGGCCACATCAAAGCCGCAGATTTTTACCGCGCCATTGATGTACTGGTTTGCCCTTCCATTTATGGCGAGCCTCTGCCCCGCGTGGTCTATGAGGCCTACGCCTACGGTCTGCCCGTCATCGCCAGCAACGCCGGCGGCACGCCCGAAATCGTCGATCACGGCAAAAACGGTTTTGTCTATGCGGCGGGCGATGCCAAGGCTCTGGCAAAATACATGCAGGACATCGAAAGCGATCCGGCGCTCTATGAGCTCTTGAGCAAGGGTGCGTGTGAAAAAGCCAAGGACTTCCGCCCCTCCGTTATCCTCGATCAATTCATCGTCCATCTGGAAAACACAATCGCAGGGACGGCCAAATGATCGCCAAACCCCTAGACGCCCCCGCTATAATTTTCGTCGTCACGCTCTTCGCCTCGCTGACCCTGATTGCCACGGCGGCTGAGCTGGCGCCCTCTTGGGGTTGGGCCGCCGCCGCGATGGTGCATTACGCCGCTTTGTGCTGGTTCGTGCTCAAATATATGCCCGCCGCCTTTGTGCTGTTGCTGTGGTTCATATTTTTGCGCTTCACCGCCATGATCTCAGGCATAGCCATTGAGAGCGGCGGCTGGATGCCTGAATTGTTGCTCAGCGGTCAAACAACAGGCGCATTCATTCGGCTCGAAGCGGTGTTTATGGTTTCTATCCTTTTTCTGTCTTGGTTTCTCACCAAATTGATAGCCATCGCGCCGCGCATCCGCAGCGTCAACCCCATCCCTTTTTCTCTATGGTCTATCGGCGTAATCGGTGCGCTGGGTCTGCTGTGCCTCTGCGCGCTCTTCATCGGCCTGCAAAACGGTTTCCCCGCCATTACCGGCGTCGACCGAATTTTATATTGGCAACAGGTCGATAGCCGCTTCCTGTTTTTCTTCCTCGGCAACCGCCCGATGTTCGTGGTTTTTTTGGGGCTGATTTACGCGGTGTGCAGGCGCGACTCAAAAGCGACGCATCCTTTTCAAGGCCTCATCATGCTGGCCTCTTTGGGTGTGTTTATCATCATCCTTCTCCTCTCCTTGCTGTTCGCGGAAAAGTTTACCTCGATTGCGATGATCCTGTTTTCCTTCGCAACCCCTGTTTTCCTGCTGAACGAGAAAATCCTCAGCCGCCTGACGTCCCGCCTGCTGCCGCTGGGAGCGGCGCTTGTCCTGATTACAACCCCCGCAATTTTGGTGGCCTATGGTGTATTCGATAATCCTGATGCGGCCATAGAGCGCCTTCAAATCCGCGCTACATCTCAGGCCCAGCTCTGGTATATTGAAGACGCCTCTGGCTCTGCGCTCCTCCAGCTCGACGCCCCCAAGCTCAAGCATAATATCGCCGCCATGCTTTCCCGCGACCCTGAAAGCTACGCCAGAAACGCCCCCTATCTCGGCGCGCGCGATTATATGGCGGCTTATATGGAGGTCGATCGCTATAAACATTATCTGGAGCGCGGCGTCACCTTGACGCTCGCAAGCGAAGCCTATTTGCTCAAACTCTTCGGCTATCTTGGTATGATCGTGCCCTATGCTGTGCTTCTTGCGGTCTACGCCCTGTATTGCAGCTATTTCTACTATGCGATAATCAGTGCAAACCCCATCAGTCTTTTCCTCGCCGCCAAGCTTCTGGTCTGGGCGAATTTTGGCCTCAATCAGGGGTATTTTTATTTTGTATTCGGTTTTAAACCCCTTATGCTCCTGATCGTCATCGCCGCCTTCGAAATCGGTATGCGGACAATTTTAAAAGAAAGAAAAGCATGAACCCCCCTGTGAAACCTTGCGTTATTTTTGTTTCCGATGTTGAGTTTTTTAAAGGCGGCGCGGAGCGGTCACTCTTTGACCTGATGGACAACCCGAATATCACGCCCGTATTCACCGCGCCTGATCAGGGCGAAATGTCCGAACTCGCCGCCAAGCGGGGATATGAATTCCGACAGATAGAATACGGCTCCGTCCTCACTGTCCACCGCCCGTTCAAAGCCATGGATGTTTTCCGCACCTTTTTTGACGCCCTCAAAGCCGCGAAACAGCTCAAAGCACTGTCCAAGGAAAAATCCGCCATCGCCGTCCATACCAATGGCCTGAAAGCGCACGGTGTAGGGTGCCTTGCCCGCCTTATGGGCGGCGCGCCAGTGGTCATCCATTACCGCGCCGTGCCGTTCACGGGGCTAGAAAAACTCTTCTGGAAGGCGACGCAAATCATCGGATCGCAAGTCGTGCTGGTATCTCGCCCCTGCTGGCCGGGCGAGAATTTGCCGAAAAACGTACAAGTGATCTTCAACGCCATCAATCTGCCTGACCGCGATATGGCGCGGCGCCCCCAATTGGACACGCCGTTTATCCTTGGCTTCATCGCCCGCATCCAGTTCACCAAGGGGCTGGACGCGCTTATCGAATGGTTTGATTTTGCTGTCAAAAACGGCCTCGATCTCAAGCTTCAAGTGCGCGGTGAGGCCGCCCCGCATGAACCCGAGTATGACGCCAAATGCCGCCAGATGGTCAAAGACTTCGGGCTAGAAGGCCGCATAACATTCGAAGGTCGCGTGCAGGGCTTCGATAAAATTTACGGCGGCATTCATGCCAATGTCGTGCCCTCGGTCATCCCTGATCCGCTGCCGCGCTCCGTCATGGAGGCCTCCGCCCTCGGCCTGCCCGTGCTGGGCTATCCCGCCGGTGGCATCCCTTATATGTTCGAAGACGGGGTTTCAGGGTTTCTGGTGAAGGACAAGCATGAATTCTACGATAAAGTTAAAGCCTTGGCCGAAGACCCTGCCTTGCGCGAGAGAATAGGCGAAGCCGCGATTGAAAACGCCAAAGCAAATTTTGGCATGGATCGCCTGCACACCGAAATCACCAAAGTTTATAAAAAGCTGTAAATTTTTTTTCGTCATTGCGAGGAGGGTAGACCTTCTTCATCCTTTTTGAGGGGGCAAGCCTTCTTATCCCTCCCCTTGAGGGGGCAGGCTTTTCTCACCTCCTTGAAAGGGCAAGTTTTTCTCATCCCACCCCTTGAAAGGGCAGGCTTTTCTTATCCCTCCCCCTTTTGAGGGGGAGGGCAAGGGTGGGGGTGAAGACCCCTAAACGGCCAAGCGCTTATAAAACCCCAAAATATCATCACCAAACCGCGTCGCCATAAACCTGCGCTCATAGCTTTTCCGCGCATCTGCCCCCGCCCCGCGTAATGTCTCACGGCTTAAACCGCCGATCAGAGCGGGCAGGGCACTTGCCGCATCTTCAAGATCAAACACAAACCCGTCGCGCCCATTCTCGATCAGTTCAGGCAACCCGCCGCGATTGCTGACGATGGCGGGAATGCCGCTGCGCATCGCTTCCACCGCCGTCAGGCCAAACCCTTCCTGCCGCGAAGGCACGATCACCGCGTCCAGCGCGCCGATATAACCGCCCAGCGCGCGGTGGTCGATCCAGCCCAGATAATGAATATTCGCGGCTTCAGGAATTTCGCTGCCATGCCCGTCACGGTTCGCCGCGCCGATCACGTAAAGCTGATGCGCCGCCATCTCAGGAGCCGCAAAAACACGCGCCAAAATATCAAAACCTTTTTTGTAATCCAGCCGGCCAATAAACCCGAAATTCAAACCATCCTGAGAAGGCGCAAAATCCGCCTGTGTTGCGGGGTTTATATCCTCAACCCCGCTCAAAATAGCCTCCATAATCGGCGGTTTTATGCCCGCCCTTTCCGCTTCGTCCTGCTCATGCTGGGAGATATTGATGATCCCGTCACAGCGCCGCGCAAGAAAACGCTCCACCGCCCTATAAACGAACCTCTTAAAGCCGCCGCTTTCCTGAACGAAGCTCCAGCCATGCGCGCAATAAACGCTCTTCCATGCGCCCTTCAAGAGCCGCCCATAAACACCGGGGAAGGTGGAATGCAGATGGACAATCACGGAACTGGACCCGCTTTGCGGACTAAGTCCACTTATTTGCGTATTTAAGGCTTTGGCAATCGCTAAAAATTGTTTCGGATGACGGCTGCTCTCATAGGGAATAAGGGCAATCCCATGCGCCGCGTAAAACGCAGTGTCAAAATCGCGGGTCGCGCGTGCGGGATCATAAAATAAAGTGATGCCCGTGATGTCTTTTTGTAAAACTTGCTGGCGCAAGAGCGTATTGAGATAGGTTGCAACGCCGCCGTTCCACGCCTCTGTCACATGCACGATATGCATGGATTATCCCCGGCTTCCGAATTTAATGATTTTGTCTTTAAAGCTGCGCTGCGGCGCCTCGTCAGTATAGTAAGCACTATACTGCTTGTAGTTGTAACCGCTGCCAAATTCCAGCTTTTTGTATTCTTCAAGATCGACGCGGCTCATCACCGTGCCGGAGAGCTGAATCTTGGCGCGGCTTAAAATCTTAAGCGCATTTTTGACAACATTGCGCGGCGTCTTGTTCCAGCGCACAACCAGCATCGCACTATCGGCGAGGCGCGAGAGGAAAAGTGTATCGGACAGCCCAATTACTGGCGGGCAATCCAATATCGTGCTTTCGAAGTTTTCATGCGCATAATCCATCAGTGCCTTCATCTTTTCGGATTCCAGCAAGGCTTGGACATTCTTTTTCTCAGGCGTTGAAGAAATATAATACAGCCCTGAATTTTCATCACGGTTGATGATATCTTCAATTTTCGCCTCATCATTAAGGTACTCGTTCAGTGTGCGCGTCGCCGTACCTTTAAAGACATCAGAGGCCATCGGACGATGCAAATCCGCATCCAGCAGCAAGATCTTTTTCCCCGATCCTGCGGCAATATGCGCCAAAGAAGAGGACAACCAACCCTTTCCTTCCTGCGGCAATGAAGACACCACCAGAATCGAACGCGGCGCATTTTCATTAAACTGCAGCGCGGCCATAATCGAACGCAGGGCTTCGGCAAAAACCGAATTCGGATGTTCGATCGCATAATTGGTCAGGCTCTGCTTGCCCTCGAATTCCGGCACCATACCCAGACACGGCGCAGCCGTCTTTTCCTCCAGTGAAGTCGGCGAAAGAAAACCGAGCGAGAAATGCTCTAAAGCCAAAGCCAGCAGCACCCCGGTAAAGCCGCCGCACAGCAAGAACAAAACCATAATCAGTTTCTTTTTCGGCGCCGAAGGCTCCAAAGGCGTATCGGCATAGGAAACGATTTTTGCGGTCGATTGGTCGAGGGTTTTGACCTCGCCCGTCTGTTTCATCCGCGCTAGAAAATTTTCATACAAAGAGCGGTTGGCCTCCGCTTCGCGCTGAAGCTCCGCCAGTTCAACCTCAAGCTTAGAGGAGCTGCCTTGCCGCCCGCGAATATTGTTAAGCTCGTTTGTTAAAGTGCTGACGCGGACTTGGGAGATACGCAGTTCGTTTTCAAGGCCTTGGACAATCTTGCGGTTTTCAATGTCAATCTTGTCGCGTAAATCATTGATTTCGCCGTTAATGTTTAGCATGCGCGGATGGTTAGCGCCGAAATGGCCGGAAAGCTCGGAGCGCTGGCGGAGCAGTTCTGCTTCCTTTTCACGCAAGGCTTGAATAAGGCTGGAATCCAATACTTCACGTATCGTATCGATACCAGAAGGCTTGCCTAGCAATGCTCGTGCGCTATTAAGCCTTGCTTGCGCCTGCGCCAGATCGGTTCGTGCCTGTACCAGCTGGGAATTCAATTCCGAAAGCTGCTGGTCATCAATCGTCATGCCGTCTAATTGAAAAAGACCATGCTCCAGACTGAATTCCTGAACCGCGCGCTCGGATTCGAAAACCTTTTTACGAAGCTCCTCTACACGTTCCCCGAAAAATTCATTGGCCTCGCGGCTATTGTCGCTCGAACTTTCAATCTGGTATCTCAGGAAGGCGTCCGAGAGTTCATTCGCCATATTTTTTGCCCGCTCGGGGTGGCGCGAGGTAAAAGATATTCTCACCGAATTCGATAAAGGCTCCTTGCGGACATCAATCCGCGCCATAACGTTACGCATGACCTGTATAGTCTGAATGTCCATTTGCTCGGGGCTGAGTTCGCCCTCGGCTATGGCATCTTCGCGCCCCAAAGATTTTTTGATCCCGTTTTTGACCTTCCACATAAAGGTTTTGGGCTGCAGGGCTTCGTTAAATTCAGGTTTTGTCTCAAGCTCCAGACGCTCGACCAGCCCGCGGATCAGGGCGGGCGATTTGATAATATCGATCTGGCTCTGAATAACGGCTTCGTCATCGCGGCGCAGTGTCAGGGTCTGGCTATCCAATATAGGCTGCTCTTTGACATTAAGCTGCAAAAGCGCGGTCGCCGTATATTGCGGAATCTGAAAGGAAAGATAGAGCCCGCCCAGAAGCACGGCAAGCAAGGTCACCCCGAGAATAAGCCGCCAGCGTCCCAGCAAGGCACTGATTAAGGGCATCAGGTCAAATTCTGCCGCAGCAGCGGCGGGGGCGGGGGATTTACGGCGGTCATACATGGCTTAAAAGAACCGTTCCTTAACTTTGATAGAATCGCCCGGATACACGAGCGTATCTTCACGGGCATCAATTTTCTGGCGATTTTCACCAACGCCCCGATAGATAATAAATTCGTCATCAACCGCGCGGGGCGTTAATCCCCCGGCAATCGCTAATGCTTTGAAAACATCCATATTCGGCACAGTCGGATAGCTTCCCGGTGTGCGAACCTCCCCCAGAATATAGAAGGGACGAAGGCCGATAATTTCGATGCTGACGTTGGGGTCTACCAAAATACCGTTTACGGCCAGCTTATTCTCAATCGCGTTTTGCAGGGCATTTTGAGTCAGGCCAGCCGCCTGAACATCGCCGAGCAATGGCATGGTAATCACGCCGCGATTATCAATTTCATATTCGCCCGACATATCGGGGTCGTTGAATACGCTCACGCGCAGGGTTTCCCCGGCATTCAGCTTGGGGGAATTATCCGGCGCATTCGAAATCACGCGCGGGGGGGCGTCCATTATGGGCGCGGGAATAACCACGCTGTCTTCGCTAACCGGCATGGCGGCAGGGCTCTCTGGCGGTGCAGAAGCCTTTTCAAAGGGCAACGCTTCCTCAAGCGGTATATTTTGCGCAACAGCCGCATTGATGCGGGCTTGTTCTTCACGCGTCGTCAGCGGATTGGATTGCGAAGGCTCATCAGCAATGGCGGCGACAGGCGCAGGGCTCTGTGTCGGCGCATCGGGCAATTCCGCTGGCGGAGCTTCTTGCGTAATGTCTTGCGCGACATCGGCAATACTGCGGCCAGCGTCTGGCGCATCAATATCTTGCGCTATGGCAGAAATCTCTTGGATGTCTTCCCGAGGCGCGTTTCCGATTCTCGGCGGCTGCCCTTCGGCGTAAAGTTCAGATAAAGACGCCGCTTGCTGGGCTTTTATGATGTCTTGCTGCACGGGCGCGGTCATCAAACGCTGGTTGGTTGATGCGTTCATAGGGGCGTCCTGCGGGGAATCCTCACTGCTACAAGCGGCCATCGGCAGGATCAAGAAAAACAAAGCCACAAAGGCCATCATGGTTTTCAAGCTAGGCGTCATACTATCCCCTTCTTTACGATTATTTTGACCTGATGCGCGTGCATCTTTGGCTTATAGGCCATTTTTCCACCCTAATCAATGGTAAAGCACACGCCTTTCAGGGCTTCATTCTTTTTTAAGATTCGTAGTTTATCGTTTGGAAATACACATAAAAAACTATCTGGACAGAGGTCGCAAATGAGTTATCTTTCGCAAATGAAAACCTTCACTTTCACGCTCTGGATAATGGGCATTCTTACTTTGATGGGCTTTGCGGTTATTCCGAACCTGATGGTCATAGAAAACGGCGCCGATAAAATGCTGCATATGACGGCGTTTTGCTTGCTGACGCTTTGGCCGACAGTCACATTTATCCGCATGAAACATGTCTATATCTCCGCTGCGATTTTGTTCAGCTCAGGGATTGTTGTTGAAGTCCTGCAAGGCTTCGTACCGATGCGTACACCCTCGATGGAGGATATTCTGGCCAATCTTGCAGGTGTGGCGGCGGGTCTGGTGATCGGTATGCTGATCCGCAGTGATACTCTCCAGCATTAACCCTTGAGTGTTATCTTGCATCTTGAGGCTCAACTATGCTTAATACGCAGTATTAATGCATATTGTTGGAGCTTTCATGTTGCGGGTTGCCCTCCCCATTATACTCACAGCCCTTTGCGCCCTGAGCCCTCAGGCTTTCGCGCAAAACGATGAACGGTTTTTAACGCATACCGATGTCGTGAGCGTCAAGCAACGCCCTGACTCGCATTACGAGCCGATCGGCATGCCTGTGCGCTCTTTTCGCGCCCATCCGGGCATAGAGGTTGAAACCCGTTTTGATGATAATATTTTCCGTACACCCACAAATGAGCAAGATGATGTAATCGTAACGTATAAGCCCTCAATCGCGCTGGACTCAGACTGGAGCCGCCACCGCATGAATTTACAGGTGCGCGGGCGCTTGGGGCGCTATGCGGATAATGAAAATGAAGATTTTGATGATTATGATGTTTATGCAGGCGGGCGGTATGATATCGAGCACGGGGCGTTTCTGACAGGGTCGGCCTTCTACGAACATGTTCACGAAGACCGCAGTGACCCGAGCAGCGCAGGCGGAGATGAACCCACGGAAATTGACGTTGTTACCGCGCGCGCAGGTTTTGCCAAGGAGCGGGCGAGAATGCGCCTGAAGCTCGACGGCATGATCCGCGCGCGTGATTTTGACGACGCAAATATCGGCGCGCTCGTGATCGATAATTCGGATCGCAACCATGTAGAGCAAAGATATACCGGCCAGCTGGGCTATGAGTTCAGCCCGAATTATGAAGCCTTCGCACGCTACAGCCTGATTGATGTGAACTACGACAAACTGACAAACGGGATCGTTGATCGCGATTCAACCGGCCATGAAATGACACTCGGCTCCGCCGTGGATATCAGCGGCAAAATGAAGGGCGAGGTGTTCGCCGGATATATGAATCGCGGCTATGATGCGCCTTTGGATGATATCAGCGGCGCAAAATACGGTGGTTCGCTCCTTTGGAACCTCAGCGCGCTGACCTCCCTGAAGGGGGCACTGAACCGCAATATCGAAGAAATCGACAGCGTCACCGCCTCGGGTTATGTCCGCACCGAAGGAATTTTAAGCCTTGAGCATGCCCTGCGCCGTAATATCCTGTTTGATGCCGATATCGGTTTCCGCAATGACGATTTCGAAGGCAATGGCCGCGAAGACGATACCTTAATCGCAGGCAGCGCGCTGGAATATAAACCGTTTCGTGGTGGCACATTGGCGGCAGGCTATCGCTTCATAGAGCGGGATTCAACTGTGGCCGCGTCCAATTATAGCAATAACCGCTTCCTACTATCCGCCGAATTTACCTACTAGGCAATCGAGAATTTATCCTGAATAGCGGCCAGTATGCCGCTGAATTCATCGCTGCTGAGATCGCGCTTGCTGGTCAGCATTAACCCCACTGGCCCTTGCCAGCTTCGCATGGGTTGTGAGGGTTCACCAAAGAAATTCTGCAGCCCCGTAATCGTGCTTGCGCCTGTAAACCTCAGCACCGAAAATCCCGTGGGCAAAAGGGTCGCACTGGCCGCCGCCCCGTTGACCGAAACACTGCTCGCAAATCCGCCCGAATTCAAATCCGCACTGGCAGATGCGCCGGATATGCGGTTGCCGCCCGCCGCGTTGGTCGTGATGACAATTTCATCATCAAAGCTAGAATCCACGCCATCTTTATACGCCCCAGCGATGATGATTTCCTTATAGGTTCCTGACTTCGCGGCGGTGAAAATATCGCCATTTGTGGCGGTGCCGAAGTCAAAAGCTGGCATCCCGCCCGCAAGCGCATTCGCCGCAGAATAATCAGGGCGCGTGCCCGGTGTGGCCAGATTGTTTTTGAAAGGGGAGGCGTCAAACAAATCATCAACTTCCCCCGATTGATTGTCGAAAAAGTCACTCTCCATCACGCAATAAAACCCGTTAATAGCATCCGGCGCGATACTGCCCAGCGTCAGATAAAACGGATCAGTGCCATCAAGGATGCTGCCGCTATTGGTGCCATCCGTGCTAAAGCCGCCTAAATCAATCATCTGCCCGCCTGTTGCGCGCATTCGTCCATACAAATTGCCCGTTGCGCTGCAATTTTTGAGATACATTGTGGCGGCCTCATCAATGCTGTAGGAGCCAGACAGAAAGCCGGCCTCCTGCGAACTCGACGCGGCTTGCGAGTAATTGCTCTGACAGTTCAGGTTAATCGTCTGCGCGCCGGCAGTATCGGCCACATTTGGCCCGTTATTATATTCGTAAATCCCGTTCAAACGAATGCACCGCACCCCGTCATGGGTGGTGGATCCATTATCATTATCGGAGCCTGCGTTGCCGTTCCTGCGCGCATCGCAATCCCATTCAAGGATTTGCGTCCGCGCCCCGCCGCCACCAACATTGCGGTGGTAATTAAACCCGTCCGCCACAGCATTGTCACTCGCCGAACACCGCAATAAACGGACATCACTGAGATCGTCAAAATTAAAACTGTCATCACCATCGCCCGTAAAGCGGCACGCCATATCAACGCCGATAAATTTCGCGCTGGCCGTATTGCCGACATTGAAACTGAGCGAATTATCCCCCCAAATTTCGATCCCTTCGATATACAGCGTGATATCGGAAACGATGTTGGTCAGGTTCTCGGCTTTCAAAAGTTTGATATCCGCATCGGGCGCGCGCCCGTCATGGGTATGGATATAAAAATCCACGCCATTATCGTAATAACTGCCCGCATTGGCCTGCACGGCGGCCACGCTCGCCTGCGCGGAATAGGGGATCGGCACAGGGGAGCTGCCGTCTTTTTGCAGTTCTTCCGTGGCAACAATGCCGTCCCGCCCATAGGTCAAATCCAGCGCGGTGCGCACATCCGTAATCCCTGCGGCTCTATAGACATTCGTGTTTGGCGAAGATTCCTGCACCCAGCTTAAGGCACTGTCAGAAACAGCGCGGGTCAAATGCACACTGCCTGGCCCGTCTATGGCAACGATTGCAAAATCACGGCCCGGGTCAAAATATTCGGCAAACCCGTTCATACGGTCAATCCAGCCCGATTTGATATTGACGACATCCGCGCCTTCATCATAAGCCTTGCCGAGCGATTTATAAGGGGCAAGTTCTGATCCGTCGCCGCTACTGTCATCGCCGCCCACAGGGTCAACAAAAAGCGCAGTGCCGCTTGGCTTATCATCGGCGGGGTCATAATCGCTGCTGTAATGCCCATCCTCATGTTCAAAAATCTGGAAATCAGGAACCCACGGAAAATAGGGCGGCAGTGAGAAAACGGGCAGTGAGGGCGGAAGGCTGATTGAACTCGATTTACGGGCATGGCTCAGCGCATTCAAAAATGAAAGCATGGAAAAATCCTTGTGTTTTATGGGGGAAGGGGCGCGAGAAGGCGAAAATTCAGACGCACTTCTCCAGCGATCAAGGAATAAATTCCCATAAATTTTATTTTTGTCAAGCTAAAATCGCTTATGCACCCTCTATCCGAAGGCTTGACCCGCCCCTAAAACAAAAATACAAGGTTAAGAATGACATCAATTCTCTTCGAAGGCCCCGCCCATACATACTTGCCTGAAATCCCGGCCTATATCCGCTATCTCAACCAGGCGCATCCCGATGTCAAGGCTTATGTATCAACGGATATCAAAGATTATCATTCCAACGATTTCGATGTCGTCTGGCGGTTTATGGGCACCGATTTTTCCGGCGAAGGGCGCTATGTCGTGCATGAATATAATTCCCTCTCGACGGGAAAGGCACCGCGTTTTAAAAATCTGATTAAGCAAACCTTCAATGCAAGGCCGGATCGGCGGGTTTTCCTGAATAAAATTGTTAAAAACGGATTTATGTTCGCCGATAAAGTGCCCTATGCCCATCGTGACATGGGGATCGCCTCGCAGTTTTTTGATCTTCGCCACCGCCCCGAATATGATTTTGTTTATGCGGGGAGCATTCATCGCGGCCCCGAAGTCATGGAGTTTATGGATTATTTCGCGGCCAACATGCCCGACGCCACGATTTTGATTGTGGGGTCTGTAAACCGGGAAATTCTCAGGCGTTACAGCCCGTATAAAAACATCTATTTTGCCGGCAGAGTCCATTATGAGGACGTTGCCGCTTTTATTGCCAAGGGGCGTTACGGCTTGAATCTGGTGCCCGATCAATATCCATATAACCTCCAGACCGCGACAAAAGTTTTAGAGTATTGCGCCCTCGGCATGCCGATCGTCAGCATGCGGTATCGCTGGTCAGAACATTTTGCTAAAAGCAAGGACGGTCAGTTTTTCTGGCTGGACAAAGATTTTGGCAATTTGACGATCGAGGCGCTGCGCTCCTTTGAATTCAAAACACCTGCTCTTGAAAACCGCAAATGGCAAACTGTGATCGAACAATCCAATATTTTTGATTTTCTCAAAAACGCCTAATCTCTACGCTTGAATTTAATACACCTAAAAAGCACAAAAAACACACCAAAGCAGCACTTTTGAGAATAAAAAACACCGGCCCTGTGGATAAAATTGGTAAAACTTTCAAAAAACCGCATTTTCCTTGGAAAACAGCCGTTTAATCCTTTACCATTGAGGATGGAAATTCTTCCGATTCGTTTTTGCAAAAACTAAATAGCTCAGTACGTTCATGCCAGTCCAAAAAATTATTTTGGCTTTTATTTCAATTTCATCCCTGTGTATGGCGGTGGGATGTTCGTCAACCTCTGTAGATCTGGACTCCTCTCGGCACGCGGCTGCGATTGAGCAGGATCGCCAGAATCTTCAGTCTCCGGCACAAATCCCCAAACGCATGAATCTCAGTCTTGAGCAGGCCATGGACATGGCGCTTCAGGAAAATCTGGATGCCCGCGTTTCCGCCTTGGAGTACTTAAGCGCCCAGGACAACGTCACACTGGAAAATATTAAGGCTCTGCCGAATGTAAAATGGGATTTGGAGCGCAATGGCCGTAACAGCGATCCCGCCTCCACCAGCTTTTCTGTCGCGACGGGGCTGCAGTCTCTTGAGCCATCAATCTCCACCGAGCGTTACCGCAACACCCGTGATTTGACCGTGAGCTGGAATATCATCGACGCCGCCACCGCCCTCATGCAGGCGAGATCTGCCAGCGACCGCGCCGCAATTTCCGCAGAGCGCTTCGCCAAGGTACAGCAAAACATATACCGCGATGTTCGCTCCGCGTATTGGCGCGCCTGGGCAGATGACCATACAGCCAGCGAAACACGGAATTTGATCGCGCAAGCCAGAGCCCATATGGATAAAATTGATAGTGCCGCAGCGCAGCGTTTGATCTCCAAGTCCGAAGCCGCGCAGCGTAAAACCCCGTTTCTGCAAGCGGCAAAATCGCTGGAAACCCTTCAAAACCAAATCGGTCTCGCCAATATTGAGTTAAAAAGCCTGTTGAATGTACCGCAAGACACCGTGCTGATCTTGACCTCACCCCCGCCCAAATCCACGAAAGCCCTGGACGAAATTTTGAAAGAAGATCTTGAGGGGCTGGAGCTTCTGGCTCTGCAAAACCGTCCTGAAATGCGCGAAGCGTTTCTTGAGAAGAATATTTCCATCCGCGCCGCCAAGGAAGAGATTGTCCGCACCATTCCGGGTACGGAGCTGTTTTATGCCCTGAACGGGGACAGCAACAGATATCTGGAAAATAATAGCTGGCGCAGCTATTCCGCCAGCCTCATTCAAAACATCACCAATCTGCTCACTCTGCCAGCCCGTTATAGCATCGCCCGCAAAAACGAAGACTTAAGCGAAGCCCGCAGAGTGACTCTTGCCGCCGCCATAATCGCCCAGCTCCACATCGCCCGTCAGGGGCTGGGCTACGCGATGGACCTGCAGGAGATTGCACAACAGGAAAAACAAGCCGCGAAATCGCAGTCTTTCGCCGCGCAAAAACGCCAGCATACGGGGCATGCGGCAAAAGGGGATGTTCTGCTGGCGCGCATGCAGACGCAGGAAAAACAGATTGAATCCTATCAGGCACTGGCCGCCTCTCAGGATTCCTACGCCGCCCTCCTCAATACGCTGGGCTTGGGGCTGGAGGATGATCCGTCACTGGCATCTTTGCGTGCCAAAACCCTGGAGGCAGCCTCTGATAGGGCAGAGAAAGGGGCGGCAACATGAAATTCAGATTGAAAAAAATCCGTTTCAAGAACGCCCCTAAAATCCGGATTATTTGGCCGAAGGTCAATCTGCCGCCGCTCACTTTGCCGAAGCTCTCTATCCCGAAGTTTGCCCTTCCGAAGATCGCCCTTCCGAAGATTGCAATGCCAAAGCCAGCTTTGCCTAAAATAATTCTCCCGAAATTCTCACGGCCTCAAGTCAAATGGCCTCAAGTCAAATGGCCTCAAGTCAAATGGCCTCAAGTCAAATGGCCTGAAATAAAAACACCAGAATTAAAACGGCCGAATTTGGTTCTGCCGAAGGTAAGCCTGCCCGCTCTCAAATTTCCGGAAGTCAAACTTCCACAGATCAAACTTCCACAGATAAAATTTCCACAGATTAAACTTCCACAGATCAAATTTCCACAGATTAAACTTCCACAGATCAAATTCCCGGAAGTCAAATTTCCGAAGTTTGAAATCCCTGCCTATAAAATGCCTGTTTGGCGGGCACCGGATATCAGCGCGGAAAATATGCGCGGAATCGCCGCGGTTCTGGCCTGCGTTGCGGTGTTCACCGTTTTGCAATTCGGCCTTGGCGCAGGCGCAAATGTTCTGGCGCGCACCTATGGCAAGCTGGAAAAGGTCAGGGATCAGGCCTGGCATCAGATGGCCTCTGCTGATGACGCTACGTATTTGAATACAATCGTTCCGGCTTCCGGAAACCCTGAAGCCTATATACTGGCGCAAAGAGACGAGCAGGAAGAACCGGATAGCCAAGGCCGCTATGCCATCGAAGAAGAAACGCTTGATATCGAAGCGGTTCTGATCCCGCGTGAAAACACTGTGATTTCCAGCAGCCGCGACGGCAAAATCAAATCCATCAACTTTGACAACGGCGAAACCTTTAAGAAGGGCGATATCTTGGTCGAATATGTCTGTAAAGACCTTAAGGCAGAGCTTGAAATTGCCCAATCTCAAAAAGACCTGACACAACAAAAATCCTCCGCAGGGTATAAGCTCTTTAAGCTTGATATTATATCCGACCTCGAAAAGCTGGAGTTCGAAAGCGAAAGCAAGCAGGCCGAAGTCAGGGCCAGCCTTTATGAAACCCGCATGGATGATTGTCAAATCCGCGCCGAATATGATGGCCGCGTGATCAAACGCCTTGCCAATCCTGCCGAATTTACGCGTACAGACCGTGTTTTGATGGAGATTGCTTCGGATGAATATCTAAAAGCGGAATTCCTTTTGCCTTCGCGCTGGCTCCGCTGGGTGAATATCGGCGCACCTTTGAGCGTCAGCATCAACGAAACCGACAAAGTCTATAAGGCTCAGATCAGATATATTTACGGTGAGGTCGACCCCGTCAGCCAATCTATACAAGTGACCGCGCAGCTAGAACCTTATCAGGATCCTCTGCTGCCCGGAATGAGCGGGCAGGCAACGCTGAATGTGAACGATATTCGTAACGCCGGAATTTATGGTTTCCTTGAAACACTTCCCGAGAAGAGCCCCGAAAAAACCGCCCAAATAGATCAGCCCCTCTCTGTAAAGATGAGGTAATCAATGGAAAGAGTTCTGACCCTGTTGGATATTCAAAAACAGGCGCGCGAGGCCCTGGATATACGCGCTCTTGAGTTCATCGCCCTGAATGCCAGCCTCAAACTCATTCCGTATAAACAGGCCGTCGCATGGCATAAAACCGAAATGGGCATCAGCCTCACTGGCGCGTCAGGGAATGTCAGCATTGACCAGAATGGCCCATATGCTCTTTTTCTAAAAGAATTTATCAAAAGGGCACTGGTCGAAAAAAACGATGCGCATGTCCGCGTATTTTCAAAAGATACGATGACGGGACAAGACCAACAAAACTGGCAAGACCATATCGGCGCGCACGCCGCGCTTATGCTCTTCAAAACCCCGCAAGACGGCGTGATGGCAGGATTATGGCTGGAACGTGACAAAGCGTTTAAAGAGCCTGAGCTGCCGCTTCTGGAAGAACTCGCCCATTCTTTCGCACAAAACTATGCCTATTTAAGACTGCGCCATAAATCCGCATTCTTCTCCCCGCTTAAAAACATGAAAAAGCATAGCAAAATCATGAGTATTATCCTCGCGGCTCTGTGCCTTTTTCCTGTGCGTTTAAGCGTTACCGCGCCCGCCGAAGTGGTGGCAAAAAGTCCAAACGTGATGACCATCCCCTTTGACGGCGTGCTGGATGAGGTTCTTATAAAACCTGGGGAGGAGGTAGAAGAAAATCAGCCGCTCTTCACCATGGAAAAAACCGATCTGGAAGGCAAGATCGAGGCCGCCGCGCAAGATCTGAAATCCGCGCAAGGCAAGCTTGCCCGCTTGCGCCGTGAATCTTTAAGTGCGCCGGAGAAAAAAGCCGAACTCAACCAGCTCCGCTCCGATATCGATGTGCGTCAGGTTGAACTCGATCACGCCCGAAAACTGATGCAAAAAAGCGATGTATCCGCGCCCTCCGCGGGCGTGGCCATCTTCGCGGATGCCAATGATTTCGAAGGCCGTCCCGTGCATACCGGAGAAAAAGTGATGGTGGTGGCCGACCCGGCGCAAATCGAGGTTTTGATTAAAGTGCCGGTCGATAATATGCTGCCCATCAATTCGCAAAGCCCTGTGAAGTTTTTCCTCAATGTTTCACCGTTAAGCGGTTATAACGCCGATATTATCAGCATGGGCTATCAACCCAGCCCCGACCCCGAAGGCACGCTGAGCTATAAAATCCGTGCCCAAGTCACGGGTGATAAAGCCCCGCCGCGCATCGGCTGGAAAGGCACCGCCAAAATCAAAGGCGGTTGGACGATTCTGGCCTATTCGATTTTGCGGCGCCCGCTTATCACCCTGCGCAGAGTTTCGGGGCTTTAGGATATGATCGAAAATCCTGAAGAGCAAAACAAAGACTTTACCCTCCCGGCTCTAAACCCGTTGATGAAAATCTTTAAGGCCAGCAATGATCGTGACGGCAGACCGCGCTGGAGCCTCTATCACCCCGCATCAAACAAATATTTCTACCTCAGCTGGGTCGAGTTCGAATGCCTTGGTCGGTTTCACAAATATAAAACCGCAAGTGAATTGATTGAATCGGTAAACGCACAAACCACCCTCAGCATTGATCTGGATGATGTGAAGGCTTTGGTAATGTTCTTGCAAACCCAAGCCCTCGTATCAAGCGAGCACCAAGCCGCCCCGCAGCTCGCCAAAGAAAAACCACTCTGGGAGCGCATCGTCCACGGCTATCTCTATTTCACGCTGCCGCTTTTCAAACCCGAAACCTTCCTGAAAAACACCCTGCACTATGTCACGCCGCTGCTGACCAAAAAATTTATGATGATTATGGTGGCGATTATGACGCTGGGTGTGTTTTTGACTCTGCAACGCTTGGATGAATTCACCCATACTTTTCTCGAAATGTTCACCCTGCGTGGCGCGATCCTGACGGCTATCGTTTTTATGGGCATCAAAATCATCCACGAATTTGCTCATGCCTATGTCGCCACAAAACACGGCGTGCGCGTGCCCCATATGGGCGTGGCCTTCATCGTGATGTACCCCGTGCTCTACACCGAAACCACAGCCAGTTGGCAAATTGAATCCAAAGAAAAACGCATCGAAATCGGCCTTGCCGGTGTGATGGCCGAACTGTCTCTGGCGGCCATCGCGCTCATGCTCTGGCATATCTTACCGCCGGGCATGGGGCAAAGCATCGCCTTCAGTGTTGTCGCTATCTCCCTGATCGGGTCATTATTTATCAATCTCAACCCGTTAATGCGTTTTGACGGATATTTCGTGCTCAGCGACGCGCTGAACATCGAAAACCTGCATGCCCGCGCGATTGACCTTGCGCGTTGGCGGCTGCGTAAAGCCTTGTTTAACCTCAAGGATCCGCCGCCTGATCACTTTGATTCCGCCCTCCAAACCGCCATGCTGGTCTTTGGTTTTGCAATCATAATCTATCGTTTCTTCCTCTTCGCCGGGATTGCACTTTTGGTGTATCACGTGTTTTTCAAACCCCTCGGTTTTATCATGATGCTGTTGGAATTGATTTGGTTTATGGGGATGCCGCTTTGGAGCGAGCTTAAAGTCTGGTGGCAGCGGCGCGCCGATATCTGGGCGCAAAAACGGGCGCGGGGCGTTTTCGCCGTTGTCGGCACCCTGGTTCTGATCACCTTGCTACCGATACAAACGCAAATCTCCGCGCCCGCCGTGATGCATGCCGCGCAAATCCGCACGGTTTATTCGCCATCTGCGGCCTATATAGCCGCGCTGAAAGTCAAAGATACTCAGCAGGTTCAGGAGGGCGAAGTGCTCGCGGTTTTAGAATCCACAGAACTTGAAAAGGAATTGCGCTTAGCCGGACTGGAACTCAAAAGCTTGCAAGATCAAATTCGCCGCCAAAAAACCGATCCCGCGCTCTACCGCGAAAGCGCAGGGCGTTTGGAGGGGGACCTCGAAAAGGCGGATAAAGCATTGGAAACACTTAAGAATAAAAAGGATCGTTTAGTCGTCAAGGCACCCTTTGATGGCGTCATTCGTGATCTGTCCCCCGATATTCATGTGGGCCGCTTTGTCTCCTCCGCCGAAGCTCTTTTCACCATTCTCAAACCGCAAGAGATTGAAGTCACAGCCTATGTCGGAGAGGAATCCCTGAGCCGACTGAAAAACAACAACAAAGCCGCATTTTATCCAGATTTCGCCTTTGCCCGCTCCATTCCGCTGGTTTTGCAGCAAATCGACCCCGTAAATATCAATGTTTTCACCAAGCCCGAACTCGCCAGCGTGTTTGGCGGCGATATCCCCAGCGCCATGCAAGAGGGTCACGCTGTCCCCCTCGCCCCCACTTACGCAGCAAATCTTAAAACATTGAAAAATATAGAGAAAACACAATTCAGCCAAAAGGGGCAGGTGCATATTCATGCCACGCGCCAAAGCGCAATCCTATCAGGGGTAAAACGCATAATCGCCCTGTTCGTCAGAGAGAGCGGTTTGAACTAAAAACATCCGTCAACAGATTGAAAAGCATAGATTTTCTTAAGGTTTTAGTAGGATTTAAGACATACAATGGTAATTGGGACAAAAAAATAAAATAACGGGGACTCCGTGGCCGGATTGATCAAGAATAAAATCAAAATTATTCCATTGGAAAAACGCCTGATGCTGGACGCATCCTTGGCGGGCATAATCTCGTCTACGGTTCTGGCCGAAGACATCACAAATGCGAGCGCGGATTTCATCGATAACGATGTGACCATCAGCGGCTCGACAACTGATTTTAATGGCGATGATCTCACAATTTCTACAACAGGCGGCGCCGAAGACCAACTGACGATCAACAACGAAGGCACAGGCGCAGGTCAAATCAGTATCTCCGGCACTGATATTTCTTATGAAGGTGTGATAATCGGCAGCCTGACCTCCGATGGAGTCAATGGCGCAGACCTCACGGTTTCCCTCAACGCCAATGCGACGCAAGCAGGGATTGAGCGCCTGATCGAAAACGTGAAATACCAAAATATTTCTGATACGCCGACGACCTCAAGAACCGTAACCGTAGCCTTAGGCGCATATTTTTCCGAAGATGTGAGTATTACAGTGGTTGCACAAAACGATGACTTGGTGCTCGCCGCCAATAACGGCCTGACGGTGGCTGAGGGCGCGTCGACCCTGATTACGACGGCGGATTTAAATGTTACGGATGTCGATGACGCGAACGCGGATCTGGTGTTCACAGTAACCAGCACGGTTTCCGTGGGACGTTTGGAGCTGACAACCAATACCGGCGTTGCTATCACCAGCTTCACGATGGACGACATCGTCAATAACCGCGTTCAATATGTTCACAACGACACGGAAACATTTGCAGACAGCTTTGATTTTACTGTCACCGATGGGGACACGACATTGGCGGAGGATACGTTTGATATCACCATTACGCCGGTGAATGATCCCTTGTCCTTGACGACCAATTCAGGGGTAACAGTTTTTGAGAATTTCTCAACCTCGATTGGTGGGGATATCACCCAATTCGGAACAGAGCTGCTTCGCTATACTTCAACAGGCACCTACGGAACATGGGACGGCACGGTTGATAATGGCAATGTCCAGTATCGCCTTGTGTTTACGACGCCGGGTGTGAACCCGACTGAAGGACCGCCGGGAGACGTATTGTTTGAAAGCGGCGGCGCAGGGGTTGGGCTTGGTCTTTATCTCAATTCTGATATGGAGCTTGATTTTTATGCGGGCGCGGCGGCGGCTACACCCCGCCTTTCCAGTGATGCTTTGGCGGCGGGAACGCAATATGCGGTTATTGTCGAAATTGACCAGACAACCGATCAAATTCGACTGCATTATCAGCAAGAGTCCAGCCATGATTGGTTCCGTTTTGGCCGTCTGGCTGAAAAAACATTGGATGGTTATAGTTCCACGGATCATTCGGGAAGCGATGGCGCAGGCGTGGGCCGTGCCTCAAGTTCAGGTGGTAAGGGCGGGTATAATGGCCCAAGTACAGGCAATATCGGAACCTTTACAGGCAGCATTGATAGCGATCTTGTGATTACGAGGTTCCCTGCTGATTCTGGGATGCTCAATACGCAGCTGGTGGCTCTTGATACGGATACGCTGACGACCAACATCATTTATACAATCACCGATGATGTTGATAACGGCACGCTTTATCGCAGCGGGGTTGCGCTGGGGCTAGGTGATAGCTTTAGCCAGGCTGATCTGGATTTAAATCGTATCACCTACACCAGTACAGGCGGTTCGCCTGAGAGCTTTGATTTTTCTGTGAGTGATGGAACCACCACCATTGCGGGACAAACATTTACGATTACGATTGATACATCCAACACCGCGCCTGAGATTCTGACCTCCACGACAATTTATGAAGAAGATTTTGAAGGCGGCACGACAGGGTGGAATAATAATACAACTACGAGCGATACAACGCTCAGTGAGTTTTGGGGGCGTTTTGGCCGCAGTATTCATGTTGGCGGCGATCAGGAGTTATTTCAGACCTTTACAACATCCGGAACGCAGGATTACATCGTCGTGGAGTTTGATTTTTATGAGCTGGATACATGGGATAATGAATATTTCTATATCTTTGTGAATGACACGAATATTTTGGGGAACACGCATCGTTATCAGGTGAATACATTTGATCGCGAGGCTAGCGGGTCTAATGGAAATGTGTCTTGGAACGTGCAGGAAACCACAGAAGACTTAGGATACATTGCCTTTAACGGCGGCCAGCGGGATCAAACCTATCGTTATACGCTGGTGATTGAAAACGCAGACCCGACATTGAAGCTTGGCTTTGGCTCTAGCTTGAATTCAACAAATCTGAATGATGAATCTTTTGGCATTGATAATATTACCATCACAGAATTAAGGCGAACAGCCGGTTCTGCGCAAGAATTTAACATTGCCGAAGATATTGGGAATGGTGATGTGGTTGGGACTGTGCAAGCTGTTGAAGATAATATCGGTCAGAGCATCACTTATTCCCAAACAGGCGGCACTGGGAATGCACTTTTTGCGATTGATGCGAATACTGGCGAAATTACGGTGACGGATAATTCAGGTTTTGATTTTGAAGTCGGGCCGAATTCATACACGCTGGATATTTTGGTGACGGATGGGTTTTTAACCGATACGCAAACCATCACGGTCAATTTGGTGGATGTGATGGAAAATACGCGCCCGAACATTAATGCGCATACATTCTCAATCGGGGAAGATGCGGCTGTGAATGACGATGTGGGTATTGTCACATCGACGGATCCTGAAGGCGATACGGTCACTTATCAAATTATTGGCGGGAATGACGGCAATGCGTTCAAAATTAATGCGACAACAGGCTTGATTGAGGTTCGCACCGCAGGCGTTCTCGATTTTGATTCAGATAATCGTTATGACCTTCGTATTCGCGCATGGGATGATAATGATCTTCGTATGTTCCATGACCGCACAATCGTGATTAACATCACGGATGTTGATGAGGCACCATCCTTGGATATTGAATATGTGATTGAGTCTCAAAATACGGGTGTAATTTATAGCGTCGATACAGGGAATTTCTACAAAGTTATCACCACAGATAAAACCTATGCGCAGGCGCTAGCAGACGCTCCGAGCGAAATGCTAAACGGGGTGGCCGGGCATTTGGTGACTATCACATCGCAAGCGGAATATAATTTTATCCGTGATTTTGCCAGCCCCAGCCATGTGCGCATCGCCCTTTCTGATGGCGGGGAAGAAGGCAAATGGATTTGGACCGCCGGACCAGAAGCGGGGACGCAGATTACGCAGGGCAATGTCGATGCTGTTGGTTTTTTTAATAATTGGCTCGGCGCAGAACCGAATAGCGGCATCAATAATAACTCCGCGCTCTTCCACTCCAATGGTTGGTGGTATGATAACTGGGAAGGCGCTTATGATTCCGTTGTCGAATGGGAAGGCGGCGATATCATTAATAACAGCTTTTATAATGTCAATCACACCAGCCCGGACGCGTCTGATGTGAATGTAGGTGATTCAGTAGGATTTATAAAAGGACTTGACCCTGAAGGGGACGCGATTGATTTCTCAATTGAGGGCGGAAATGGCGATGGCATTTTCGAAATTGATACCGTAACGGGCGAGATTCGCATCCTCGATACAACCAATCTGAATGCGACAGTCCAAGATACATATGTCCTGACGATCCGCGCGACAGAAAATGCAGGCACGAAATTCGACGAGATTGATATTACGATCAAGTTTAATGATGATTTCTCGATCTCTGCGAACAATCCTTTAAACGTGAATGAATCGTCTTCTGCAGTTCTTACAACTGCGGAACTCAACATATCTGATCTTGATGGAGTTGCGGCGAATACACGCTTTTTTGCCAATGTTCTTCCTGTGAATGGTCAGCTTGAGCATTCTACAAATCCGGGCTTCCAGATCAGCTCGTTTACTTTGGATGATCTGCAAAATGGCCGAATTTCATATGTGCATGATGGGACAGAGACTACGACAGATAGTTTCACATTTGAAGTTACAGATGGTGGCCGCGTGCTGACCGCGCAAACTTTTAATATCAATATTGTAGCAGTCAATGACGCCCCAACAGTGCCGGTCAACACAGGTGCGCCGATCACGGAAGGTGGCAGCACGACGATTACCAATGTAATGCTGGACTCGCTGGATATTGATGATGGCGCGGCAGACCTGACCTATACGGCATCAAACTATGCGAACGGTCATATCGAAGTGGGCGGTGTTGTGCAAAATACATTTACGCAAGCGGATATTGATAATGGTGATGTGGTGTTTGTGCATGATGGCGGCGAAGGTGCCACACGTTTTGATTTCTCTTTGGCGGATGGCGGGGAAGATATGGCGGCGCCAGCGACAGGGACATTTAACTTTGTTGTTACGCCGGTAAATGACAGCCCCGTCCTGACCACAAATACAGGGGCAAGTGTGGTTGAGGGCGCGACCGTGAATATCACCAATGCCATGCTTAATGGTACAGACCCCGATGATAGCGGGACAGGATTAACCTATACACTGTCTAACATTTTAAACGGGCAAGTCGAGCTTTCGACCAGCCCAAACACGCCGATTATCTCTTTCACGCAAGCCGAT
>CAYGJS010000017.1:34986-46424 GCA_964350435.1 uncultured Micavibrio sp.
CTTTCACGCAAGCCGATATCAATAATGCGCTTGTGGTGTTCCAGCATATCGGCGCGCCGGGTGTTGCTGATTTTGATTTTTCTGTGGCTGATGGATTGGAAGACAGCGCCGTAGCTTCAACGGGGACATTTGCGCTTACGGTTGATAACACCAATGATGCGCCAACGATTACAACGAATACAGGGCCGACAGTGTTGGAAGGCAGCACGACCACCATTACTACGGCGATGCTCGACTCATTTGACCCTGATGATTTCGGAACAGGTTTGACATGGACGGTCAGCAACTTGGTCAACGGGGTTGTTCAGGTGAGCGGCGTTACTCAGAATACATTTACGCAAGCCGATTTGCTCGCGGGTATCGTGACGTTTGTTCATGATGATACGGAGACGTTGACGGGCGGATTTGATGTTTCCTTGGCGGATGGCGGGGAAGACATGGCAGCGCCGGACACAGATACATTCACGCTCACCATCACGCCCGTGAATGAAGGGCCGACTTTGGTTGTGAATGACGGCAGCCCCAATGTGATTAATTTCAATGATTATACGGTGGGTGTTTTTGATGGTAGCCAAGATGGCGCAAATGGTCGTCCAGCTACAGCGGTTGTGAGTGGGGATGGCTCTGAGATAACCATTGGCGGCAATGCTTGGAAGAAAATTGATCTTTCTTACGCGGTTACTGCCAATACAGTTTTGAGCTTTGAATTTTTTGCAGACCATAGCTCTGAAATTGCCGGTATTGGATTTGATGATGCAAGTGGCTTTGGTGGAGGCGTACAAGGCTATCAACTTGACGGTACACAAACATGGTCTGGCATGGATCAAAGCTTTAATACGTATGATACAGGGGATGGTTGGGTGCGCTTTGACCTGCCTATTGGTAGTGATTTTACGGGCGCTATGACACAAATGGTCTTTGTGCTCGATAACGATGATAAGGCCATGGGTGAGATTAAATTCCGCAATGTAAACTTCTATGAAGCCGATCAGGTTGTTGATGTTGATGAAGGCGGAACATTTAATATTACAACCGCGCATATTAACAGCGTTGACCCAGATGATAGCGGTGTGGGCCTAGTTTACACGGTATCAAATGAAAGCAATGGTGAAGTGCGTGTCAGCGGCGTGGCCGCGAGCAGCTTTACGCAGGATGATTTGGACAATAACCGTGTGACTTTTGTGCATGATGGAACCGATACGGCCAATGCCGGGTTTGATATCTCACTCGCGGATGGCGGCGAAGACAGCGCCTTGGCAGATACGGGCTCTTTCACGCTGATTGTGAACCCGATCAATGACGCGCCAACGATTGCGACCAATACGGGCGCGACGATGAATGAAGGCGCGAATTTGACGATCACGTCGGCAATGCTGAATGAGAGCGATCCCGACGATGATGGCGCGCAGCTTACCTATACGGCTTCAGCTTTGAGCAATGGACATATTGAAGTTGGCGGCGTCACACAAAATACCTTTACCCAAGATGATATTAATCAGGGCCGTGTTGTCTTTGTGCATGACGGTTCGGAAACTATCGCAGCAAGCTTTAATATTTCTCTGGCGGATGGCGGGGAAGATACAGTTTCACCTGATGCAGGGGTCTTTAACATTACAGTGACGCCTGTTGATGACGCGCCGACAGTCGACACCAATTCCGGAGCGACCGTAGCCGAAGGCGGGACGATTAATTTTGGGCGCTCTCTGGTCAATATGAATATTGGCGGAACACCGAGCGATCTTTTGGTTGAAACCATAAATGGTGAAAGCTGGATCCTCATTGGCAGAGGTCGCGAAGGATGGGAATTTGACACAGACGGTCAGGGCAGCGCAGCAAATGTTGTCGATGGTTTAGGCTCGACAGCGGCATTTGATCCGGTCGCCTATGACGATGCATTTGTGAACGATATTTTAACGGCGTTGGGGCAGGATTTGACCAACACAGATGTGCGCATTAAGCGCGCCGCAGATATCACCGGTGATAATTATCAAGAGGTGCGCTGGACCAATGCGTCCACTCCAAACTGGACATGGGACTTGGATGGTAATCAGTTTACAGTAGACCATAGCGTTTATAATTCTGTCTTGGGAGCAGCAGCGGGACCCTTTACAGACGATACACGCGACACGATGGTATCTACAGGGAATGACTACACCCGAATATGGACATTTCAATGGGGGGGCAAAAACAATACACAAGGCTTTGGTTATGGTGCTGGCGTTAGCGGCGTCAATAACGACGACCCCAACACATATTTGTGGGAGAATACTGGTGAGAACCATGCAACCCCTTATACGGAAGTCTATGTCAAGTCGAATGCGCTGATTAATAATCCCTTGCTGCTGGAGACAAATGATGTCGACACCGTCGATTCAAATCTTGTTTACACAATTACTTCAGGCGTTGCCAACGGCGTCATGACACTTAACGGTGTGGCTTTGGGGGTCAATGATACTTTCACGCAAGAAGATTTGAATAATGGCTTGATCGAATATAAACATGATGGTTCGGAAACGCTGTCTGACAGCTTCGTGTTTGATATCAGCGACGGGACAACAGATATCACCGGGCAAACTTTTGACATTACCGTCACGCCTGTCAATGACTCGCCGCTTATTACTGTGAATACTGGCGCAACAGGCGATGAGGGCGGTTCGATTGCAATCACGAATACAGACCTGAATGTCACTGACCCTGATGATGATCCGGCCAATGTGACATATACCGCATCCGCATTGACCAATGGTCATATCGAGGTGGGCGGGGTCACGCAAAATACATTCACACAAGCAGATATCAATAACGGCGATGTGGCCTTTATCCATGATGGAAGCGAGACGGTTGCTGCGAGCTTTAACATCTCGCTAGCTGATGGCGGCGAAGACGGTGCAGACGCGGATATAGAAACATTCAACATTACGATCACGCCTGTGAATGATCAGATTGCTTTGACAACCAATACAGGCGCAACATTTGATGAAGGCGCGAGCCTGACAATCACCACAGCCATGTTGAACAGCACAGATGTAGATGACACCCCTGCAAATAGAACATATACCGCTTCTGTATTGACCAATGGTCATATCGAAGTGGGCGGGGTCACGCAAAATACATTTACGCAAGCCGATATTGATAATGGTGATGTGGTCTTCGTCCACGATGACAGCCAAACAACAGCCGCCAGCTTTGACTTCAGCCTTGCCGACGGTTTAGAAAACGGCGCAGTGGCGGTGGTCGACACCTTCTCGATGGTCATTAATCCGGTCAATGATGCACCTGTTGTGAACGCGACCTCAGTCACGGTCAATGAGGGCGGGAGCACAACGATTGATCTCACCACTTTGATCAATGATCCTGAAAACGCGATTGATACCAATACGGACATCACGATCTTGGGCTCGACTTTGTCGAGCGAAAGTGTCGGTAATCCACTAACTGGCGCAGGCGCGCAGGATGGCTGGCGCAGCATTATGATTGTTGATGAAAGCCAGACTTACACGAATACAACAGGCGAGCCTGTTACGATTAATCCCACGGGATTTAATTTTAATGCCGGAAGTAACGCAACGCCGGTTACGCCGTTTATTGTTCTCGTGAACGGCGATAATGATTTTACTGTGCTGGCCGTCGGCGATAGCGCAACAGGGTTTTCTACCGGAGATGTGAATGTCGGCTTTAGCGGTGCCGATTCCAGCTTTACATTGCAGCCTGGCCAGACCATTGCGATGGGCTTTTTGGATGCAAATGCGGATGGTAGCGGCGGCAACGGCGCGGCTGTTCGTTATACCAATGGCGGGAGCGAGGTTTGGCTTACAGGTGGCGCCGGTGATGGTGATAGCGGAAGCGTTGCTGTGAATGACAGCGAAGCCGATATGCAAGGCGGCAGTGTTCTAAACTTAACGCGCACTTATCAATTCAATATTGATTTTGATGTCGAAGCGCCTGCGCCGATTGGCAATGTCGTTTATAACGCGGCAACAGGGGTTGTGACCTATACTCATGACGGCAGCGAGACCACGGCCGATAAGATTTTCTTTCAAGTGGATGATGGCACAGGCCCTATTATCAGGGCGATTGATATTACGATTACGCCCGTTAATGACGCGCCTGTTATCAATGCGAATGTCACTTCGACCTTGGCGGAAGGGGGCAGCATTGTTCTTACAAATGCGCAGCTTTCATCTTCTGATGTTGATAATGCGGATGGTGGTTTGACCTATACGCTGACCGCGCTTCCGGCGGGTGTGCTTGAAAATACGAATACGTCTTCTGTTTTGGGGATCAATGATACCTTTACACAAAGCGATATTGATAACGGCTTTATTCGCTATACCCATGATGGCGAGGAGCATACATCGCAAAGCTTTAGCTTTACCTTGAGCGATGGCAGCGCGACATTGGCTTCCGCAAATTACGCCTGGAATATCACGCCCGTGAATGACACGCCCATCGATATCGGCCTTACAAACATGATCGTCAGCGAAGACGCCGGAATCGGTGCATGGGTCGGCGATCTCTACACCATGGATGTCGATCTTCCGGGTGACACGTTCACATACGCCATCATGTCCGACCCCGACAGCAAATTTATGATTCTCGGCAACCAGCTGATGCTGAATGCTGCGCTGGATTTTGAATCCTCGGCTCTGCATAGCGTGACCATCCGCACAACGGATAATAACGGCGCATTTTTCGACCGCACCATGGATATCACAGTCCTTGATTTTAATGAGTTTACTTTTACGCCGCCGCCGCCCGTATCTGGTAGCACAGCAATAAACGGTGACAGCATCGTGATCGAAGAGGAGGAGCGCGAATACCGCGAGGGCGGCTCATTGATTGCCTCTTCGCTATACGGCGATGATTTCATGCAATCCAACGCATTTTATGGCGAAAATGGCCTCGGTCAAATCCTGCGCGCCCGCACAACCATTGAAATCCGCGAAATGACCAGCGGCGATATAATCGAAAACCCCGATCCTGTTGAGCAATCCGCGGAAGGGGCGCAAGTCACGCCAACATCGGAAGCCGAAGCGGAAGTCGCCGCCGAGTACACCAATATCCGCGAAATGCTCGAAGCCTTGAAGCAATTCCAAGATGGTGAAGAGGAGAACAGTGAAGGGGAAGAAGCGGGAGATCAGGGTGATGGCTTCCACAATCTCTATGACCAGTTCGAAGATGTTCTGACCTATCACGAACAGCGCAAAGAAAAACTGCGTCAGGCCTTGCTGTCTTAAGTCCCTTACGCGGCCTTCATCTCTTCAAGCTCCAACCACCGCGCTTCATAACGCTCCAGCTTCGCTTGCAAATCGCCCAGCAATTTTGTTGTTTCATGAAAGCCATCAGGATCGGCCTGATAAAATTCACTATCCGAAAGCTTTGTCGATGCGGCGTTAATTTCTGCCTCTACGCCTTCAATTTTCTTCGGCAGCTCCGATAATTCCCGTTCCAGCTTATAGCTCAGCTTCTTCGCTTTCTTCGGCGCAGGCGCGGATACTGCCTCCATTACAGGCTCTTCCTTCGGCGTGTCCTTGGCTTTCGCAGCGATTTTTTCCGGCGCGCCCCTTTTCTGGCGCATTTCCAGATAATCGCTGTATCCGCCGATCACAGTTTCAATCTTGCCATGGCCTTCGAAGGCCAGAATCTTTGTCACCGTTTGATCAAGGAAATCCCGATCATGCGAGACGATCAGCAGCGTGCCTTTATAGAGCGAAAGTATCTCCTCCAGCATATCCAGCGTATCCATATCCAGATCATTCGTAGGCTCATCCAAAATCAGGCAGGTCTTGGGATCGGCCAGAATTTTCGCCAGCATCAAACGGTTTTTCTGCCCGCCTGAAAGCTGCGACACCTTGTCTTGCGCGCGCGCCGGGTCAAACATGAAATCCTTAAGATACCCGCAGACATGCCTCTGCTTGCCCATCACGTCGATATAATCCCCGCCGCCGGGCGAGAGGGTTTTTTTCAAAGTATCGGTCGGATCCAGGTCGCGACGTTTCTGGTCAAAGTATGAAAACTCCAGCTCTTTGCGGGTTTTCACGCTGCCCTCATCAGGCTCCAGCTCCCCCAGCAGCAATTTCAAAAACGTGGTTTTGCCCGAACCATTCTTGCCTAAAATCCCGATGCGGTCGCCGCGCTGCACCCGCAGTGAAAATTTATTGAGAATCGGAATAACGCGTCCATCTTCTTCAAAGGTTTTGTTAACGTTGTAAAACTCGGCCACGATCTTCGAGCTGTTCTCGATATCTTTCGGCGGTGTCAGAGAAATTTTTGCCGTCGCCCGCCTGTGCGCCGCCTCGTCGGCCTTAAGCTGATCGCGCATTTCCTTCATCAGCTCCAGCCTACGAATATTGCGCTTGCGCCTTGCCTTCACGCCGCGGCTTGCCCACTCCACCTCTAGCCCGACAGCCGCTTTTCGGTTTTTAAGCTCGCGTTCTTCCTGCTCCAGCAGCATCGCCGACCATTCGTCGAAATACTTGAAACCGCGCGGAGAAACTTTAAGCCCGCCGCGATCCAGCCAGAAAACCTGGTTGGTGATATTGGCCAAAAATGTGCGGTCGTGAGAAATACACAAAAGCGTCCCGCGATAGGCATTCAGATAATCCTCCAGCCATTCAATCGCATCCAGATCCAGATGGTTCGTCGGCTCATCCAGCAGCAGGATATCGGGTTCTTCGACCAATGCGCGCGCCAGTCCTGCCCGCCGAAGCTGCCCGCCCGAAAGCACGCTCATCCGGGCGTTCACATCCAGCTCCAACGCCTCGGCGACGATATCAACCTTATAACTATGCAGCTCGCGGTCTTCGGCTTTGATCTCGCTAAAAATATATTCAAATACGGTTTCACCGTCTTTGGGGATGATATCCTGCTTCAGATATCCAATCGTAATACCGCTCTCTTCCCAACGCTCCCCGTCATCAAGTTCTTGCGCGCCCGTAATAATATTCATCAGCGTCGTTTTCCCCGCGCCGTTCTTCCCCACCAGCGCAATCCGGCTGCGGGTATGAATATTAAACGATAAATTCTCAAATACCGGTTGCTCGCTATAGCGAACCATGGCGTCTTTAACACTGAGAAGAAGAGGGGGCGGCATCGAGGTCAAAAACTCCAAAACTATTCACAAGGCCATAGCTATACTCATAAACGCTTATAAATCAAAGAGTTTTAGCAATGAAATCAAAAGTGTTTGTGCACTGTAACAACTTTTTCGATTGCAAAACAGGCGGGGGTCTTGAACACTTATAGATTAGAAACAAAAAGATAAAGCACAGCGAATGCATCCATATGATTTTCAGCTTTCCGCTGTAACCCAATTAGACACAGAATCACAAGCGGATTTATCCGTCAAAGATATCAATAAGCATTGTCAAAACTATAAAGGTGCAGATACAGCGCGCAGTCTCTATCAACTGTCCACCACGCTCGGCCTGTTTTTCGGCTTGATTGCATTGATGTTCGCCAGCCTTCAAATTTCATATGCCCTGACGGTGCTGCTCGCCGTTCCTGCAGCCGGGCTTTTGACCCGCATTTTTATTTTCCAGCATGATTGCGGCCACGGGTCATTCTTCAATTCAAAAAAGGCCAATACATGGCTGGGGCGTTTTCTCGGTCTTCTAACCTTTACCCCCTATGATTTCTGGCGCCGCGCCCACAATATGCACCATGCGACCTCAGGAAATCTCGATAGCCGCAGCATCGGCGCGATCGACACCATAACGGTGACGGAATATCAGGCGATGTCTCCCGGTAAACAATTCTGGTATCGCGTTTACCGTAATCCGTTTTTCATGATCATACTCGGCTCGCCGCTTTATGTGTTCATCGGTCAGCGCATTCCGATCAATAAGGGCACCAATTTCTACGAAAACTACAAAACCCTCTCTATGTCCTCGATCTGGAAAAGCATCATGTACACGAACATTGCGCTTATTATGTTTTATGGCGGATTGTCTTATGCGCTTGGCTTTGCGGCACTTGTCGCTGTATATGTGCCTGTGGTGATCCTGACCTCATGGATCGGCGCATGGCTGTTTTACGTGCAGCATCAATTCGAAGACGCCTATTGGCAAGAACAAAAAAACTGGAACATCCACGAAGCCGCCCTCATGGGCAGTTCTTACTTCGTGATGCCCAGGGTTTTGCAATGGTTTACCGGCAATATCGGCCTGCACCATATCCACCATCTCTGCAGCCAAATCCCCAATTATAAACTCCAGCAATGCATGGATGATTGCCCGCCTTTAAGCAAAATCAATGTCCTGACCCTGCGCGAAAGCCTGAAATGCGCAGGTCTTCATTTGTGGGATGAGCAGGCCTCAAAAATGGTGTCGATCAAAGACGTCCCTGCTAAGGCTTAACCCTTAAAACTCATATGCCTGTGGAAGACTCTGATCCATAACAGAGATTTTCTTGGCATGATTTTACAAAATTGAATATCGTAGGATTCTATTTGCGTAAAATTAAGGGAGTTTATTATGGGTTTCAAACGGACATCCGAAGGCCGCGTTTTTTTTCAAAGCTTTGATGACAAGCCATCCGGCAGCGATAAGCTCAAAACCACCAAAGCCGCAAACCCGCTCCCCCAACAAGCCGAAAACTTGAAAGCAGGCCTTCAGGCGCAATCGCTGGGTACGCAAACGCAAATCCTGACCCTCCTCAAAACCCTGAACGAAAAACTTAAACTCACGCAAAATGAACGCAACCAGATGCGCGAGGAACTCGACGCGTATCGCCGCGTCATTGAGGGGCTGGAAGAAAAATCAGACCGCAGCGAGCGCGCTTACCTGTCATTACAGCAAAAAATCTCCAAAGGCGGCGTAGAGGGGAGCTCTGCCGATTTGCTGAAAGAACTCGAAAACACCCGCAAACTGATCTTCGATCTGGAAGACAAAACCACGCGCGCTGATAAACATCTTGAGGGTTTGAAAAAAGAAATCACTCAGACCAAAGCGCTGAGCGATCAGGTGTCCAAACGCCAGTCCAATCTGGAAGCCGCCCATAAATCCCAAGCTGGAAAAATCACCGAGCAAGTCACAAACTACGCCATGCTGGTCAAACGCGTGCGTGACGGAGAGCAGGTTCAGGAAAATTTACTCGAAAAAGTCGATGAAACCGTTGCGCAGCAAGCCAAGCTGACCCGTAAAATGGACAAAGCGCTCGAAGATCGCGCAAGGTTCATGCGCAAGATTGAGCGGATAGAAGAAACGGTTCTGCAAACCCGCGATTCTCTCAACGCCAAGGCGATGGTGCTTCTGACCGATCAGGGCGTAGCAGGCCATATCGATGCCGACAGCGCAGAAATGGCTGCCCAACTCGCCGCGCTACAGGCGCAGCACGGCGCACCCGCCGTCAAACCTCAATCTTCATTCTGGAGAAAAATATACACGCCGCAAACCATCGGCGTCTCCGCGCTTGTGGTCATGGCGCTGCTCGCGGGGCTGATGATCAGCGACGTCCAAAAGCCGCAAATGCCTGATTTCGATGTTTTCGAGAATGCGGGCTTTCTTGAAAATGCGCCCGCTCAAGCCGATAACGCTCTGGCCTCCGCAGATCCTCAGGCAGCATGGCCCGAAAAAGACGGGAGCAAAGACTGGAGCGTTGAGACCGACATCTCCGCCTATAGCGAAAACCCGGCCCCCCCGGCAGACGCAGAAACCACCACGGATATGGCCGCGCCAAACCCTATTGATTCGGCGCAGGATGATCTCGGCGCGATAGATCTCAATAACACAAAACAGCTTGAGCGTTTACTGGAAGAGGATCCTGCCGCGCTGGCTGCGGCACTCAATGATCTTGAGCCATCTTCTGTGCCAGAAGAAGCAACCGCTCCCCCCGTAACATTTGAGGAACAAGCAACACCGGAAGCCGAGATCACTCAGCCTTTGATGAAGACGGTGCCGGCTCCAGAAAAACCCGCCATAGCCGATGAAAACCTCTCTAAACTGATGGCAGCCGATTCTTCTCTAAAGGGGGTTATTAAGGATATAGAAACCCAGGCCTTTGCGGGCGTCCCCGAAGCCCAGCATGATCTGGCCGCAGTCTACACGGCCGGCCATGGCGGCGTTGCCCAAAACTATGAGCGCGCCGCCTTCTGGTTCGAACAGGCCGCCGATCGGGGCGTCGCCAATGCCGCCTATAATCTCGGCGTGCTCAATCACCAGGGGCTGGGCATGAAGCCGGATATGGACAAAGCGATTAAATGGTATGATCGCGCCGCCCAGCTTGGCCACCCGGAAGCGCAATATAATCTCGGCATTGCTTATATCGAAGGGATCGGCGTGCCTTATGATCCCGAAAAGGCCAGCGGATATTTCAAAAGTGCCGCGCAAAATAATATCATGGAGGCCGCCTATAATCTGGGCTTGATCTACGAAAACGGCCTTCTGGGTGACGCAAAACCCGATGAGGCTCTGATGTGGTATAAACTGGCCGCCGATCAAGGCTCTCCCGAAGCCAAGCAAGCACTTCAGCAACTCGCTGAAAGTCTCGATATTTCTCTGGATGATGTAAACAAACTGGCCGAAAGCATGAAGGTTTTGAAAAAGACCGAGGCATCGCCGCGGCCAAAAGCCGCAACCACTAAAGCCGCAACCCCAAAAGCCGCAACCGCCGTTTCACAAGAAACACCCCAGCCCCTTGCGAGCGCAGTAAACTCGACCCAGCTTCTAACGGCGCAAGTGCAGGAATATCTTATGAATGCCGGGCTTTACCCCGGCCCCGCCGATGGTATTTCTGGCCCGCTGACCAATGATGCTGTTCGCAGTTATCAAAACAAAAACGGCCTAAACGCCGATGGCCGCATCACCCAGAGCCTGCTGACACATATGCTCTCCAATGAGGAATTGGCGCAAGGCTCCCGCCTTTAATCTCTAATACCTCTCTGGCCGCCCCAGCCATCCGGTTTTTACCCACCAATCCGGGTTTTTTCTTTGAATATCCTCTGCCGCAGTTTCAGCATGTTCAATCGTATTAAATAGCCCAAAACAGCTCGACCCCGATCCCGTCATCCGCGCCAATGCACAATCCTCCACCGCGTTCAAAATATTTAAAACATTCTCGATTTCCGGCACGTGATCGCTGGCGGCAAGGCTGAGGGAATTCGTGGTACCGCGAAGATATGAAAGCAGCCCTTTAAAACTTGAAAGTCCTGCAGGCTCCGGCGCAGCCTTGGCAAAACCCCCACCAAAATGTTTAAACACATCTTCTGTCGAGCAGGGTTTTCCCGGATAAATCAAAACCACCGGGGTCTCCGCTATATCAATACCGCCCGTAATTTTCTCGCCCACCCCGCGAATGCGCGCGCTCTGGCATTCCAAACATACCGGCACATCCGCGCCGAGTTTCAGCATCAGAGAAGGCAGAAATTCGCTGGTTTTCGGAATATCCCACAACTCACATAGCCCCCATATCACGGCGGCCGCATCCGAAGACCCCCCGCC
>CAYGJS010000018.1:0-44873 GCA_964350435.1 uncultured Micavibrio sp.
AGGTGGGGATCCCCACCTTCGCGGGGATGCAGGTAGAGTGCGCGTGCATATGGATGATGCGATGATGGTGGCCAATTCATTGGAGGATTCGTGTTTGGATGGAATTTATGTTTTGAACCCCGACCCGTGGCATAAGAAGCGGCATTACAAACGCCGGATTGTTCGCGGCGAGAATCTGGACGTGTTTGCACGTATTCTTAAACCCAGAGGAAAACTCATTATGAGCACCGATGTGCTTGATCTTGCGGATTGGATGGTGAGCGAAACCTTTAATCATCCCGCGTTCATCTGGAGCGCGCGCTGCGCCGAGGATTGGCGCGTGCCGCCGGAGGATTGGATCACGACTGCGTATGAAGTTAAAGGCGCGAAAGGTGCTAAAAAAATGAGTTATCTGTTTTTTGAGAAAAAAGCTTGAATGTTAGGAAAAGCAAGGCTATAAAACTCTTAACAACCTGATCTTATGATATGGGTGGGCTCAAAAAAGAGGCCCGCCCTTTTTGTTGGGTTTTTGCGAATTATCATTGCGAACGCGAGTGAAGCAATCTTTTACTTTATGATTGCCGCGTCGCTTCGCTCCTCGCAATGACGTTGATAGGAATAAAATGAAACAAACGCCGATGGAACAATTTTTGACTGAGTTGGCTGAGCCTGTGATCGAAGATCTGGGGTTTGCGCTGGTGTGCGTGAAAACGATCAGCGATGATGGCGGGCAGAGCGTGCAAGTCATGGCGGAAGATCCGGCGACGGGTCGCCTCGGGGTTGATGACGCCGCGAAGATATCCCGCGCATTATCCGCCGTGTTTGATGTTGAAGATCCAATTAAAGGGGCTTACCGCCTTGAGGTCAGTTCCCCCGGGATTGATCGATTTTTGACCCGTTTGGAAGATTTTACCAAATATGCAGGGCTGGAAGCGAAGCTGGAGAGCGATGTCCCTGCCGAAAACGGACAGCGGAAATTTCGCGGCATATTGGGCGGGCTTGATGGCGAGATGGTGAAAATCACCACCGATCAAGGTGAGGCCTTAATAGCGTTTTCGTCACTGACGAAAGCAAAGCTTGTATTAACCGACGAATTGATTAAAAAGACAGCAGCAAACTAGGACTAGAAATTCAAAATTATGATTCATTCTGTTTCAAATAAAGGCTTTAGATGTGAGCAAAATCAGGTTTTTCCATGTGTATCCATGGTAAGTTCTGATTTTGCGATGCAAATAGAGCCTTTATTTGAAACCCACAGGGCGCGACAAATTTTTGTATCTGATTGTAAAAATTGCTTGAACTTAGCTTTTGCTAGGCTCAGCACAATTTTTACTTCCATCTATCAAAAATTTGATACGCGCAGAATAAACAGAATTTAGAATTTCTAGTCCAGATAAGGAGAATAAAAGATGGAAATGCTTCAGGTAGCCGACAATGTGGCACGCGAAAAGAATATTGATCGTGAGATCGTGATTGAAGCAATGGAAGAGGCTATTCAAAAAGCCGGGCGTTCCAAATATGGTCACGAGCAGGACATTCGCGCGAAGATCGACCGCAAGAACGGGCAGATCACGATGGAGCGTCACCGCGAAGTGATGGCGGAAGATGCCGAGATTGAAAATGAAGTGGCGCAGCTTACGCTTTCGCAAGCCCAGCGCATTAAGCCTGATGCGCAAGTGGGTGAGTTTTTGATTGATGTCCTCCCTCCTCTGGATTTCGGACGGATTGCGGCGCAGACCGCGAAGCAGGTTATCATGCAAAAAGTGCGTGAGGCCGAGCGTGCCCGTCAGTACATGGAATTTAAAGACAAGGTCGGTGAGGTTATCAACGGCGTGGTGAAGCGCGTTGAATACGGCAATGCCACGATTGATATTTCCGGACGCGCCGAAGCCCTTATGCGCCGTGATGAAGGTTTGCCGCGGGAGCATTTGAAAACCGGTGACCGCGTGCGCGCGATTATCTATGAGGTACGTGAAGAGCAGCGCGGACCGCAGATTTTTCTCTCGCGTACGCACCCTGAATTTATGGCAAAATTGTTTACGCAGGAAGTGCCGGAAATTTATGACGGCATTATCGAGATCAAGGGCGTGGCCCGTGATGCGGGAAGCCGCGCGAAGATTGCTGTTGCCTCTCGTGATGGATCAATCGACCCTGTCGGTGCGTGCGTTGGTATGCGTGGAAGCCGCGTTCAGGCCGTTGTCAACGAGTTGGGCGGAGAAAAAATTGATATTGTGCCGTGGTCTGATGATGTAGCGAGTTTCATGGTGAACGCTTTGCAGCCCGCCATGGTGACTAAGGTTGTTCTGGATGAAGACAAGCAGCGTATGGATGTTGTTGTGCCTGACGATCAGCTCTCATTGGCGATTGGCCGCCGCGGACAGAATGTACGCTTGGCGTCCATGCTGTCGGGTTGGGATATCGATATCATGACCGAGGCTGAAGAATCCGAGCGCCGCGCCGAGGAATTCAAAGTGCGTTCAACATTGTTCATGGAAGCCATGGATGTGGATGACGTGATTGCGCATCTTCTTGTTGCCGAAGGATTTACGAGCGTTGAAGAAATCATCGAAACACCGATTGATGAATTGATGCAAATTGAAGGTTTCGAAGAAGAAATCGCGACCGAACTTCAAAATCGTGCGATTGCTTTCCTGGATGCAAAGCAAGCGGAACTTAAGGCGAAGCAGAAAGAGCTTGGCATTGCTGATGATCTGATGAGCGTTGAAGGTTTGAAATCTTCACAGATTCTCAAACTCGGCGAAGGTGAAATCAAAACACGTGATGATTTGGCGGACTTGGCGGCGGATGAGCTGGTTGAACTATTGGGCGAGGGGCAAATCACCATGAAAGATGCCAATACCGTGATCATGGGCGCACGGGCGCACTGGTTCGAAGAGGAAGATGCGAAGGCGGCAGCGGACGCTGCGGCTGCTGAGCAAGCTGATGAGGCGGGCGAAAGCCAAGCCGAAAACGCAGCGTAAAGCAATGTTAGGAGTATTAAGACAAACGTGTATAAGCACACAGAACTTTTTAAAGATCTTGTTAAACGCGCCGCAAAATGGGCGCGGGGCACGGCTGTTTTTATTGTAAAACCTTCCAGCATATATTTTTATAAATCAGAAAAACCCGCGCGCGGCTTTGACGTTATGTCTGGCGGCGTGTATAACAATGCATTCTAACCTTTAAGGGACGTAATGAACGAAGCAAAAGATAAACAAGAAGACAAAGCCGAAGAGAATAAGGGAAAGAAAACCCTCAGCCTCGGTGGGACTTTGAGCCTTGGAAAAGGTGCGGCCTTAGGGTCTGCGCCACGCTCTGCTGCGCCGGGCACAGTGGCGGTTGAAGTGCGCCGCAAACGCGCTCCTGTGGCTCCGGCGGGGAGAGCCCCTGCCCCCAAGGACGATGCTTTGAGTTCTGCGGAGCGTGAAGCCCGCGCCGAAGCCTTAAAACGTGCCATGGCGGATGATGGCGGCAAGAGCAAGAGCGCTCTGCCGAAACGCCGCGTGACGATTGAAGATAAGAAAAAAGAACAAGAAGAAGCCAAAGACGTTCAGCAAAGTGCCCGTGAGAAGGAGCTGGAGGAACTTCGTAAGATCGAGCAAGAAGAAAAAGCCAAGATTGATGAGTTAAATGCCAATGCGCCGGCTCTTCCGTTTGATCCGGATGCACCGCAACCGGTGCGCCGCGTTATCACGAAAGGCGATGATGAGAGCGAAGAAAGTTACCGCGATAAGTTAAAGAAAGCCTCGCCGAAGGCTCCGCAAAAAACCGACGACAATCGACGCGGTGGCCGCATTACCGTGACGCAGGCTTTGAACCGTGATTATGAGCGTGATCGCAGCCAATCTTTGGCCGCGCAGAAGCGGGCGCGTGAAAAGGCCCGTTTGGCGGCGCAAGGGCCCAAGGTTGATGCACAAAAAGTTTTCCGTGAAGTGATTGTGCCAGAGGTTATTACCGTAGCAGAACTTGCCAACCGTATGACCGAGCCTACGGGCGAAGTTGTTAAAGCCCTTATGGGGCTTGGGGTTATGGCGACTGTTACGCAGAGCATTGATGCGGATACGGCCGAGCTTGTGATTACCGAATTCGGGCACAAGATCAAGCGGGTTACAGACGCCGATGTTGAAGACGCGCTGGATATCACCGATGATGCGCCTGAAGATTTGTTGCCACGCGCGCCTGTTGTGACGATTATGGGTCACGTTGACCATGGTAAGACATCACTTTTGGATGCGCTTCGTAATACGAATGTTGTGTCGGGCGAGGCTGGCGGCATTACCCAGCATATTGGCGCATACCAGGTTACGGTTAAATCCGGGGCGAAGATTACGTTTCTTGATACACCTGGTCACTCCGCGTTTTCTGAAATGCGGGCGCGGGGCGCGCATGTGACAGATATTGTCGTGATTGTGGTGTCTGCGGTTGACAGCGTCATGCCGCAAACGGTGGAGGCTATCCGCCATGCGCAGGCGGCGAATGTGCCGATTATTATTGCTGTCAACAAAATTGACCTGCCTGAGGCTGACCCAATGAAAGTCAAAACCGAGCTGCTTCAATATGAAGTTGTGGTGGAGGAACTTTCCGGTGATGTGCAAGCGGTTGAGATTTCTGCCAAGCATGGTACGAATCTTGAAGGCTTGGTGGAGGCGATTGCGCTGCAGGCGGAATTGCTGGAGCTTAAGGGCAATCCAAAGCGCGAAGCGCAGGGCGTTGTGATTGAATCCAAGCTTGAAAAAGGTCGTGGACCTGTCGCGACCGTGCTGATCCAAAACGGTCATCTTAAGGTCGGCGATATTTTTGTGGCCGGCGCGGAGTACGGGAAGGTTCGCGCGTTGATTAATGACAAAGGCGAGAGCGTAACAGAGGCAAGCTTGGGGCAACCCGTAGAGGTTTTGGGTGCCAATGGCGTTGCAGAATCGGGGGATGTCTTTAGTGTATTGAATGATGAGGCAAAGGTTCGTGAAATCGCCAGCTATCGGCAACGTAAAAAACGCGAACTGCAGTCCACGAAAGCGATGGCCGGACGCACAACCATTGATGATCTTTTGCTGGCGCGGGAAACGGGCGAAAAAACTTCACTGCCCGTTATTGTGAAAGGTGATGTGCATGGGTCGGTTGAAGCGATCCTTGGGTCTTTCGAGAAAATGGTTGAAGAAAACGATGATATCGTGATTCAAGTTTTGCATCAGGGTGTTGGCGGGATTACCGAGACTGATGTGAAATTGGCGCGGGCATCGAACGGCATTATCATTGGGTTTAATGTGCGTGCGAATGCGCAGGCGCGTGATTTGGCCAGCAAAGAAGGCGTGGATATCCGTTATTATAACGTAATCTATGACGTGATTGATGATGCTAAGGCTGTTCTGACGGGTATGCTTGCGCCAACGCAGCGTGAAGAATATATCGGCAATGCCGTGATTAAAGAGGTCTTCAACATCACCAAGGTCGGTAAAGTGGCCGGTTGTGAAGTGACTGTGGGCGTTGTTAAGCGCGGTTCCGGTGTTCGTTTGCTTCGTGATGATGTTGTTATTCATGAAGGTCGTCTCAAGACGCTTCAACGCTTCAAAGACGAAGTGCCGGAAGTGAAAGAAGGCACCGAATGCGGTATGGCGTTTGAAAATTATGATGATATCAAGGCCGGCGATGTGATCGAATGTTTCGAAATTATCGAAGAAGCGCGGGTTGTTCATTAATACCAAGCCGCATTAGGATTTGCCATGAAACCCAACAGACCCCAAAATAAAGGGCCCTCACAGCGACAGCTTCGCGTGGGCGAGCAGCTTCGGCATATCTTGGCGGAAACCATGAGCCGCGGGCATTTCAGCAGCGAAGCACTTCTCAATGTTAAAGGCGTGACGGTGGCGGAAGTGCGGGTCACGCCGGATTTGAAACTGGCCAAAGCCTATGTGATGTCTTTGGGCGGGGAAGATATGGACACGGTTTTGCCTGCGCTGAATAAAGAAGCGCATGTATTCCAAAAAGAAATCGGGCGGCAGCAGAGCATGAAGTTTACGCCGAAGGTTATGTTCGTGCGTGACGAGAGTTTCGACGAGGCGCAGAAAATTGATGCGTTGCTGCGCGGGGTTCACATTCCCGACGATACGCCCGAAGAGGATTAGCAAAATATGGGACGCCATAAAAAAGGGCAGAAGGTTGACGGATGGGTCAATCTGTATAAGCCCGAGGGCATGACATCCACACAAGCCGTTGGCAAAGTGCGCCGTTTGTTTGATGCGCAAAAGGCGGGGCATGCGGGCACGCTTGATCCGCTGGCGGCGGGCATTCTGCCGATTGCGTTGGGGGAGGCCACGAAGACTATTCCGTTTACGCAAGACCGTTATAAGACTTACCGCTTTGTGGTGGCATGGGGCGAGGCGCGCAGCACCGATGACCGCGAGGGCGCCGTGATTGCGCGTTCGGATATTCGCCCTGCTCGCGCGGCGATAGAAGCCGCCCTGCCCGCCTATATTGGCGAGATTACGCAAACGCCGCCGCGCTTTTCTGCTGTGAAAATCAATGGTGAGCGGGCGTATGATTTGGCGCGTGACGGCGAGGAGTTCGAGATAAAAAGTCGTCAGGTTTATGTGGAAAGCCTCAGGGTTATACCCTCTCTTTCGACTTTACGCCCCCACCCTAACCCTCCCCCTGAAGGGGGAGGGGAATTTAAGAATGGTGCACCCTCTCCAGAAGAGGGCATTGAATATGGGGCGATGCAGGAGACATCTTTTGAAATGATATGCAGCAAAGGGACATATGTGCGCTCTATCGCCCGTGATATGGGGGAAATGCTTGGCACATGCGGGTATGTCTCGAAGCTGGAGCGGGTCGCGGTTGGTCCTTTTACAACGGATAATGCGATTTTCCTTGAAACCTTGGACAAAATGGACCATAACACTGCACAGAATTCGGCCTTGCTGCCGATTGAGACTCCGCTGGACGATATCCCGGCTTTGACCCTCAAGCAGCAGGAAACAACAAGGTTGAAGAATGGGAACGATGTGGGCTTTATCGCCAGACCCGATTTCATCAGATTATCTGATGCGGGGATTGAGGATCAAGGCATGGCTCTTGCGGTTTTTCAAAATGCCCCAGTGGCGATTGTTGAACGTGATGGCCCGAATATCAGACCCGTTCGCGTATTTAATCTATAACCCCGCTTGCGTCATCCCGAACGCTTAGGCGGAGGGATCTTTGTCAAAAGTATAAAAGATTCCTCGCAGATGCTCGGAATGACAAGGGTGGATATTTTTGAAAAGGAAAAGATGATGTCGTTAAATGCAGAAAACAAAGCCGTCGTAATTGAAAAATTCGCGACAAAAAAAGGTGATACAGGTTCGCCAGAAGTTCAGGTTGCTATTTTGACTAAGCGTATCAACGAGCTTTCTGAGCACATGCAAGGCCATAAGAAAGACTTCCACTCACGCCGCGGTCTTCTTGCGATGGTTGCGAAACGTCGTAAGCTGCTTGATTACCTGAAGAGCAAAAACGAAGAGCGTTACGCGAAGCTGATTGCCGAGCTTGGCATCCGCCGCTAAAAGACTTCGATCGTTTCGTCTGTATCGCGTCGCTCAGTCGCTACCTTAGATTGTACTACGCTACGCTCTTCGCTCCTCATACAGCCAAAACGCTCTTTGTATTAAAAGGAAAATAAGCATAAAAATTAAAAAGCGGCTTTTTATAGGCCGCTTTTTTTATTGTTTATCCTTCGAGGAAGTAGCGTTTTGTAATTTTTCCGTCTTCAAGCTCAAAGACCAGAGGCGCGCCTGTAGGCATTTCGGCATCGTTGATCGTTTCCGGCGTTTCAACGCCGAGAATAATCAGCATGGCGCGCAGAGAATTGCCATGCGCGGCAATCAGGATATTTTTGCCCTGATTAAGAAGCGGCTTTATCGCTTCGTCATAATACGGGCGCACGCGGTTTTCGACAACGTCTTTCAGGCACTCGCCGCCCGGCGGAGGCGTGTCATAAGATCTGCGCCAGATGTGAACCTGATCCTTGCCATATTTGGCGCGGGTTTCATCCTTATCCAGACCTGTGAGATCACCGTAATCGCGCTCACGCAAATGGGGGTGTTCGATGATTGTGTCGATTAACCCGCCCTGCCCTGCGGATTCCAATGCTAATCGCGCCGTACGCTTGGCGCGGGTTTGGGTGCTGGTGAAGACCTGATCGAACGTAATACCCGCCTGGGAGAGTTTTTGTCCTGCGGATTTGGCTTCCGCTTCGCCGTTTTCGGTGAGGTCTACGTCATGAAAGCCGGTGAATTTATTGGCCAAGTTCCATTCGGATTGGCCGTGACGGAGAAGTACGAGCGTGTTTTTCATCTGAGGTTCCTCTTTTTCACGACTGCAAATTAAGGGATTGTCGGTATAAGTCAATGTTTAATGAAAGCGGTTAACAGAAACTACTCTTTGACATTCGCGATGAAACCTGTATGAATATTGGCATTGTTCGGGAAGACCTGTGTGGTTGACTGTTAAACGCAGGGTTTTTTTGTGTTTCACTGTCCACCCCACAAATTCCCATAAATTAAAAAACAGAGGTTGTGATGCTGTTATGGCGGTCGCAGCTTCCTGTATATATATATATATGTAATGAAAGGTATAAATTATGTTTAAAGTTTATCGCAAAGAAATCGACTTTGCAGGAAAGAAAATTACTCTGGAAACAGGGAAAATTGCGCGTCAGGCCGATGGCTGCGTGATCGCCACTATGGGCGAAACATCCGTACTTTGTGCGGTGACGGCAGCGAAAAGCGTTGCACCCGGGCAGGATTTCTTCCCGCTTTCCGTTCACTATCAGGAAAAGGCCTATGCGGCGGGTAAAATTCCCGGCGGGTTTTTTAAACGTGAAGCGCGCCCTTCAGAGAAAGAAACACTGACATCCCGTTTGATTGACCGCCCTATTCGTCCGCTGTTCCCGAAAGGGTTCCTGAACGAGGTGCAGGTTGTTTTGACGGTTGTATCGCATGATCTTGAAAACGATCCGGACATGATTGCGATGATCGGCGCGTCTGCGGCGCTCACAATTTCAGGTATTCCGTTTATGGGGCCGATTGCTGGCGTGCGTGTTTGTTATAAGGACGGTGAATATCTGATTAACCCGCCGATGTATGAAGTGGCGGACACCGATCTTGATCTGGTTGTTGCCGGAACGAAAGAAGGTGTGCTTATGGTTGAATCCGAAGCGCAGGAACTTTCCGAGAAAATTATGCTGGGCGCGGTTTCTGCGGGGCATAAGGCCTATCAGGCGGTGATTGACGGTATCATTGATTTCGCGGAAATGGCTGCGAAGGATATGTGGGATATTGCTGAAACGCCGAAGGAAATTGTTAAGCTTGAAAAAGACATCAAGGCGAAATTCGCGAAGGATGTTGAGAAGGCCTATGGCATTCTTGATAAGCTGGAGCGTCAGGCTGCTGTTGGTGCGGTGCGTGATGCGGCGATTGAAGCCTTTACGGATGAAGCGGCTGGTATTGACAGCAAAATTGTGACCGCCAAGTTCAAATCATTGGAAGCGGATGTTGTGCGCGGCGCGATTTTGAAAACAGGCAAGCGCATTGACGAGCGTGATACGAAGACAATCCGTCCGATTATTTCCGAAGTCGGCGTATTGCCTCGCACGCATGGCAGCGCCTTGTTCACGCGCGGCGAAACACAGGCTTTGGTGGTTGCGACTTTGGGGACTGGTCAAGACGAGCAGATCATGGATACGCTTGAGGGTGAATACCGCGAGCGTTTCATGCTGCATTATAACTTCCCTCCCTATTCTGTTGGTGAAGCAGGCCGTATGGGCCCTCCCGGACGCCGCGAAATCGGGCATGGTAAATTGGCGTGGCGCGCAATTCGTCCGCTTTTGCCTGCGGCGGAAGATTTCCCTTACACGATGCGTACAGTGTCCGAGATTACCGAATCCAACGGCTCAAGCTCTATGGCAACCGTTTGCGGGACATCGCTTGCGCTTATGGATGCGGGCGTGCCGTTGAAAGCTCCTGTTGCGGGTATCGCGATGGGTTTGATCAAGGAAGGCAAAGACTTTGCGGTTCTGTCAGATATTTTGGGTGATGAAGATCACCTTGGTGACATGGATTTCAAAGTTGCGGGGACTGAAAACGGTATTACTGCGCTGCAGATGGATATCAAGATTACTTCGATTACCGAGGAAATCATGAAAATTGCACTGGATCAGGCGAAAGAAGGCCGCATTCATATTCTTGGTGAAATGGCAAAGGCCTTGACTGAAGGCCGTTCCGAGCTGAATGCGAATGCGCCGCAAATTGTATCGCTTAAGATTCCTGTCGATAAAATCCGCGATGTTATCGGGACTGGCGGAAAAGTGATCCGCGAGATTACTGAAACAACAGGCGTGAAAATGGATGTTGAGGATGACGGCACGATCAAGGTTGCCGCCAATAATCAGGAATCGATTGATGCCGCCGTTGCGTGGATTAAAGGCCTTACGGATGAGCCAGAAGTGGGCGCGGTTTACGACGGAAAGGTCGTAAAATGTGTTGATTTCGGGGCGTTTGTGAACTTTATGGGCGCGAAAGACGGGCTTGTTCACATCTCTGAACTTCAGGATGCACGCACCGCGAACACAACTGATGTTGTCGAAGAGGGTCAGGCTGTTAAGGTTCTTCTGCTTGGGATTGACGATCGCGGCAAGATCAAACTTTCCATGAAGCGCGTTGACCAGGAAACCGGCGAGCAGATCGAGATTGAAGAAAAGCCTCGTAAAGAAGCGTAAAGAACAACAACCACAACGTACACTGCGATCACAACGTGTTTTTGTAATAATTTCGTAGTGTTCGTTGTGCGCGTTGTGGTTTGAAATATGATATTAAAACTCCCGAAAATTATTGGTCATCGCGGCTGCGCCGCCTATGCGCCCGAAAATACTATCGAGGGCATACATACCTCTGCCGATATGGGCGTAGAATGGGTGGAGCTGGATGTTAAACTAACCAAAGATCAGGTCCCGATTATTTTTCATGATGAAACATTGGATCGCACGACGAACGGCAGCGGTTTCGTTAAGGATTTTACTCTGGAAGAGCTTAAGGAACTGGATGCGGGGAGCTGGTTTTCAGATGGGTTTTATGGTGTGCAGATCCCTACTCTCGAAGAAGTCGTCGATGTTTTGCTGGAGCGTGATTTGGGGCTCAATCTTGAGATTAAACCCTGCCCCGGGTTAGAGCGGGAAACGGCTGAAGTGGCGCTCGATATATTGTCCACGATTTGGGATGACCATGATCAATTGCTGATTTCATCGTTTCAGCATGTATCTTTAGAGGCTGCGCTGGAGATGGCACATGACTGGCATCGCGGGCTTATTCTGCCAGCGGAATGGCCGGAAAACTGGGCTGAATTTGCGAAATATCTGGAAGTTTCAACGATTAACATTAATGGCAATGAAAGCAGCCGTGAGCAGGCTCTGGCCGCAAGCCAGCTAGGGAAGCCTATACTGGCTTATACAATCAATGAGGCTGATCAGGCGCGATTGCTGCAAAGCTGGGGGGTTGATGGTTTTTTTACGGATGCGCCTGATATTTTGCAGGATGGCATTTTCAGCGTGCATTAAGTACCGCTCGCGTTTATCTCATCAAGCTCGCTATGTTCAGGCATGCCCATGGCTTGATAGCCGCAATCCACATAATGCACTTCGCCTGTAACTGCGCCTGAAAGATGCGAGAGCATGTAGAGCGCGCTACCGCCGAGTTCTTCGAGTTCCACGGGGCGGCGGAGCGGCGAGGTCTGAACAGAATATTTAAAGGTGCGGCGCGCCCCACCGATCACTGCGCCCGCGAGTGTGCGCATTGGCCCAGCAGAAATGGCGTTGACGCGGATGCCTTCAGGGCCGAGATCTGCGGCGAGGTAGCGGGTTGAGGCTTCCAGAGCGGCTTTGGCCACGCCCATGACGTTATAATTCGGCATGACTTTTTCGGCGCCATAATAGGACAGCGTTATTGCGCTTGCGCCCGGCTTCATGATCTTGCGCGCCCGTCGCATGACGGAGGTGAAGGAATAGCATGAGATATGCATGGTTTTGAGGAAATTTTCGAGGGTGGTATCCACATAACGTCCCTGAAGTTCGTTTTTATCAGAATAGGCGATAGCGTGGATAACGAAATCAATTTCGCCCCATTTATCTTTTAATATATCAAAAACCTTGTCCAGATCCGCTTCGCTGGTGACGTCGCAATCAATGAGGATATCGGAGCCGAGGCTTGCAGCCAGAGGCTTTACACGCTTACCGAATGCATCGCCTTGGTAGGTGAAGGCCATTTCCGCGCCTGCCTCGTGCAAGGTTTTGGCCATGCCCCATGCGATTGATTTTTCATTGGCAACGCCCATTATAAGGCCGCGTTTTCCCGCCATTAAATTTGTCATGTTTAGTCCTTATATACGCTCATGGCGAGGGAGCAGTTGGTTCCGCCAAAGCCGAAGCTGTTTGAAATTATGGTGTCATGCGCAACGTTATCGATGCGTGATGTGGCGATGGGCATACCCGCTGCACCTTCGTCCATGTTCTCGATATTTATAGACGGGGCGACGAAATTATTTTTCATCATCAGCAGGCAGTAAATTGCCTCCTGCACACCCGTGGCGCCGAGGGAGTGCCCTGTCATCGACTTTGTCGCGCTGATATACGGAATGTCTTTTCCTGCGAAGACTTCGCGGATGGCATCAAGCTCACCGATATCACCGACGGGCGTTGAAGTGCCGTGGGTGTTGATATAAGTGACTTTATCCTTGGCGGTTTCAAGAGCCTTGAGCATTGCGCGCTTGCCGCCCTCACCGCTTGGCGCGACCATATCATAGCCATCCGAGGTTGCCCCGTAGCCAGTGATTTCGCCATAGATTTTTGCGCCTCTGGCTTTGGCGTGTTCAAGCTCTTCCAGCACCAGAATGCCGCCGCCGCCGGAAATAACGAAGCCGTCACGATTTGCGTCATAGGCGCGGGCAGCCTTGGTAGGCGTGTCATTATATTTGCTGCTCATCGCGCCCATAGCGTCGAAGAGAACGGAGAGTGTCCAGTCCAACTCCTCACCGCCCCCTGCGAACATTATGTCTTGCTTGCCCCATTGGATAAGCTCTGCGGCGTTGCCTATACAATGGGAAGACGTTGAGCATGCCGATGAAATTGTATAGTTCACGCCTTTGATTTTGAAATTGGTCGAGGCTGTGGCCGAGGTTGTGGAGCACATGGCCTTTGGCACCGCAAATGGACCAACCCGTTTAGGGCCTTTTTCACGGGTGATATCTGCGGCGGCGACTTGCGCGCGGGTAGACGGGCCGCCAGAGCCAACTATGATGCCTGTACGTTCGTTTGAAACCATATCTTCGGGCAGGCCTGAATCCTTGATGGCTTGCTCCATAGACAGATGTACGTATCCCGCCGCATCGCCCATAAAGCGCCATAGGCGTTTGTCGATGAGTTCTTCGAGGTTCACATTCGGCTTGCCGTGAACTTGCGAGCGAAAGCCCATTTCGGCATATTCCGCTGAAGCCGTAATCCCTGATTTGCCGGCTTTCAGGCTTTCCAGAACTTCATCCTGGCTGTTTCCAATACAGGAAATTATGCCGATCCCAGTAACAACAACGCGGCGCATAGTCTTAGCCTTCCTTCGCAGCAGAATTATCGAACAATCCAACCTTCATGTCGGTGACTTCGCAGGCCAGCACGCCATCAACCTCGACGCGGCCATCGGCGACGCCCAGAACCAATTTGCGATTGATGAACCGTTTGATATCGACGGTGTATTTGACTTGTTTGGCCGTGGGGAGGATTTGTTCGGTCAATTTAAGTTCGCCCAAGCCGATGGCGCGGCCAGACCCTTCGGCACCCGTCCAGCCCAAATAAAATCCTGTGAGCTGCCAGAGCGCATCAAGCCCCAGACATCCCGGCATAACAGGATCGCCTTTAAAGTGGCACTGGAAAAACCAGAGGTCGGGTTTGATATCGAATTCAGCGACGACCTGCCCTTTGCCATGGGCACCGCCATCATTATTGATCTGCGTTATGCGATCGAACATCAGCATCGGCGGGAGCGGCAGGAGGGCATTCCCCTTGCCAAAAAGTTTGCCTTCGCCGCACTGGATAATGTCTTCATATGAATAGCTGGATTTTTGCTGGCCCGCGTGGAGATTGGAGGTCATCGAAATTCCTATAGTTTATTGAAGCGTTTCAATAGGTTTATAGGGGGATTCACGGGGCGGCGCAAGCCCGGTTAGACGGAAACTATCGCGTGTTCCATACAAACGGATTTATAGGTTTCGGTCATTGCGGCCATGGCCAGTGGTTTGGCGATGGCGGGTTCGATCTCGGGAAGTTCTCCACCGGCGGCAACCGCAAGCATACGCCCTGCTGCCTTGGCGCAAGCAACAGATTGCATGTACTGATTCTTCATTTTGATCACTTCGAAGAAAGACTGGCAATAAGGCTCTATGCCATAAACGAGGTCAAGCGGGGCGTTGATCGGCATATCATTGGCGGCAAGGCCGAAACGCCAGTCAGACCCCGCAGGGACGCCGAGGCGCACGGCTTCCTGGGTCATCACAAAAACAACGCAGTCTAGATTTTCGGGCAGCTGCCCGCCGCGAAAGATCGCGCAGGTGTCGGAATTGAGGGACAGCGCGAGGCGGCGGCCTGCGACTGCGCTTAAAGACGCAATGCAATCGGCGAGTGACCACCCTTCGTAGGATACTTTTTTGTCGATCACAACATCGCAAAGCTCTTGGGCGGCGATTTCGTAGGCCATGCATTGATGCGTACACTCCACCAGCAAGCGCAGCGATTCCTCGCGGGATTGGCCTTCGTCCTCCCAGCTGACGAGGATGTTTTGCACAATCACCAATATGAGGTGATGGAATTCAAAGGCGCAATCGAGCCATTCTTCGAAGAAGACGCGGGCGGCCTGGCGGCCACGTTCGGTTTCAGAATCAATCAGATGGGCGGGGGGTAGTGTAAGAAGCGGCAACGGGCCGTCGAACGGCTCGGCGTTCAGAGCAGCGAAAAGCTGCTGGAAGCTGGCTTGCATCGCTTTATCAGGTTCATCAAACACCAGATAGGTTTCCACGAGCACGCCTGCGATATGCTGGATGACTTTCATTGCGTCCGTGCCGCGCCCGCCCTCGGTGGCGAGTTCGATCAAACCGGAATACAGCCTTGCGCCCATATCGGGCTTATTGGTCAATGCAAACATATGATTTTCACCAGAGGGGTTTCAGGTGCTTTGAGGCAGGGTTTGTGGATAACAATGTGAATAACGTTGTGAATCAACGCTATATTCAATTTAGTCGAATTCTTCGGCGGCGTAAACACCCCATAAAAACTTTTGTTCGATCCATCCTTTATAGCCAGAGGCGTTGACTTTGCACCAGCCGCTTTCGCACGCGTCGATACGGAGCAAAGCTTTTGGTTCAAGCTTTGCCAATAAATCGCTGTTATTATTTGGTTTTTTGTGAAGATAGATGTCGGTTTCTGCGGATATAAAAGCGGTGCGTTTACCCGTTAAGAGGGACTTATGCACCCAGCCTGTATCACCATCAAAATCTTTTATTTTTCGCCAGTTATCATATTCAAGGATGATTTCAACAGGGAGATTGGCTTTTTTATATATCCATTTGATCGGGTATTTCTGCCCCGGACCGCTTCGGACATAGACCTCATCGGAGCGCGTCGACACAAAGCGGGGCAGCGGGAGTTCGGTTACGCGGAAGGCAGAGGGGGAGTCTTTTGCGCTTGCGGCGGGCGCGAAGGGGCAAAGAAGCAGTAAAAAGAATACAAAAAATTTTAACATGCTTTATATAAGCAAATATGAGCACCAAGCACAAAGACTTTACGCGCGAGATTTCGGTTGCGCCGATGATGGATTGGACGGATCGGCATTGCCGGTATTTTCATCGCCTGATCTCGCCTCATGCGAAGCTTTATACCGAGATGGTGACGACGGGGGCTCTCCTGAACGGCGATGCGGAGCGTTTCCTGCGGTTTGATGAGGCGGAGCATCCAGTGGCGTTGCAGCTTGGTGGATCGGACGTGGCCGATTTGGCGCGCTGCGCGGAAATGGGCGCGGCGCATGGGTATGACGAGATTAATCTGAATTGCGGCTGCCCGTCAGATCGGGTGCAAAAAGGCGCGTTTGGCGCGTGTTTAATGACGGAGCCGGATCATGTTGCAGATTGTGTGGATGCCATGGTCAAAGCCGTGAATATTCCCGTCACCGTAAAATGCCGGATTGGTGTTGACGCGCAGGATGATTTTGAATTTTTGGATAGGTTTGTGGGTAAATCTGCGGATAAAGGGTGCGTAACTTTTATTATTCATGCACGAAAAGCGTGGCTTAAAGGGCTTAGCCCCAAACAAAATCGCGAGGTTCCGCCGCTGGATTATGAACGCGTACAGGCGATTAAGGATAAATATCCCGAGCTTCGGATTATTCTGAATGGCGGGATCACCGATATAGATGGCTTAAAGGGCGCGATCAAAACTCTGGATGGGGCGATGATCGGGCGAGAAGCCTATTCCAACCCCTATTTTCTTGCTGAAATCGAGGAGAATATCTTTGGTCATAGCGATCTTTTAGACCGTGAAAGCATTGCGCGCGCCATGATTCCTTATGCGAAGGCGCAGTTTCAGGAACACGGCACGCCTGTGAAATCGATTACGCGCCATATTCTTGGTCTTTATGCGCATCAGCAAGGCGCGAAAGCGTGGAAGCGGGTTCTGAGCACCCTGCCCTATGAGGCTGGAGCGGATGAGCGGGTAATCGAAGTTGCGCTTGAGGCAAAAAATACGGCGGTTGCCGCACAAAATGCTGCGTAATTTCCTTATTTTGTTGTAAATTAGGCTATCGGAATTGAAAGACCCCACCATGATTGCCGAAGACAGCCCAGATTGGCGTGAACTTGACACGTACAGCACGAAAAAATTCATTGAAGACGTTAGGGATTTGAAATTTGCTGATTTGTTTACCGGCAAATCATATGAACTATGGGCACGTAATATGCTGTTTTTTGACGGTTTCCAGCAATATTCACTGCAGAATAAAGCAACCTTTCCCTATTTCTGCCTCAATTACGTGAGCAATGGCGAGGAGCATTATTATCTTGATGGGTCAGAGCATCCGATTGAGCTGATGATCAAGCAAGGGGCTCTGCGCCTGACGCTTGAGAATGTGATGGAATATATCGCATTTCACAGTGATGTCGCTTTTGATCCGTATCGGAAAGTTACATTTATTACGCATCCCAACAAATCCCCTTATTCCGGCGCGAGTGCGATGCGGCATCATTTTAATGTTTTGGCTTTTCATTGTGATTTGAGCGTTCAGGAGTCAGAAGAGGATTTGTGTTTTTATATTATTATGCCGGTTCTTTATAATGGAGAAACCGTGCAGGGACACGTACAGGTGATGAAAACGGGTGAGATTAATATTTTATCGCCGGTGCATATTCCCCTCATGGAGGGGACACGAACACATGCGCCGCTAGATCTTGACCATCCGCATGAAAAGGAATTGTTGCAACAGAATTTTGATATTCTGGAGCAATCAAAGGAAGGCAAGAGATTGCTGGATACTGTTAAATTTTATGGCGGTGAAATCAAATTTATATCCGGTATCGGCTTTGATTGTTTTGCACCGGACACGCAGCGCGGCTATGTGATCGCACCAGAGAATGTCAACACGTACAGCCCCTATCAGGTGCTTTCGATTGCCTCTGTCTTGCGGGATATCGAACTGCAATATCTGGAGCAGGATCGGGGGGATATTCTGGAGGATAAAACGGCCTTTCACGATGCCAATATGGCGCGAAATTTGGATATTTTGCTGAAACTCTGTACAATAGTAGATGAGTTAAATGAAGCGGGGTATGACAATATTTTGCGGCGTTTCAAGAAGGCCGGTTTCGGGCAGATTTATAGCGACTACCGAAACGGAAAGCCGATGGAGAATATGGTTCAGCATTTGGCGAACCGTTATAAACTGAATGTAAAGGAAGACGAATAATGGGCGCAATGGCTGGAATACCGCCTTCACAAGAGATAGGAGGCATTAGTAATGGTTTTTGTCGGCCATCCAATGTTGCGGCTGTGAGTTCGTCCACTCGTCCGCGCTGGTTTCCGATTGACTGGGCACTCAGTTCTTCGATGGTGAAAAAACCGCAAAACCAGGCGTGGAAAGATTTTAATCAGGGCCTTGGCGGTGCGCGCGGCGAAGGCGATTGCTGGTAGTCTAGTTTTTAGGCTGCACCTGAAAACTCTCACCGCATCCACATCTGCTGATTTCATTTGGATTTATAAAATCAAAACGCGAATTGCCGAGATCATCGGTGATGTAATCAATCGTAGAGTTGATGAGCATCCATGAAAATATTTTCGGAACAAAGATGCGCGCGCCGTTATTTTCAATCAGATCATCCAATTCTATCTTGTCACTGGCGTATTCCATTTTATAGGAGTTGCCTGAGCAGCCCGTCGCCTTGACGTTGAGGCGCACGCCAAGCGTGCCTTCGGGAGCTTTGGCGATCAGCGCGTTTATCTGCGCGGCGGCTTTATCGGTAATTTTGATATCCATCTGCATCAGGAGAACATATTCAGTTGCATTTTTGCGGTTTCACTCATCATGGCCGGGCTCCATGTCGGTTCCCAGATGATTTCCACATCGACTTCGCCGACACCTTCGAGCGGCAGAATTGCGCCCTGCACCCAGCCCGGCATTTCCTGCGCCACCGGGCAGCCCGGAGAGGTGAGGGTCATTTTGATATCCACATCGGCAACCGTATCGGACACATCGAAGATGGTGACGGAATAAATCAGGCCGAGTTCATAAACATTGACGGGGATTTCAGGATCGTAAATATCCTTAAGCGCGGCGAGCATGGCCGGCCAGAGCGGGTGTTCACGCGGGACATTGGCGTTTGGCGGCTCCTCCAGTTCATCATAAACGTGGAGGCAGGGCTCTTTCGTGGTCTTTTTAGGGTCTGCGGTCATCCGAATAAATCTTTCACTTTTTTGAGTCCAGTCACCAATTTGTCTATGTCATCCTGATTGGAATATATCCCGAGCGAGGCACGAATTGTACCCTCAATGCCCAAGGCCTGCATGAGAGGCATACAGCAATGATGCCCTGCGCGCACGGCGACGCCGCATTGATCGAGGATCATGCCGATATCGCTATGGTGGATGCCCTCAAGCGTGAAGCTGAAGATGCCTATTTTATCGGGGCTTGCGCCGTAAAGCTTAAGGCCGTCTATTTCGCTGAGGGCTGCGTGACCGTAATCACGCAGGGTGTTTTCATGCTGCACGATATGATCGAAGCCGATTGTAGAGATGTAGTCTATCGCCGCGCCGAGGCCGATGACCTCAACGATCGGCGGGGTTCCTGCTTCGAAACGATAGGGCGGGGGTTTAAATGTTGTGCCGTCGAAGCTGACGCGTTCGATCATATCGCCGCCGCCGAGGAAAGGGGGCATGGTTTCGGCGATATTTGCGCGCACGTACAGCGCGCCAATGCCGGACGGGCCATAGAGCTTATGCCCTGTAAAACAAAAGAAATCTGCGTCCATCGCGGAAACATTCACAGGGCTATGCACAACACCTTGAGAGCCATCGATCAAGATTTTAATATCGGGGTTAAATGCCCGTACGTGCCTGATAATTTTATCCACAGGGTTAATCACACCCAAGGCGTTTGATATGTGGATAAGTCCAAAAAACTTAGTTTTATCAGTGAGTAAGGATGGCAATAAACTTAAGTCCAGGGTGCCGTTTTCAAGAACGGGAACAGTTTTAATTTTAAAACCGATTTCCGCGGCGAGGAGCTGCCAAGGCACGATATTGGCATGGTGTTCCATTTCGGTGAGGATGATCTCATCCGCGGGTTTTAAATGCGCCCTGCCCCAGCTTTGGGCAATTAAATTGATACTTTCGGTGGCGTTTTTCGTGAAAACGATCTCTTTTTCGGACTTTGCGCCGATAAAAGCGGCGATTTTCGCGCGAACAGCTTCGAAATCAGCAGTTAAGTCTTGTGAAATGCGATAAAGACCGCGGTGGATATTGGAATAACCGCTTTCAAGAACCGCATTCATGGCATTAATTACAATTTGCGGTTTTTGCGCGCTGGCGGCGCTATCGAGGAAGGCCAGCGGCTGTCCGTTCATTTGCGTTTGCAGAACGGGGAAATCGGCGCGAATGTCGGCCATAGAGTTTATTTTTGCAGCGCGCTGGACAGCCATGATGAGGTGACCTCCCGTATTTCGCTCTGAATGCTTTCATTTTCGACTTTATCCACCACCTCATCCACAAAGGCCTGCACAAGGAGAAGGCGCGCTTGCGCTTCGGAAAGGCCGCGCTGACGAAGATAAAACAGAGGTTCCTCGTCAAGCTGCCCCGTTGTAGCGCCATGCGAGCATTTTACATCATCGGCATAGATTTCCAGCTCCGGCTTAGTGTCCATCTCCGCATTCGGGGAAAGCAGCAATGTATTGGAAAGCTGATAACCATCGGTTTTTTGCGCCACCTTGTGCACATGCACCTTGCCCTGGAATACGCCGCGGGCTTTATCGTCGAGAAGCGTCCGATAAAACTGGTTAGATTTGCAATTCGGGGCCTGGTGTTCGATCACAATGGTGGTGTCGCCGTGTTGCTCGCAGTTCAGGAGATTGATGCCATTGAGGGATAGTTCTAAGCCCGCCCCTTGAATTTCGGCATGAATTTCATGGCGGGTGAGCTTGCCGCCCATATTGAGGCTGAAGCCGTTATAGACCGAGTCTTTTGCGGCGGTGATATGCACCATGTTGGTTTGGACGGCCGCTAGAGAGTCATGATTAAGGCGGATATGGTGAAGGATTGCGCCCGCTCCGATTTCGATTTCGGTGGTCATATTTTTCCAATACTGCCCGTCGCCATTATGACGTTCGATGATGGTTAATTCCGCCCCCTCCTCCAGCACGATCTTCAAGCGCGGCTGTGCGTGCATGCCATCGGCGCCTGTAAACAGTATATCCTCAATCTGCGCACAGATTTGTCCACGGTTTTTGTGGATAACTATCTCCTCCGGCGCATCGGCCAGAACAAGGTTCGCAGGCAGCGCGCGGGGAAGATTGGTGAATTTCCATTCTTCAACCTTGGGCGAAGGCAGGTTATCGATTTGCAGAGCCTTAGGCATTGTTTATGCGGCCTCCCCGATCATATCGGCGTAGCCTTTTTCTTCCAGTTCAAGTGCGAGCTCCGGCCCGCCGGTTTTGATGATTTTACCGCCCGCTAGAACATGCACGACGTCGGGCTTGATGTAATCCAGCAAGCGTTGATAATGCGTAATCACAAGGAAAGACCGCTTTTCATCGCGCATCGCGTTGACACCGTCAGCGACGATTTTGAGGGCGTCGATATCAAGGCCGCTATCGGTTTCATCGAGGACGCAGAATTTTGGCTCCAGCATTGCCATTTGCAGGACTTCGTTGCGTTTTTTCTCTCCGCCAGAAAAGCCAACATTCACAGCGCGTTTCATCATATCGTCCTTGATCCCGAGCTCGGCACATTTTTGTTTGATGAGTTTGAGCATCGCCAGAGCATCGAGTTCGTCTTCACCGCGCTGCTTGCGGATGGAATTGATCGAGGTTTTGAGGAAGGTGCTCATATTGACACCCGGAATTTCAACAGGGTATTGGAAGGCGAGAAAAAGCCCGGCGGCGGCGCGCTCTTCGGGTTCCATGTCGAGTAAATCTTCGCCGTTAAGCTCCGCGCTTCCGCCCGTGACTTCGTATTCCTCGCGGCCAGCCAGAACATATGAGAGGGTCGATTTACCGCTACCGTTTGGCCCCATGATAGCGTGCACTTCACCGTCAGGGATATCCAATGTAATCCCTTTCAGGATTTCTATCTGGCCTTCATCGGTTTCTACTGTGGCTCGAAGATCTTTTATTCTAATCATATTCTTCTCTATGTTTTATAAAGCATTGTAGCGGGATAATGGCGAAAATTGCGGCAAAGCACAACCCTTTTCGTACTAAAATTGTCCTGTATAGAAATAGTCCGAGAACCGGAATAATAAATAGCCATATTGGTCATTTTTTGAAAGAATTGGGATTAGAGGATTTTTACCAGTGTTATCATTTCTTCATAAAATTGATCGTTATTTTAGCCGCGTTTTTTATCATATAGAATCGCAAGGGTTTTTATGGACTCTGGTGACGGTCTGCACGTTACTGGTTGCGTTTTTACCGTTGATGTTTTTGTTTGATTTGACAATGTTTAGCAATGTTTACCATACGCCGAGCATGGTTTTTCAAACCAATCTTTATAATAATTTATTGTTGTATTCGCATATTGCGTTTTCGTTTCCGGCGTTGATGATCGGGCCGTGGATGTTTCATTCTACGCTTCGGCAAAATAATCTGAAGCTGCACCGGTTTTTGGGAAAAATTTATGTGATTGGCTGTGCGTATGGGGCCTTAACGGTTTATCCGCTGGCGGTGCATAATCAGGTGGCTCCTCTGGCGCATATCGGTTTCGGGTCGATGGCTGTTATATGGTTTTTGACAACCTATTTCGCCTATATGGCGGCGCGGCATAAAAATTGGGTGACGCACAGGCGCTGGATGATGAGAAGCTATGCGATGACCTTTGCCTTTGTGCATGTCAATTTAACGTTCAAATTTTTTCTGGATTACGAAACCATGAACCCCTATACGATGCGGGCGTTGCAGAGCATGGTGAGTTGGCAAAGTAATTTGCTATTGGTCGAACTTTATATTGCCGCGACAAGCCATCAAGGTCAGTTTCTTGGCTGGGCGGGGTTTAAGAAAAATTTGACCAAGCGTTTTAATACGCTCGATCGTTTCTATTGGAAAGTGCCTGTGCCTAAAGCAAAAGCATAGCCGCGCCGAGGATAATCCCTGAGATTCCGTCCAGCCAAAGATATTTCTGGATCATGCCTCTGTTTAAAAAATTTTGGATAATACTGGGGCGCAGCAGTAAAATCAGGGCTTTGGCAAGCCCTATATAGCCCAGAACCATAAGAATGGTTGAAGCCAGGGTCTCCCAATTATCATAGAAAAATACAACGAATAGAGAAATTGGAAGAGTCATGATTCCGATCACGAGGCTTAAGGAATCGTTTTCAATGAAAAGTTTGATGAAGTCTTGCCAGTGTTTTGCCGCGAGAAAAATTGAGAGGCCGAGGACAATATAAAACGTCCCGAAAAAGAGCAGGAAAGGGTCTGCGTTCACAAGTTCGGCGGCATGGTTTAAATAATCTTTCATTGAGGTCTCCCTGAAACGGTATGTTCATTTTTTATCATACACTGTTTTAAGCGGAGGCTCTAGAGATGGTTTATAACTTTATCAGCCGACGCTGCCTTCCAGAGAAATGCCGATCAGTTTTTGTGCCTCAACGGCGAATTCCATGGGCAAATGCTGCATGACTTCGCGGGCAAAGCCATTAACGATGAGGGCGAGGGCTTCTTCTTCTGAAAGGCCGCGCTGCATGCAATAGAACATCTGGTCTTCAGATATTTTTGAGGTTGTAGCTTCATGCTCCAGATTTGCGCTTTTATTTCTGCTTTCTATATACGGCACGGTATGCGCGCCGCACTGATCGCCGATCAGAAGAGAGTCGCATACGGTGAAGTTTCGCGCGCCTTCTGCTTTGGGCATGATTTTCACGAGGCCGCGATAGGTGTTGTCGCTTTTTCCGGCGCTGATTCCCTTAGAGATGATGCGGCTTTTGGTGTTTTTACCGATATGGATCATTTTTGTGCCGGTGTCGGCTTGCTGGCGGCCATTGGTGATGGCGACGGAGTAGAATTCGCCTTGAGAGTTATCGCCTTTCAATATACAGGAGGGGTATTTCCACGTGATGGCGGAGCCTGTTTCGACCTGTGTCCATGAGATTTTTGAATTGCGGCCTTCGCAGATTCCGCGTTTGGTCACGAAATTATAAATGCCTCCCATGCCTGTTTCAAAATCACCCGGATACCAGTTTTGAACGGTGGAGTATTTGATCTCCGCATCATCGAGGGCGATGAGTTCAACCACGGCGGCGTGGAGCTGATTCTCATCGCGCATGGGGGCGGTGCACCCTTCAAGATAGGAAACATACGATCCCTTATCCGCTATAATCAATGTACGTTCGAATTGACCGGTATTGAGTTCATTGATTCGGAAATAGGTTGAAAGCTCCATAGGGCAGCGAACACCCGGCGGGATATAGACGAATGAGCCGTCGGTAAAGACTGCGGAGTTCAAACAGGAGTGTTTGTTATCGGCGGGCGGGACGACACTGCCCATATATTTCTTTACAAGATCCGGGTGTTTTTGGATAGCCTCGGAGATTGAGCAGAAAATCACGCCGACATCGCTGAGTTTTTCTTTGAAGGTTGTGGCGACGGATACGGAATCGAACACGACATCGACGGCTACGGGTGTGCGTTGTTGCACGCCTGCGAGAATTTCTTGTTCGCGCAAAGGGATGCCGAGTTTTTCGTATGTTTCGAGGAGTTTAGGGTCTACGTCATCGAGGGTTTGTGGGCCTTCTTTGTGGTCTTTGGGGGCGGCGTAGTAATAGCTGTCCTGATAATCAATCGGTTTGATTCTTAATTTTGACCATTCCGGTTCCGGCATTTCAAGCCATTGACGATAGGCCTTAAGGCGCCAATCCAGCATCCATTGCGGTTCGTTTTTTTTCGCGGAGATAAAGCGCACGATATCTTCGGAAAGGCCCTTGGGTGCCTTTTCCATTTCGATATCGGTGACGAAGCCGGCCTCGTATTTGCCGGCCATGTCGGCTACGGTTGCGATGGTTTGTTCAGATATGTTGCTCATGTTTTCCTTCAGTCTTGATATCGATAAAATTGGGGAGTGGAATCATCATATCTGCCAAGGTTACCCTCTGAAGCGCGGAGTGGATGGCATCGTTTACATCATCCCAACGGCCTTTTACAGGACAAAATTTTTCATAGCTACAGCATTCATCGCTGGCGTCTACGCAGGCGGTCAGAGCAATCGGGCCGTCAATGGCTTTGACGATTTGTGCAACAGACATTTCATAGGGCTGAAGTGCCAGCTTATATCCGCCTTGCGCCCCGCGGATGGATTGCACAAGACCCCCGCGCGCCAGAAGCTTGAGCACCTTAGCCACGGTCGGTTCAGGCAGAGCCGTATGTTCAGAAATCACACTTGCAGACACAAGTTTGCCCTGCTCCCGCGAAAGCGCGGAGAGGACGACGACTGCGTAATCTGCGAGTTTTGAAACTTTTAACACCTATGCTCCTTTTAATGCGGACTAAAACCGTACTGATTAAATGTCATTAAACGCGGGAGAATTCAAGTCAAAGCTCGGAAAAAATTATAATTATGATATTCTTTACTGTCGGATTCTCAACCCTGCCCTGGACGCTCCTATGAAATTAAAGCTTTATATCCCGGTTTACGCCCTTACCTTGCTCGTGAGCGCGACACTTTTATTTTCCGTTCAGCCCTTATTTTCGAAGATGATCCTTCCGTTGCTGGGCGGGACGCCGCAGGTCTGGAATACGGCGATGCTGTTTTTTCAGGTGTGTTTGCTGGGGGGGTATGCGTACGCACATGGGACAACGCGGTTTTTAAGTGTACGTGTGCAGGCAAGTTTGCATGTTGTACTTCTGGCGATTTTTACGATCGTTTTGCCGATCGCCATTCCTGAGGGCTGGAGTCCGCCAGTAGATCGCGATCCAACGCTTTGGCAACTTTCGCTTATGGCGGTTGCGGTGGGGGGGCCGTTTTTTGTTCTGGCCGGTTCCGCGCCGATGCTGCAGCGTTGGTTCGCACAGACGGATCATCCGCACGCCGATAATCCTTACTTTCTTTATGGGGCGAGTAATCTTGGGTCGATGACCTCCCTGCTCGCTTATCCCTTCATTATAGAGCCGTTTTTAAATCTGGGTTCGCAATCTTTGACTTGGAGCTGGGGGTATTATGCCCTGATTGCGCTGGTTGGGCTTTGCGGCTTGCTGGTTTGGAGCACACAAAAAGTGCAAACGGCGACCGCGCTCTCGCAAAGTACGAAAGCGAAAGCGAAAGCCGCGCATGAAATCATTACATGGGGGCGGCGCGGGCGCTGGCTTTTTCTGGCGTTTGTCCCCTCCTCGCTGATGCTCGGGGTTACGACCTTTATCACCACTGATATCGCCTCGGTGCCGTTGATCTGGATTTTGCCGCTGGCCCTTTATGTCGGGACATTCATCATTGTGTTTGCAGATAAGCCCGTCATATCGCTTCGGGCGTCTACGCGCGGGTTTGAGATTATGCTTATTGTTGTGATGGCGCAGCTTATAGCGTTTAACTCTTTGCCGCTCCATCCCTTTATTTTGATGGCTGTGCATTTCTGTTTGTTTTTCTTTGCTGCGCTTATGGCACATTCTGCGCTTGTAAAGGCCAAACCGGCGGCAGCACATTTAACCGAGTTTTATCTGATCATGGCGCTGGGCGGGGCGCTGGGCGGTTTCTTTAATGCGATTATCGCCCCGAATTTTTTTGTTATCCCTCTGGAATACGGTCTGGTTCTCATTCTTGCAACTTTTATCCGTTACAGCGACGAGGGCGTCCAGAGTTTTAAGAACTGGTATGGAGATGTGATTGATCATTTCAAAGTCAACCGCTCCGACGCTTTCTTTACCCGCGGCAGTCTCCTGATCGGGATGATTGCGGTGGCGGCGGTGTTTGCGTCCGGCATTCCGAATCACAGGCTTTATATTGCGGTTGCTGTTATCATTGCCGCAGGCCTGTTGTTTTTTATTAAGCAACGCTGGACATTTGCCCTGCTGTGTCTGTTTTTATTTTTGGTGTTCCCGCCTGGTTATCAATGGGGGTATCGTCAGTTTGAGGATATCTTGCTGCGCGACCGTAATTTTTTCGGGGTGATGCGCGTTATTGATACAGCCAATGCCGAGCGGATTTTGCTGCATGGCACGACCAATCACGGGGCACAGGCTTTGGAGGAAAAGTACAAGCTGACACCGCTTTCCTATTATTCCACCCAGAGCCCCATTCATGATGCGTTTCAAGTGTTAAATGCCAAAGGCGGGCAGCAGGATGTGGCGGTTATTGGGCTAGGGATTGGCGTTACAGCCTGTTTCTCCAAGGACGGACGTCATTTTAATTTTTATGAAATTGACAAAGACATTGCGAATATCGCAGAAAATCCTGAGCTGTTTACCTATCTCTCCGATTGCGGAAGCCCCTATGAGATTATTCTTGGAGATGGGCGTTTGCAGATTCAAAACGCCGAAGACGGCCATTATGACATGATTGTGATTGATGCGTTTAGTTCTGATAATATTCCGATTCATCTTCTGACCGCAGAAGCGATTGAAGGCTATATGAGAGCGGTGCAGGAAGACGGATTTTTGATCTTTAATATCTCGAATAATTATCTCGATTTGGAACCTGTCTTGGGGGAAACTGCTGCATCCATCGGCTTGAATGCTTATGCTCACATTACCGATGGTGGCAAGATTGAGGGCACGGAGCTGAGTTATTATCCGGCGCATTTCCTTGTTATCAGCAAGACCCAAAAGGTGTTTGATACCCTGGCGGAACAAGGATGGTCACAGGCTCAAAAGCGTGAGGGCGTAAGGCCATGGAGCGATCAATATTCGAATATCCTCAGCATCATGGGCAACAAGGCTGCGTTTGCGCGGATGAAATCGCAGGCTCCTGCTAAAGTTACACATGAGAAGATCAAAATGGTGGTTGATCCGGCGTCCAACCCAATGAATAAAAAATAGTGTTTATTTCGTCGCTTTAAATTCGATGTCTTTGTTTTTATCGAGCGCGTCTTGCAGATGCCATGCATTGCGCGCCATAAAGACGGGATCCTCATCGTGATCATAGGCGATTGCGCTTTGGTTGCTATCAATGAATTTCTTTAAAATATGAGCGTCTTTGGCGGCGAGCCAGCGTGCGGTGTATAGTTCGGTGGCCTCAAACTTCACAGGAATTTCATATTCAGTGCGGATGCGGTCACGCAGAACTTCGAACTGGAGCGGCCCAACGACGCCTACAACCCAATCGGCCTGCATGATGGGCTTGAACACTCTGGCTGCGCCCTCTTCAGCCAGTTGCTCGAGGGCTTTGCCGAGGTGTTTGGATTTGAGCGGGTCTTCCGTGCGGGCGCGCTGCATCAGTTCCGGCGCGAAGTTCGGAATATCGGAAAAGACGAGGTCTTCTCCTTCAGTGAAGCCATCACCAATACGCAAGCCGCCGGTATTTGGCAGGCCTATGATATCGCCCGGATAAGCTTCTTCCGCCATCTCGCGGTCTTGGGCGAGGAACAGCTGCGGCGAGTGGATAATTTGCATTTTGCCGGAGCGCACGTGTTTGAGTTTCATGCCGCGTTTGAATTTGCCGGAGCAAATGCGGGCAAAGGCCATACGGTCACGGTGTTTGGGGTCCATGTTTGCCTGAATTTTAAAAACGAAGGCGGTGACTTTCGGCTCGGTTGGAATAATCTCGCGGGTTTCGGTTTTTTGACTTCTGGGGCATGGCGCGAATTTTCCTATTCCCCCGAGCAGTTCACGTACGCCGAAATTATTGACGGCGGATCCGAAAAAAACCGGGGTCATTGTCCCTTCGAGATAAGCCTCGCGGTCAAATTCAGGGCACAGGCCGCGCACCATTTCCACATCGTGGCGGAGTTTAATAAGCTCGCGCGCGTCCAAAAATTCGCCGAGTTTAGGATCGTCCAGCCCTTTGACCTGAATGCCTTCGTCGAGGCTTTCGCCCTTGCTGCGGGCGAACAGGATAAGCTGGTCGTGCAATAAATCGTAACAACCCTTAAAGTCGCGACCTGATCCTATCGGCCAGCTGGCGGGGGTGACATCAAGGGCGAGGCTTTGTTCGATCTCATCGAGGAGGTCGAACGGATCCTGACCATCCCTATCCATCTTGTTGATGAAGGTGATGATCGGCATATCCCGAAGACGGCAGACTTCGAAAAGTTTGCGGGTCTGGGTTTCGATCCCTTTTGCGCTGTCGAGCACCATGATCGCGCTGTCGACCGCCGTCAACACGCGGTAGGTGTCTTCGGAAAAATCTTCGTGACCCGGCGTATCAAGCAGATTATAGGTCGTGCCTTTATTTTCGAATGTCATCACGGATGAGGCGACGGAAATTCCGCGCTCTTGTTCAACCTTCATCCAGTCGGAACGCGCACGCCGCCGATCGCCTTTGGCCTTCACTGCACCTGCAAGTTCAATCGCGCCGCCGAACAACAAGAGCTTTTCCGTGAGCGTGGTTTTTCCTGCATCCGGGTGGGAGATGATCGCGAAGGTGCGGCGATCTTCGATAATTTTTTCCAGTGCACTCACGGCGTTTACATTTCTTCGAAAGGGTTGTTCATTTCCGGATCTTCGATCTCTATAACCCAGAGGTCGGGATCGGTGGATCTGGCGCGCTGAATATAGGCATCGGCGGCGGGTTCTTCAAGTTTTTCTTCTGGAAGTGCGTCAATCCAGACAAGCGTGTCTTCGAGGAAATCGCGTTGTTGGGTGCGAAGGCGCACCAGACCTTTCAGGCCGTTCAGCTTTACCAGCATCAAGCCCGATGCGTGATTGCCTTTTTGGTGGATATAATAATACAGCCCCCTCGCATTGAGCGGGGCGAGCATAGCATCGACGCGCAAACCTGTCGGAAGTTGGTCATCCGCCATTAATGGATGTGGCCTGCGCTTGTCCAACGCTGGACGGTCAGGAAAGCATCGGATTTTGAGTCCTCGGGGTGGTGATAATGATAGACGCGGGTGGCGGCCTCAAGGGCGATATTTTGCGGCTCGTCGCTCATGCCTTCGAAGGTTCGCATAACGGCGGTGTAACATTTACAATCCGCAGCATTGCGGACACCTTTTTTGATCGGAATATTACAGGACATGATTATTTCTTTGTTTTGATTTTTTTGCCGTAAAGTTCGAGGCGGTGATCGACAAGTTCATAACCGAGTTCATTGGCAATTTTAATTTTGAGCTTTTCGAGTTCGTCGTTTTGAAATTCAATCACTTTGCCGGTTTCCAGATCGACAAGGTGGTGATGGTGGTCCCAGTTGACTTCGTAACGGGAATAGCCTTCCTGGAATTCGTGACGGATTACGAGGTCGAGTTCGTCGAGCAGGTTCAGCGTGCGGTAGACGGTCGCGATTGAGATCGATTTATCGAGGTCTTTGGCGCGTTCATAAACATCTTCGACGGAGGGGTGATCGCTGGCTTCACCGAGAATTTTTAAAATAACCTTGCGCTGACCTGTCATTTTCAGGCCTGCAGCGGTGCATTTTTGTTCTAAATCTGACATAGGTTTTCTTCCGCGTCTGTTTAAAGATAGGATCAACTTACAATCGAATAGGCTTCGAGTTCAAGAGTATAAAGAAAAATATTCAGGCAAGTGCTCTGCTGCGCTTGGGCAAAATGCGGTAGGCTGGAAAACTTACATATACGGTGGTGCCGCGTCCTATCTCGGATTCAAGACTGAGGATGCCATCATGCATCTCCACCATCGCTTTGGCGAGAGGCAAGCCAAGGCCTGTTCCCTGGTGGCCTGCATTTTCAGGACGATCCGAGACCTGACCGAACGGTTCCATGGCCTGGCGGATTTTGTCTCGTGGAATTCCAGAACCCTGATCGGCAACTGAAAATTGCATCCGCCCGTCGTCGAGCATATAGATGGACAGCGTGACTTCGGTTTCCGGTCGGGAAAATTTTATTGCATTGCCCAGCAGATTTAAAAGAATTTGTCTAATGAGACGCTGATCGGCACGAAGATTGGGAAGGTTTTCTACACATTTCGTGCGGATTGTAATGTTGTTTCCAAAGGCGCGAGAATCGAGCATGCGCGCTACAGATTGAACCAGCTCCTCAATGTTGACTTCGCCTTCATCCAGCTCTATGCGGCCAGCCTCGATTTTCGACATATCGAGCACCTCGTTGATGATTTCCAGCAGATGCTCGGCGCTGGAGTGAACATCTTCCATATATTCCGCGTATTTTGCATGCCCCATCGGACCAAAAGTTTCTTTGATCATCATCTCGGAAAAACCGATAATGGCATTGAGCGGCGTACGGAGTTCATGCGACATATTGGCGAGGAATACCGATTTGGCGCGGTTGGCGGCATCCGCCTGATCTTTGGCCATGCGCAAAGATTGCTCCATTTGTTTACGCAAAGTGATGTCCATCATGGTTATCACCTGAAACCGCCGCTTTTGGCTCAGCTCGATGATTGAGGAGGTGTAAAGCGAGTTGGCGACGCTGCCGTCTTTACGGATGATTTTAATCTCGCCAGAGGAGCGCTCACCGGTGCGGATAAATTCCTCATGGTTGCGGCGGGCGAGTTCACGTTCATCCGGTGTTACAAGTCCGGTCATGTCGGCATTGACGAGTTCATCTCGCGACCAGCCATATGTGCGGATGAAGCTGTCATTAACCCTTACGACACGGGCGTTATGGTCTGTGACGACAATGCCGACTTCGCTCACCTCGAAGATCGATGTCAGGAGCGAAATCGCGTCGTCGCGTTCACGCTGGACTATTGATTGATCGGCAACGTCGAGCTGGCCAATGACATCGAAATAATCAATTTCACCATCATCCTTCATGATCGGACTGATATAAAAACCATAGACACGAACGGCTCCGGGGACTCCGGGCAGAGCCTGAATCGTGACCGAGCGCTTTTTCGAGGCGCAGACCTCGAAGGATTGTTGAAAATGAACAAAATTTTCTGAATCCATAAAGTTTTTGGGGTTTTGGTCAATAAGCTGATCTTCACGCAAGTCAAAATATTTGACTGCCAATTCGTTCGCGTCAGTGATGAAAAAACTTTCTCCCTTGTTCATCCGCACGATAAAGCGCGGGACGGACATCGATTTGAAAAATTTACGATATTCCTTGTCTTTCAAAGGCATCGCTTAATCCTTTTGCTTTGTGTAACGCAGAAGAGGGCTTATTTCTTTATAGGTAAAAAGCCGTCCTGGGGAGGATTGGTCTTCGTCCAAAGACTCACTCATATTTTTAAGCAATATCGCAATATCGTCTTCGGCCAAGGGGTCGTAAACACAGCAAGACATGCTCAAATTATGGGTTTTTCCATCGATTGTATAAGTAAACTCTCTGCTTTCTATGCTTTCCGTGATTCGTTCAAGGGCACTAAAGCCACCGTCTTTATGTGTTTGTTTGAGGCTTAGAACAAAGTCTGAATTTTCTCTGATATAGGCATCATCAAAAAGCCGCAGACTATTTTTGATCAGGCTTGAAATATAGTCATAAATAGCGGCGATTTGCTCTTTATTCTTTTCGCTTTTAATTTTTGAAAATCCATCAACTCGCAAGAGCGCTATTGAAAATCTTAAGCCGCCGCGCACCAGACGCTCCTGCTCCAGGGCCATGTCCGAAAGGATCGCTTGTTCGGATTTAAGCCCCGTGCGTTGATCATAATTCGTTGCTTCATCATATAAGGAGAACAGCCGCGCAATAAAGCTTTCAAAGAGTTTTGATATCTCCCCGGGCTCTGCGTCGCTGACATCATTTAAAGCCCTGTATCCTTCGGATAATTGATGATTTTTTTCCAGAAACTCCGGCAATGGCGGCAGCGAAACGCTCTTGCTTTCGTGTGTGTCCAAAAACCAGTTCACGCATTCTTTAATAAAAGCGTTGATTTGAACGGTCTTGAGTTTCTGCGTGTATAATAGGGGCATAGAATTTTCCATTGTTCCTGTTAAATTATACCCCAATCGTATTGAATTCGTTAACAAAAAGAGGAAATTATGCAGGAAGCCACTGTTTTTGAAGATCATCCAGTGTTCCTGCGGCAATCGCGGCGCGGATTTCACGCATCAGGCGGTTGATCGTCGCCACATTATGCTGCGCCAAGAGCTGCATGCCAAGGATTTCATCAGATTTGAAGAGATGATGGATGTAAGAGCGCGAAAACTCGGTTGAAGCCGCAACGCCATTATTTGCGTCTAGGGGGGCGCTGTCGTGCTTATAGCATGCGTTTTTGATGTTAATGGTTTCACCCAGAACACCTTTCATGAAGGCTGTGCCGTGACGTGCAAGACGGGTTGGGATAACGCAATCGAAGGTGTCAACGCCAAGGCGAACGAAGCGGAAGACATCCTTGATTTTGCCGATGCCGAGGAAATGGACAGGGCGATCAGGATGCGCATAGGGAAGCGAGGCGCGGACAACGGTTTCCATTTCTTCGTCTGTGCCGCCGAGGCACCCTCCCACGGCTGTGCCGAAGAATGGGCGATCTTTGGTATATTCGGCGGAGATACGCCGTAAATCTTCGTGGACGCCGCCCTGGATGATGCCGTATAGGCTTTGCGCGCCGTTATCATGACGTTCAAATTCGCTCAGGCAGCGATCGCCCCAGCGCATCGACATTTCCATGGAACGGGCCGTGTAGTCCTTATCGACGTGATAAGGGGTGCATTCATCGAATTGCATCAGCAGGTCGGGGCCGAGTTTGCGCTGGATCTCCATAGAGCTTTCTGGGGTGAGTTTGATTTTGCTGCCGTCTATGTGGGATTTGAAGACGCAGCCTTCTTCGCTGATGCCGATGAGGCTTTTGTTATCGTGTTTTCCGGTGTTTTTGCCTTTGATTTCATTGGCCATTGTCCCCTCGCCCAAGGAAAAGACCTGAAATCCGCCGGAATCCGTCAGGAGTGGTTTATCCCAATTCATGAATTTATGCAGGCCGCCCTGCTTAGCGATAAGATCCGCGCCGGGTTGGAGCATAAGGTGATAGGTGTTGGACAGGATGATATCCGTGCCGGCCTCATGCATCTGCGCGGGGGAAAGGCCTTTAATCGCGGCTTTGGTGGCGCAGAAGATATAATTCGGGGTTTCGATGGTGCCATGCGGGGTTTTGAGCGTGCCGAGGCGCCCCCCCGAATTTTGGTCGGTATGCGTGATATCAAAGGCGAAGTTGGGATATGTTAAAGACATTCGTGATCGCTCATAACAAGATCCCCGCTTTCGCGGGGATGCTTAAAAACTTTTGACTTAATGCAACGCAGTTCTGGCTATGCGGCTTTCTTAGCAAGAACCTTTTCAACTTGCGCTTTAATTTTCTGCAAAGACGGATCAAGCTTGGTTTTGGCTGTTGATGTCAAATAGGCATCCAGACCGCCTTTATGCTCAATCGTGCGAAGGCCGTGTGCGCTTACGCGGATTTTGACGAGTTTGTTCAAGGCTTGCGAAAATACGCCCGCGTCCTGAATGTTCGGGAAAAACTTGCGGCGTGTTTTATTCTGCGCGTGAGAAACATTGTTCCCGCTCATTACGCCTTTACCTGTTACTGCACAACGACGGCTCATGACCTTCATCCTTCTCGTCTTAAAATTAATTCTGATGGGGTTTTAATGGATAGATAGCCCCCAAGTCAAGCTTTAATGTGGCAATAACACACCGCTCCAGACATAGGCACTTAACATTGAGGCTACAAAAAGGATTTGCGCGATCACATTTATATACAGGGCGCGGCGCAGATGGCCATGATCCACCTTTGCTGTTGCGCCTTTTGGCCCCACCCACTCGCCCTTTATGGCTGTACCCGAGAGGTCTTTTACCCCGCCGCCGAGGGTGATATTGAGGGCATAGGCCAGAGCCGAAAGCGGGAAGCCGCCTTGCTCATATGGTGCCCTGCCCTTGCGCCCCAGCCAAGCGGTGAGGCTTTTGCCGAGTTTGGCAGTGGGCGTGATGAAGGCGGCGATATTGAGGAGCATTGCGGCGAAGAGCGCGGGGACAAACCCCATCAGGCGTTCCAAAGCCACAGGCACGGCGGCGAAGCCAGAATGGAAGCCGCTTTTGCCGAAACGCCAGCTGAGCGCGGCGAGTGCGGTGTAAATAATCGCGATCGGAAACCCGCCGATTATATACCATATAGCCGGGGCGACTAAGCCTTTATCGAATGTCATGGCTGAAAGGCTTATTGCGGCGCGGGTCACGCCGTAATCATCGCTATTGGCGAGGCTGATGCGGGTGGATTTTTGGATGGCGCGATAGATGAAGGGTTCGACCTTATCCTGTTCTTGCGCGAAATACAGCCGCAGCAGTGAAAACCAGACCGCGCCCGAGGTGAGAAGAAAAGAACAGCACAGAACTGGCCAGATGTTGTAGTGCAGGCCCATGGGAATATATGCCTCATAGGCTTTACCGAGAGCGAAAGCGAGGAGCAGCGTCAGAGACGAAACCATAAAGCCGCGAAACATGAGATCGGCCTGAGGACGCCGCGCTTTATCCAGCTTTTCTCCAAATCGCCCAAACAGCCTGTCAAAAAATTGCCATGATAAGGGGTGGACATACCCCGCCAGAGGCCCAGAAATCATGCCCATCAAGACCGTGAGGAGCCAAGCCGCCAGAATCGCTGGAATTCTGTCCGCGTTGAACATTTGTGTATGCCATTGGGTGATAAAATCGATCATATTTTGCGATGAGCCTTTAATCTTGATGCGCTGCACACTAAATGTGATATAGTAGTGTAATCTCTTTCTGAGATAAAGACCAAGAAACAAGATGGGACTTAATATGCTTTACCACCTTTACGAATTGCAGCACGCCTTGATGACCCCTGTACGTCTGCAGGCGGAGTTGACACGTACAGTGTTTCAAAGTCCCTGGAATCCTCTTTCCTATGGACAATATGGCCGTAATATTCGCGCCAGTGCCGAAATGGCCGAGCGTTTGACAAAGCGTTTCGGGCGTCCTGAATTTGGTCTGCATGAAACGACCATTGGCGGAAAAAGCGTTGAAGTTGTGGAAAAAACAATCGTCGAAAAGCCCTTTTGCCGCTTGGTTAATTTTCACCGCCGCGTGCGCCGCAACGACCCTACGGTACTGCTGGTGGCGCCGATGTCAGGGCATTATGCTACGCTGCTGCGCGGGACGGTTCAATCTTTGTTACCCCATCACAATGTTTATATCACCGATTGGGAAGATGCGCGCCAAGTGCCCTATTCCGCCGGAAAATTCAATCTTGACACGTACATCACCTATCTGCGCGAATTTATGAGCCTTTTGGGCCCTGACACCCATTTGATTGCGGTGTGCCAGCCGACGGTTCCTGTTTTGGCAGCCGTTTCGTTGATGGCGTCTGAAAACGATCCGAACCAGCCGCTTTCCATGACGCTTATGGGCGGCCCCGTGGACACGCGGATATCAAAAACCGAAGTGACGGAGCTCGCAGAAACCCGCCCCTTAAGCTGGTTTGAGCAGAGCGTTGTCTATGATGTGCCGTTTTATTATCCCGGTGCGTTCCGCAAGGTTTACCCCGGATTTTTGCAGCTGAGCGGGTTTATGTCGATGAATATGGACCGGCATGTCGGATCTTATATGCAGTTTTATCAGCATTTGGTTGAGGGCGATGGAGACAGCGCGAAGGCACACCGCAAATTCTATAATGAGTATTTATCCGTCATGGATATTCCGGCGGATTTTTATCTGCAAACCATCGAAACCGTATTTCAACGCCAGCTTTTGCCGCGTGGGCGCATGAAATGGCGCGATCCGCATACGGATAAGCTGGTTGATGTACGCCCACAGGATATAACGCGTACGGCATTGCTGACGATCGAGGGGGAATTGGACGATATTTCGGCGCGGGGGCAAACCACGGCGGCGCATGATATTTGCTACTCTATTCCGCAGGCGAAGCAGTTTCACCATTTCCAGCTTGAATGCGGGCATTACGGCATTTTTAACGGCGGACGCTGGCGCACCCAGATTATGCCGCGCATGCGCCATTTTATGAGACTGCAATCCGATTATGATCCGGTTCCAAAAGAGGATCTGGAAATTGCCGCTGATCTTAAGCCTGAGCGTTATAACCGCGATATCCACGGGATTGCCGCTGTGCGCCGCTGGATTAAGGAAAACCGTGAACAAAGCCATAAGGAACTTGCAGATTGATTTTTGCTTCGCCTCTTGTTGAACTGCCCGAACACGTTATCATCAAGAAAAGTCCGCGTGCGCGCAGGATTGCCCTTCGACTTGACCCTAAAGATCAGCGTTTTCATCTGATTTTGCCCAAGGGCATAAGCATGCGGCGGGCGCAGCGTTTTGCCGAGGAACATGAAGGTTGGATGCAGGAAAAGCTGCGTGACCTGCCGACAAGGATCGAATTCAGGCACGGCACTGCTTTGCCAATTCTGGGCAAGCGGGTGACCATCCATATTTCAAAGAAAAAGTTTCGCCCTGCGATTTGTATCGAGGGCAGAAAGCTTCTTGTTTCCGAGAACGATGCGGACACAGCCGGCAGGATCGAGCGGTTTTTGCGAAAATTTGTTCAGGCGGAGCTTGAAATCCTCTCCCGAGAAAAGGCTGCGCGCATCCGGAAGAAAGTCAAAAGCGTGACAGTGCGCGACCCCAAAACACGCTGGGGCTCCTGCTCGTCCTCAGGCGCGCTGTCTTATTCTTGGCGGATTGTCTTTGCGCCCTATGTTGCGCTTGATTATCTGGTGGCGCATGAGGTCGCGCATCTGCGGCATATGGATCATAGCGATAAGTTCTGGGCGCTTTGTGAAGACCTTGCCGATAATTACGAGGCGGGGCACGCATGGATGCGGGAGAACGGTCAAGAACTCCGGCGTTATGGATAAAGCTTGACAGCCCCTCTGCTTTTTTTCATAAAGCATAATGCCTGTTATATCACAAAAGAATATATCGAATTATATCCGAGGGTTTTCAGATGTGCCCGCTATTCAAAATCTGATGTGCCCGCTATTCAAAATCTGATGCGTGATATATTTATTCCTATTCTTATGAGGGATACAACCTGCCTTAGTCTGGTTCCAAACCTTAATGCTCTAAGAGATGCGCTCGGCAAACCTCCGGGCGATAATCTAAGGGAAAAATTTTTGAGAGCCGAGGAAGTTTGGTATGTTTTTTCGCCGACGCCGCAAACAACGCAGGAGCTTGAGCATTTTTCAGAATGGCTCACAGCGCAAATTCTGGCAATTCCAGAACGGCAAGACAGCCGTGTTAAACAGCTCATCCGATCTTCACTTTCACAAATTAAAACATGGGAAGATGCAAAAGCGATGAGGATGACGAATTCGCCGCTCATTTATGCCGATGATGCAAGGGCTGCTGCTCGGGCGCGCATAGTGCCCCAAGAAGAATTGCACGGGCATATAAAGCTTATTCATGAAATGAATCCCGATTATTATTTGGTGCAGATACTAACGTCCAAAGGTATGATAATGGCTGGCAAAAATGCTAAAAATTGTCTGGGGAGCAAGACGCTTCCTGAGAGGAGTACGCCTCACCGTTTCCGTGTGCAGAAGCCAGAGGCTTGGATGTATTTTCAAGTGCGTGATCGAGACAATAAGGCTGTGATTACTATTGGCACTGCGGCGACGATACACCATAAAGGGCCGCGAAAAGGTGAAGTGAAATATTACCGGATCGCTTCGCAGGGGAATGGTGACACAGCTGTGCCTGATGAATTTTGGGATTTAGCGAAAGATGCCGAGCGCCTGATTGCCGATATTTACGGCCTTAAAGACAAGCTCTTGCCCGCCCAATATCGCTCACTTTATATTCACCTCGATTCAGACCCAGAGCCTGATGAGGATAGATTTGAAATGTAGTCCAGTGCCCCTTGAAGGATAATTTGCGCGGCGAGTCTGTCTATCAGGCCAGAAGACTTTGCGTTGATTTTGGTTTTTCGTTTGTCCACCATTTTGTCCACAAGCTCTTCCACAGAAACTGTGGATAACCTCTCGTCCCAGAGCGCGATCCAGGTTCCCTGCCCCAGTGTATTTTTCATTTCTATTGCAAAATCTCTAATGCTTTGAGCCCTGCGCCCTTCGCTGCCGTCCATATTTATGGGGTAGCCAATTACAAAACCGCCGATTTCATACTCGTCGATTACGGTTTTGAGAGCCTCCATATCGCGTGTGAATTTGATGCGGTTGATGGTCAGGAGCGGCGTAGCAAGGCTTTGCGCGGGGTTGCTGATCGCCAGACCGATGGTCTTTTTGCCGACATCCATGCCGAGAAGGCTTATGTCCTTAGGCGCACTGAGGGCCATATCTTTTAAAAAACCGATGCTCATAACCTTTCAATACAGGTTGCAAGTGGCTGCTGACAAGATTATTGTCGAGTGTCTTTTGAACTTAAACGGAATATGTGATTTATAATGGATAGAGAAACCGTAGCGAAAGTGGCGCGTTTGAGCGCGCTGGAGATGAGCGAAGCGCAAATGGAAAAATTTGTCCCCCAGCTTGGTAAAATCATGGGCTTCATCGAGCAGCTTTCGGAAGTTAACACGGATAATGTGGAGCCGCTGGCGAATGTGGTGAATATTGATCTCGCGCTGCGCAAAGACGAGGTCACGGACGGGAATTGCGCGGAGGCCGTTCTTGCGAATGCCCCCGAGGAAACACAGGGGTTTTTCGTTGTGCCGAAAGTGGTGGAATAAGAGGAATAGATGATGAGTGATCTCACCCAATTAACCATATCAGATGCTCTCAGGGGTATGAAAAACAAGGATTTCACGGCTGTGGAGCTTTGTCAGGCGCATGTTGACGCAGGGGCGAAGGCCAAGAATTTGAATGCGTATATTACCGATACATCAGATCTTGCGCTCAGCTGCGCGGCCGCTTCAGATAAGCGCTATGCCGATGGCAGCGCGGGGGCTCTGGAAGGCATTCCGCTGGCGATCAAGGATTTATTTTGCACCAAGGGGGTTCAGACCACGGCGGCCAGCCGCATTCTTGAAGGCTTTGTTCCACAATATGAATCGACTGTGACGGCAAAACTCTTTGCCGATGGCGCGGTCATGACCGGAAAAGCGAACCTGGATGAATTCGCGATGGGATCCTCGAACACCACCAGTTATTTCGGGAATGTGATTAATCCCTGGCAACGCGGCGACGGGCAGGATTTGGTGCCTGGCGGATCATCCGGCGGATCTGCGGCGGCTGTGGCGGCGCGGATTGCGATGGGCGCGACGGGGACGGATACGGGCGGATCCATTCGCCAACCCGCCGCGTTTTGCGGGATTGTCGGGATTAAACCGACTTATGGACGGTGTTCGCGCTGGGGCACAGTGGCGTTTGCGTCTTCTCTTGACCAAGCGGGAAGCTTTGCCCGCACCGTTGAAGACAGCGCGCTGATTCTGAAATCGATGAGCGGGTTTGATCCGAAAGACAGCACCTCTGCGAATAAAGAAGTGCCTGACTTTGCTGCGGCCTGCACACAGGATATCAAGGGGCTTAAGGTCGGTATCCCGAAGGAGTACCGCGTGGACGGGATGCCTGCGGAGATTGAGAAGCTTTGGGATAACGGCATTGCGATGCTTAAAGATGCGGGCGCAGAAGTGGTTGAAGTCTCCCTGCCGCACACACATTACGCTTTGGCGACCTATTATATCATTGCCCCTGCGGAGGCCTCTTCAAATCTGGCGCGGTATGACGGGGTGCGGTATGGTTATCGCACCAAAGACGGGGAAGCTTTGAAGGAACTGTATTGCAAAACCCGCGCCGAAGGGTTTGGTGACGAGGTTAAGCGCCGGATATTGCTCGGCACATACACTTTGTCCGCCGGATATTATGATGCTTATTATATCAAGGCGCAGAAAGTTCGCCGTTTGATTTTGCAGGACTTCGAAAAGGCCTATGAGAAATGCGATTTTCTTTTGACCCCCACGGCACCCTCAGCGGCGTTTGCCATTGGCGAGAACGAGGATGATCCGATCAAGATGTATCTGAACGATGTGTTTACTGTGCCTGCTTCGCTGGCGGGATTGCCTGGGATTTCTCTTCCTGCAGGGTTAAGTAGCGAGGGGCTTCCTTTGGGGCTACAAATTCTGGGGCGCGCATGGGATGAAGAAACAGTCTTCCGCGCGGCAGGTGCGATTGAGCGCGCAGCGAATTTTACGGCTCTTCCACAAATTCTAAAGAACAAGGCGGCATAGCATGAAAAAGATATTAGCGATTTTGGTATTGGTGGCCGTTTTGGCTTCCGGCGCGGTGTTGGCCGATGGGCTCTTTGTGAAAAAGAAAACAGAATCCGGGCAGGACACGAGCGTTGCGCCGATTGCAAAAACGCAACCTGCCCCCGCGCCTGAACCGGAAATCGCACCCGCAGCCATAGACCCTGCGCCGCAACCCCCTGCTCCACAGCAAAGAAGCATCAATGATTTTGCCAATGATTATTACGCGAATTGTAAGAAGCAAAAGCATCCTGTGCTTAAGGGTGAAGCTTTGGAGATGCTGTGCGGGTGTACGTCTGCAAAAATCCCGGACGTGATGACCGTCACGCAGATGGAGGCGACGCAATATGATACGCCTGAAGGGCTCAAGCAGCGCAACCGCGTGCTGAGCGATGTCTACACGCCGTGCATTCATTACCCCGCGCAGGCGTTGATTTTTGATCAATGTGTGAATAACCCGCAAGTGTCATCGAGCATGAAGAAATATAAGCATGTTTGTAAATGTCTGGCGGATAATATGGCGGGCTTTATGAAGGAAAACGCTCCGGCGACGATTGATCAGGCCTTGAAGGATAATCCTGAAAATCTGGATCCGCTTCGGGCGTTGCTGGAAAGCCCCACGTTTAACGAGGCCTCGCAGGTGCATATGAAGGCCTGCGTGATGAAGCATGAACTTGGACGATAATTAAGAGGATAATTTTAAAGATGGCGAAGCTGGTCAAAGGCGAAACAGGCGAATGGGAAATCGTGATCGGCATGGAGGTTCATGCGCAGGTGACGTGCAACTCCAAATTATTCTCTGGCGCGGGGACGTCTTTCGGGGCGGCGCCAAATTCTCAGGTATCCCTTGTCGATGCGGCGATGCCGGGGATGCTGCCTGTGCTCAATGAATATGTGGTGGAGCAAGCGATTAAGACGGGGCTGGGAATTAATTCAGAGATTCACAATACGTCGGTGTTTGCCCGAAAGAATTATTTCTATCCTGACTTGCCACAAGGCTATCAAATCTCGCAATTCGAGCATCCGATTGTCGGCAAGGGCGCGATCGAGATTGATTTGCCCGATGGCACGACCAAAGAAATCGGCATTACACGCCTGCATCTGGAGCAGGATGCGGGCAAAAGCGTGCATGATCAGCACCCTTCCAAATCCTATGTCGATTTGAACCGCTCCGGCTCGGCGCTGATGGAAATTGTTTCTGAGCCTGATATTCGCGGGCCCGATGAAGCGGTGGCGTATTTGTCGAAGCTGCGGATGATCTTGCGGTATCTCGGCACGTGTGACGGGAATATGGATGAGGGTTCGATGCGCGCAGATGTGAATGTTTCTGTGCGCAAACCGGGGGATAAGCTTGGAACGCGCGCGGAAATCAAGAACGTGAACTCCCTTAAGGCTGTGCAGCAGGCTGTTGATTTCGAGGTTTTGCGCCAGATCGAAATCCTCGAAAATGGCGGCGCGGTCGATCAGGAAACCCGTCTATGGGACCCGGCGAAACAGGAGACCCGATCCATGCGATCCAAGGAAGAGGCGCATGATTATCGCTATTTCCCCGATCCGGACCTTCTGCCGCTTCATGTTTCCAATGACCAGATCGAACGTATTCGCGCAACGCTGCCTGAGTTGCCCGATCAAAAGAAGCATCGCTTTATCAAGGATTACGGGCTGAGCCTTTATGATGCGTCCGTGCTGATTGCGGAGCAACCGCGCGCCGCGTATTTTGAGGCCGTCGCGAATGACAATGACGCCAAGCTCGCGGCGAATTGGGTGATTAATGAATTGCTGGGGATTTTGAACAAGAACGAAGCCGAGCTTGAGGACTCCCCTATTTCGGCAGAGCAGCTTGGCGGCCTGATCGCTCTGATTGCTGATGATACGATCTCTGGTAAAATCGCCAAGGATGTCTTTGCCGAGATGTATGCTTCGGGCAAGGACGCGGGCGTGATCGTGGAAGAAAAAGGTCTTCGCCAAGTTACCGATACCGGCGCGATTGAGGCGGTGATTGATGAAGTGATCGTAGAAAACCCCGATAACGTTGCGGCCTATCGCGGCGGCAAGGATAAGCTGTTCGGGTTCTTTGTCGGGCAAGTCATGAAGAAGATGCAAGGCAAAGCCAATCCCGAAGCTGTGAATGCGATTTTGAAAGAGAAGTTGGATAGATAATAGTTGTCATCCCGAGCGAAGCCGAGGGATCTATGGATTGTGTTGTTTAAAAGGTCTCTCCTCTTCGCTACGCGACGGTCGAGATGAAAAAAAATGGATATAAATATGGCTGGAAAATTTGAGTATAAAGTTGTGGTCTATCGCGAGGGGATGCTGGGGTCGTTATTTCTCGGCGGGTCCAAGGTTGATCCTTTGAAATTTTCTGCATTCCTGAACGCCAATGGCGCAGAAGGATGGGAAGTGGTAACAATGGAGCGGGAAATTCGCCGCATGCTTTTGTTTTTTAGCCGCGAAGCCTTTATGGTCATTCTAAAACGGGAGATATAAATATGCTGGAAAAACTTCATAAACCCTTTTTCTTTTCTCTGGTCGGGCTGGTGTGCGTTGGCGCGGCTGTGGTGATTGCAAAAATCTGGGGCTTTGATTTGCCTGATGATCTGTTCTTCAAGATCGTCGCGACTTTGGGCGTTCTCATTTTGCTGTTTGGCTTTTTGCTGGTGGTGAATTCCGATTTTGGACAGCACAAAAAACTCAAAGACGAAAATTATCTGGATTAAGCGCGGAGGATGCCGAAACTCTCAAAAGGCCAGATTACGCCGCTCAATGTTACGCAAGAATCGCGGCACCGCATTTTTGTCGGCCTCGGGTGGAACCCGAATGAGAAGACGGGTTTGCTGGAGCAGGCCAAGGCCCTTGTGAAGGGCACAGAAACGCATCACGATCTTGATCTTTCGGCCTATATGTTTGATATCAATCAACGCTATATCGGCCATGTATCCGCAGAGCCTAATCGCCACATTGACCAGACGGGGCGCATTTACCATAGCGGCGATAATGTCGAAGGGATTGGTGATGGGGATGACGAGCAGATCTCGGTGGAGCTGAAGGATCTCGATCCCGTAATTCATCACATTGTGTTTAAGGCTTCGATCAAAAGCGGCCATACATTCGGGCAAGTCAACGCGCCGGAAATCCGGATTGTTGATGCGTATTCCGACTATACGATTTTTGAGCATGATTTACGCTGCGCAGAGGCGGCGGATCAGTCGGCTTATGTGTTTGTGCAGATTTTCCGCAAGGCCGAAGGCGGCTGGAATTTGCATTTTATTGATGCGTATCCGCCCGCCCCTTCGGACGGGGAATGGATTGAAACCTTAAAGCCGCACTTAAGGGCGTAAAAAGCGTTGCAAATCGCATTCCTTGCCTCTAAAACTTAATTCTTAAATGATGGGCACTTGGCCGAGCGGCTGAAGGCGCGCCCCTGCTAAGGGCGTATAGGGTCAAAAGCTCTATCGAGGGTTCGAATCCCTCAGTGCCCGCCATTTATTTTCTTAAGGTATTGATTATATTTAATATTTATCAAATTAAAATTTTCTAGCTGCCTAAATACACACCTAAAAATAAACGCTTAGATTAGGTTTAAATTTGAAAATCCTCTTCGTGATTTATAAAGATCCCAGTGATTAATAAATTCCTGAGCAATATAAACCATATCATAAAAGCCAGTGATTGCATCTTTGCGCCTGCAACTTTTCTGCATGGCAATTTTTGCAGATTCAATTAATTCTTTAGGAATAAGGGCTTCAGGGGTTTTGTAATAAATCGCTTTAGAAAACATGGTAAGCGCAAGAAAATCCCCTGCACCTAGTTTTGAGGTTCTATTTATTGAAAATTTCAAAATTCTTATTTCATCGTCTTGTTGATAACTCATAATATAGTGATTTTAATTAACAATTGGACGTTACGATTGTGTTGAGCGTTGTATT
>CAYGJS010000019.1:0-44317 GCA_964350435.1 uncultured Micavibrio sp.
GGGTTAAGGGGGGGGGGATAGCACGCCTAAAAAAAACACCCCCGCGAAGGGGGCTTCTTTGCATGTTATATATATCGCCCTGACAAAAATAAGGTTTTTGAAAAGCACTATCTGCGAAGTTTTATTTTGTTATAAATTCTTGCCGATAATTAAGTATGTTTTTGCATTGAATATTAACAATGCAGTTTTTTACAATCATAAAGAAGGGGTATCACAGACAAATGCCATAATTTTATTGCCCCTTATAATGATACAAACTTGAACACAAAAAAACTTAAAGGGGTAAAATTTGGGGTAAAAGCGCAAAGATAACTTTTACTATTATTTAATAACAATGCTTTAGAAATATAATTCAATCCCAGTACCGTCTTAAGTCATTGATTTCAGAACATCACGTTGATAAAAAACGGCTTTTTCTTCCAAAGTGGTGCACTTTGGTGGTACAGTCGAGGCATAAAAGACGTGGCAGCCCCGAACAAAAACTGAAGCCAACCCGCACACAAAAAATTTAACAGTATTCCTGTAAAACATTTTCCGCTACTTTTAAAAAAAAAGACGAATAATGATGCAGTGCCCCAAATACGAAAACGCAACCAAAACAGTCGGTTAAAAATATAAAGACAGATAAACAGAACACAGCAGTATTTTTTAATACAATACCTGTATACAAAAGCTAGGCAAGATGAGTATTTTTGAAAATTTTTATCGCAGAATTTTTCGCATCGAAGACATCGAGAATGATTTTGAACTCGAAACCGATCTTCTATATCAGACCGTACAAAACCACAACAAAATCAGCCGCAATCTTCCCCATTTTGTAGCAGTTTTCGGAGCCCTCTATTCAATATGGGTCCCCGCATGGATAATGATCGCCTGGGTTCTGGTTTCGTGGATACTGCTCTATCTAAGCAATAAACAACTCGAAAAATATTCTAATTACTATGAAAACAAAAGCCTCACCAAAGAAATATTCTACAAATACAGAAACAAAAACTTAATTATTCGTGGGCTATATTATTTTATATTTACTTCAATCGCATCAGTCACATTTCTAGTAGAAGACCCAATATTTGCAATTTTGCCCATTTGCATGATTACATCTTCAATGGCGATGACCACAGCCGTCATGTCGCCCTATCCAAAATTTATGGTAACAAATGCAACGATCATCTCCGTCCCCATGATCATTATCGTATTTTTATATGGGGGAATATTTTTTGAAGTTTTTGCCTTTGGCTTGATCCTATACACAATGATGGTCTTCAAACTGGGGTACAACCTCTATGACGCATACAAACAAATGATTTTGCAACGCAGAGACCTGGCAATGGCCAAAACACAAGCCGAAGAGGCCAGCAATGCCAAAGGCCGCTTCCTCGCAACAATGAGCCACGAAGTCAGAACCCCGCTCAACGGCATCTTAGGCATGGCAAACCTTTTGAGCGACACCCGCCTTGACGGAAAACAAAGCAACTATCTTGATACAATCCGCTATTCTGGTGAAACCTTGCTCACCATGCTAAACGACATCCTGGATTTCTCAAAAATGGAATCCGGCAAATTCGAAATCGAAAAAATTGACTTTGACCTCCCTAAACTCATCACCAGCGTCATCATGCTCATGCAATCCAGAGCTGAAGAAAAAAATCTGAAAATTATAGAAGATATCCATTTAATGGTCCCGCAGAGAATCAAAACCGATCCCACACGTATGCGCCAGGTTTTACTGAACCTCATCAGCAACGCCATAAAATTTACCGATCATGGGTCTATCACCATTAAAGTCACCAACCTGCAGGAAGAAGACAATTTCGCCGAACTCAAATTCGAAGTAATAGACACCGGTATAGGCATCCCCAAAGACTCTCAAAATAAGCTCTTTAAAGAGTTTTCACAGGCGGATTCATCAACCTCCCGCAAATACGGAGGAACAGGCCTGGGGCTCTCAATATGCCAACAAATTATCTCCCTTATGAACGGAAAAATCGGCATAGAAAGCGAAGAGGGGAAAGGGTCTAACTTTTGGTTTGAACTCCCCGTAGAGGTCACTGAAATTGACACATTTGAATATCACGAACAACAAATCAAAAAAACCGAACTGCCAAACATTGAGCCTCTGAAAATTCTCCTTGTCGATGACAACGAGATTAATCTGACCGTCGCTGGCGACACCCTGGAAAAATACGGACATCTCTCAACAAAAGCACGAAACGGACAGCAAGCCATTGACGAACTTGAAAAAAGTCAAAACTTCGACATCGTCCTTATGGATATGCAAATGCCTATCATAGACGGCCTTCAAGCAACCCGTACAATTAAAAAAATGACAAATGGTGCTGAAAAAATTCCCGTAATCGCCCTAACCGCAAACTCCATGCAAGGCGATAACGAAGTCTGTCTCATCGCCGGCATGGTTGACCATATCTCTAAACCATTTAATACCGAAACGCTTTTAAACACACTGGCACGCCACTTACCGCATAAAGTCAAAACTGACACAACAAAAACGGCGCCAAAACAAACATTGGAAAACATGGAGCAAGAAACCCATGTCGACCTCTCTGTTCTTGAAAACATCGAAGAAACACTGGGCCATGACTATATGATCAACTTCCTTGAAAGCCATATCCCCAGTGTAATCGGATATGTTAACGATATAAAAACATTCAGCCAGCAAAACAAAATTGAAGAAATGCAGCACCGTGCCCACGAACTCAAAAGCATGAGTGCTATGTTCGGATTAACCGATGTCCAAGGGGTCGCTCAAGGGATCGAAACCTGCTGCCAGGAAGGCCGCATAGAAGACGCTATCGCCCTGGCAGAAAAAATCGACGAACGCTTCTCCAACAACTTCGCAGCACTTAAAAAACTCTTCCCCGAAGCGGATATTTCACAGACAGCATAACGCCCCGCGCGTTCTTAAATCAGACGCCTTCTACAAATCATCGAGAGAAAAATTCGCCGCTCCAGTCACAATCTCCGCCGCCCCAGCGCCGCCGCCCATCGCCATAGCCACAGCCTCCGGCGAAGGGGCATAATACGGCCCCAGCGCCGCTTGTGCAAACTCAGTATTCAACAACCCCCCGCCCCCCGTTAACCCAAGCATTTCCGGTATCCACGAAAAATTAGTATGAATCATCGACACCAAAGCCTGCGCCGTTGCATTCGTCGGGTCATGGAAAATCGGAAAGAAAATCGGGTCCAAAAACACCTGCCACGCAACAGCCGCAAGCAAGCCTATCGTCGCAACCTTAAGTGCGCCAACAAACGCCTTCCGTAAAAATCCGGACTCTGATTTTTCACCAGTCATTTTTTTTCACTTTCATTAAAATTCAGTCTTGAAATCTTAATGAGAATGATTATTAATTGCGGTTATGTTGTCAATAGAGAATAAGAATCATTCTCAAATAAACTTTAACGGATCAAAAAATGAATACAAGACAACAACTTTTCGGCGCGGTCGCTGCTGGCATGCTCCTAACATCCCCATCTGCCGAGGCGCAGACACCCGTGTCTGCCATCTGTGAAATGGCAAAGGTTATAGACGGAAAAATGTATATGACCTGCGACTTTGCCGAAGCCATTGACGGCGAAGAAATCTGCAATGACACCAATAATCTATCATCAGACCCGCTCACACGTAAAAACCAACTCTCAATCGCTCTGGCCAAAGCCCTTGCCCACCGTGCGCTTGTCCATCAGGACTGCCAAATGCAATACGGCAGACAGCTCCCTAATCCAGCAAGAATCTTAGGCAATGACTGGGATGACGATAACGAATGCACTCTTGTCACTCTCCGCGATCAATGCCGTGCAGAATTAGGTCTGGAATAACGCTATCGCGATGCAGACAACACCCGCCCAGAACATCTCAGATCTTATGACTTCCCCGGCATACGAAGCCCTCTGGGCGGAGCATTACGCCGGTCAAAAACACGAAGCTCCAATCAAAGATATCGCCGGCAAAATAAATGCGATAAACGGCGACTGGCACGCTCACCCCGAAATCCTGGCCTTTATGATAAACCTTGTCGAGATCGAAACCGCCGCCCTCCCAGCATCAGAGCGTGCGCCGCTGCAAAGCCTTCAGGAATATCTGGAAAAAGCAGCCGCAGGCATCGCTTTACCAAAAAGAAAACATCTGCCCGAAGAGCAACAAAAAATCCTGAATATGATCGAACGCGAAAGCGGCCTTCAAAAATTCCGCCCCGTGTCATGGGCACTGAATATGGCGAAAACCACAGGGACACACATTTTTAATGAAGCAATGGAACATAAAAAATCCAGCGCCCTACTTGCGGGAGTGGCCATCTTAAGCCTCGTATATATGCACCGCATGGGTGCGCTCGGCTCAACCGCCTATATGTCCCCCGAAGAAACCATGACTGTAAATTTCAGCCTCGATGCGCTGGATGATCCGAATTGGATTCCTGAAATTGATGAAAGCCTTTTTAACCCTGACTTCATTCCCTCTTGCCATGATCATCTCAGACAACTCCTGGGGGAAACGGGAGCTGACTTTGTAAAAGAAACCCTAGAGATCGCAAACTTCTTCCCTCAACATTGCAGCAAGATGAAAACACTCGCGATGAATGCGGGCGGCATGTACGACACCATCAATTCCCGCATCGCCGCCCTGATTGAAAATCCCGTTTTGGATCTTGGCGATACAGTTTTGCAAGACTCTCCGCTCAAAACCGCCTTCGAAACAGCCGCCACAAACACCGCCGAATTTTGGTATGCCGCAAACTACATCGAAAATATTGCCTTCCATACGGGAATTTTTGGCCTCGCTATGGCCTCCGCCTTCAAGCTCAGCAGTCTGAGTGACGAAGAACGCCAAGAAATTATAACAACAAGCCATAACTTCCTCTGCAGAACCCTGCGTAAAAATCCGCTCAACTATATCTTCACCGCCGCCGGCGCTAGCGTAGCCTATATTCAAAACACCGGAGAAATGAACCCTGATATCATCTGGATGGGCGCCATCGGAGGATTGGCGGGACATTTCGCGCACCAGGCCATGCGCCGATTAAACCGCTCATCTCAGGCAACCTTGCGAACGGCCAAAATATCGCAAGAATTTATAACAACTGCAGATCCCGATTTAGACCCTAAACAGATCCCGAAATCAAAACTCAAAGACATCATCCTTGGAAAATCCTTTACAGGAAGGTTAATGCGCCTCGCCCCGCTGCTTTCCGCGCTCGATTTGGCAGTCGCAAGCGGCACAGGCACAGGCAGTGTTCTGGGCGCCGCCGCCGTCACCATCCCCTTCCTCGCTTACAACATCCCCGAAGATATGGGATTGCACGTAATTTTTGGCATAGCTGGGGGCACTGTTGGCCTTGGGCTTTCGGGTATGAACAAAGCAAAAAATTCTGCCCTAGGCCTTTTAAGAAATAAAAACACAGAGCCGCCCGCGCCATTATAGCCCCTTGACTATATTTAGCATGCACATATATATTTAGCCTAGACTAAATTTTATGAGGTTATTTTGCGCGCGCACATACTCCTTCTTCTCGCTCTCACGCTGTTAACAGGCTGCTTTGAAAAAAGCCCGGCCACAGACAATAGACTGAAAGTCGCCACCACCTTCACCATCATCGCCGATATGGCGCAAAACGTCGCGGGCGAGCACGCTGAAGTGATCTCGATCACAAAAGCCGGCGCGGAAATCCACGACTACCAACCCACCCCCAAAGACATCGCCAAGGCAAAGGACGCAGACCTCATCCTCTATAACGGCCTCAACCTCGAGCGCTGGTTCGAGCGCTTCCTGCGCGATATCGAGGGCGTCCCCCATATTGTCGTCACGAAGGGCATTACGCCGATATCGATCTACGAAGGCCCCTATGACGGCAAACCCAATCCCCACGCTTGGATGTCGACCCAAAACGCCGTCCTTTATGTCGAAAACATCCGCAAAGCCCTCAGCGATCTCGACCCCGCCAACGCCGCCGCCTATGCCGCCAACGCCGCCGCCTATAGTGAAAAAATCGAAGCTTTAGAAACCGAAATCAAAAACGCGCTGAGCCATGTTCCCAAAGATAAACGCACCCTTGTGACGTCCGAAGGCGCGTTCAGCTATCTTGCCCGCGACCTCGGCTTTGAAGAGCTTTATGTATGGCCAATCAACGCCGATCAACAGGGCAGCCCCCAACAAATGCGAAAAATTATCGACGCCGTGCGGGAAAGAAAAATCCCCGTGGTCTTCAGCGAAAGCACCATTTCGCCAAAACCCGCCCAGCAAATCGCCAAAGAAACAGGGGCGCATTATGGCGGCGTTCTTTACGTTGATTCCTTAAGCCGCGCCGGCGGCCCCGTCCCCACCTATCTCGACCTCCTGCGCGTAACCACCTCAACAATCGCTGAAGGCTTCAAGGACGCCGAAACACAATGACCCAAAACCCAAAAGACGCGATCATCTCCGTCAATAACCTCGCCGTTTCCTATGGCCAAAACAACCTCGCGCTTGAGGGCATAAATTTATCCCTCCATCGCGGCCATATCTGCGGCCTCGTCGGTGTCAACGGCGCAGGGAAATCCACACTTTTTAAGAGCCTTATGGGCTTCATCAAACCGCAAAGCGGCGAAATCACCATCGACGGCCTGCCCGTTCAGCGTGCGCTCAAACTGGGGCGCATCGCCTATGTCCCGCAAACCGAAAACGTAGATTGGAACTTCCCCGTCCGCGTCAAGGATGTAGTGATGATGGGACGCTTCGGCCATATGGGCTTCATGCGAAATCCAAAACCCGCAGACACCAAAGCCGCCGAAGACGCCCTGATGCGCGTTAACATGCCCGAATACGCAGACCGCCAAATCGGCTCCTTGAGCGGCGGCCAAAAGAAACGTGTCTTCGTCGCCCGCGCCCTCGCCCAAGGCGGTGATATCCTGCTCCTCGATGAACCCTTCACAGGCGTAGACATCAAAACCGAAGACAACCTTATCGCCCTGTTCCGCAGCCTCGCCGCCGAAGGCCGCCTGATCGTGGTATCGACCCATAACCTCGGGAGCGTCCCCAGCTTCTGCGACGAAGTCATCCTGATCAACCGAAAAATCCTCGCCCACGGCCCCGTCGAAACCACCTTCACCCAAGACAACCTCGCCAAAGCCTTCGGCGGCATGCTCCGCCACGTACAGCTCACAGGCACAGACCTTCACGACGACGAAGACACCCGCGGCATCACCGTCCTCACCGATGATGAACGCCCGCTCGTCCTCTACGGCGAAGCCAAGGCGCAAAAAATCGTCCGCAAAACCAAGCAGGTGGATGCGAAGAAATGATCGATTTCCTGCTAGAGCCCTTCGCCTACGACTACATGATTAAAGCCATCGCAATCTCCGCACTGGTCGGTGCCACTTGCGCCTTTCTCTCGGCCTATCTTATGCTCAAAGGCTGGTCTCTGATGGGCGACGCCCTCGCTCACTCCATCGTGCCGGGCGTAGCCCTATCCTACCTTCTCGGTCTTCCTTATGCCTTCGGCGCCTTCTTCACAGGCGGCCTCGCCGCCATCAGCATGGCCTTGGTGCGCCAAAGCACCGCCCTTCGCGAAGACACCGTCATCGGCATCGTCTTCACAAGCTTCTTCGCCCTCGGCCTATTGCTGATATCCATCAACCCCACCGCCGTAAACATCAACGCGATTATCCTCGGCAACCTGCTCAGCATCACCGATAACGACGCGCTCCAAGTCACCATCATCTCCGCCCTGTGCCTGCTCGTTCTCGGCCTGAAATGGAAAGACCTCATGGCCGTATTCTTCGATGAAGCCCACGCCCGCAGCCTCGGCCTACCCGCGCTTAAACTTAAAATACTGTTCTTCGCCCTGCTCAGTGCAGCCACCGTCGCGGCCCTGCAAACCGTCGGCGCATGCCTCGTCATCGCCATGGTCGTCACCCCGGGCGCAACCGCGTATCTGCTCACCGATCGCTTTGGCCGCCTGATCACCATAGCTATCGCGCTCGGCGCAACCACCAGCGGCCTCGGCGCCTATCTCAGCTATTTTCTAGACCTTAATCCGGGCGGCCTGATCGTCACCATGCAAACCGCGCTGTTCCTGCTCGCATTCATATTTGCGCCTGAGTACGGCCTGCTCAAGACCAGAAAGGCCGCCGCATGATAGACATCCTTCTCGAACCTTTCTCCCAAGACTTCATGCTCCGCGCTCTAGTGATGGCCACGCTAATCGGCGCAGTCTGCTCGATCTTCTCCTGCTTTCTCGTCCTCAGAGGCTGGTCGCTCATGGGAGACGCGGTATCGCACGCCATATTGCCGGGGCTGGCGCTCGCCTATCTCGCAGGTCTACCCATCCTGATCGGCGCATTCCTCAGTGGCCTTCTCTGCGCGCTCGGCACAGGGTATATAAAAGACCACAGCCGCATCAAAGAAGACGCCGTCATGGGCATATTATTCTCCGGCATGTTCGCCCTCGGCCTCCTTCTCATGGGCAAAATCGAAACCGATATCCACCTCCTGCATGTGCTGTTCGGCAACCTCCTCGGCATATCCCAAAACGACATGATACAGGCAGGCACAATCGCGATTGCAACCAGCGCCCTCATGCTGATTAAACGCAAAGACCTGATGCTTTATTGCTTCGACCCCGCCCACGCAAAAGTCATCGGCCTACCCGTCAAAGCATTGCATTTCGGCATGCTGATTTTCCTCTCCCTGACCATCGTTGCCTCTCTCAAAGCCGTCGGCGTCATCCTCGTCATTGCCATGCTGATCGCCCCCGGGGCAATCGGCTTTCTGCTCTGCAAAAGCTTCGACCGCATGATGATGACCGCGCTCACAGTATCTGTCTTGTCTTGCCTGATCGGCACAGCGGCAAGCTATTATTTCGATACCTCTACCGCGCCGCTGATCGTCCTTATACAGGCCGTATTTTTCATCGCCGCGTTGATCACCAACAAAATTGGGGGACACGTACATGTCTGATAAAACCACAAAACTCGTTGACGCCGAAATTCAGGCTAAATGGTTTTCCCGCATCCGCGAAGCCCACCAAACTGAAACCACCGAAGATTATGTGGAACTGATCGCCGATTTGATCGCCGCGCAAAAAGAAGCCCGCCTCGCCGATCTCTCCGCCCGATTCGGCGTCTCAAACGCAACCGCCAGCAAAGTCGTAACCCGGCTTTGCGATGAAGGCTTCATAGAGACCAAGCCCTACCGTGCAATTTTCCTCACTCCCAGAGGCAAAAATCTGGCCAAAGAATGTAAAGCCCGCCACCAAATCGTCCTCGATTTCCTGATCCGCCTCGGCGTAGACCCCGAAACAGCCGAATACGACGCCGAAGGCATAGAACATCACATCAGTGCAAAAACCCTCAAGATTTTCAAAGATTTCAAAGCCTGAAACTATTGCGGCAACGCGCCCTCAATCGCGCTCACAATATCATCTGACATCGGCGAAGTTTGCGAACCATACCCTTCGATAAATTCGCCCTCTGGGCCAATCAAATATTTGTAAAAATTCCATTTTGGCCCCGCGCCGAAGATCCCACCCGAAACCTGCTCCCCCGCCCAAACATAAAACGGATGTGCATTTTCGCCCTTAACATCAACCTTCGCCGCCATCGGAAACGTAACGCCATAACTCTGCTTGGTGAATTCCGTAATCTCCTCAGGGGTTCCCGGCTCTTGCCCGCCAAACTGATTACACGGCACACCAATAACAACCAAACCGCGGCTTTGGTATTTCTCATACAGTGCCTGCAAGTCCTTATATTGCTTCGTAAATCCGCATTGCGAGGCGGTATTCACAATCAAAAGCACTTTGCCATTATATTGCGAAAGCGGCATATCCTCACCGCCCAGAGTTTTAAAACTGAATTGATAGGCATTCTTCGCGCTTTGCATGGGCTCCGCCGCTTGCCCTCCTGCACTAAAAATAAACGCCCCTATCGCGGCAAGGAAGACGATTTTGAACGCCTGCACTTTTCCGAACAATATTTGACCTCGTGCCATATGTTTTCCCATTTCTTTCTCCATGTAAAATTTCGTCCGCATATTGTACAAACCTTTTCAGGTAAATCAGTTTTTTTCACCATGTTCCAATGTTCCCATATTCCAAACTCAAAATACCCACACCCTGTTCACAGTTTTATCAACAGACGCGTACACCCTTTAAAAAACAATGCCTACGCATCAAAAATCCTATTTTTTCTGAACAGGAACCAACACTTCATTCCGACGCGCCATCGGCAAAGTCCATGGCGGATTATACCCCGCGCTAATATACTGCCCTGTAACATCATAGCCATTTTTAGCCAACCAAGTGTTTAATATAGTGTAATGTTTTAAAGAACTCTTTTCGTTTAGAAAGCCGGAAAACCCAATCGCCCCCACGGTCCAATCCTTCACGCCCTCAATGTCCACACTCGGATTTTTCGGCTTTGGCGTATCTTCAAGCCGCATATCCGCAGGCATAACAAAAGACATCCGCCACTGCCCTGCCTGATCTTCATTCATAAACACGGGTGCCGTCATCGGAATCTTCTCTCCCTCGGCAGACTTATCGACGCCCCCTTCCATAAAAACAGGCGCCGTCATCGGGATCTTGCGCTCCGAAACATTCTCCCCCGAAATATAATCAAACAACAATCCAAACGCCCCCCGATTATCACTCATGCCTTCCCCCATAGGTGCAGACACAAGGACCATCTTATCATACTGGCGCACCTCAATGCGGCCATCTTTCTGAAGAACCTTATAGGGCGCATTCTCAACGCCAGAATTCCCAAATACTGAGCATGAAGTCAGCACGAGGGCCGATACCATCGATGTAAAAATTTTCATCATAAGTTTACTCCCAATCATAAAACACTAGAAATTCACTTAGCTCAATCCAATCCATAAACAACGCCCAGACCCAAACAAGAGTTATAGATATTGGCTAAAATTAGCTAAAAAATAGAAGCGACCATAAGCAGAGCATTGCCTACCCTAGAATTCACCGCCCAAGCAACAAACCCCTATAACCACAGTTCAAAACTTGCTAGAATTCCCTGTCAATAACTACACGATATACACCTTCAATATTTTAACCCAATAATCACAACCCCTGAACTTATCCACAAGCCGAAACACGCCACACATACAGTTTCAATTTAACAAAATGACACTATGACAAAAGATAACATCACACATTTGTCTAAAATTTTACATATAAAAAACACAGCAAAACCAACAACATAAAAAACAAAACTCCTCATTTTGTTTTTTTTAATGAAACTTTAACCAGAAAAAGGCTAATATGTTAATAAGGGGAGGGTTTTTATGAAACCTCAAAAATCAGACATAAAACATATTCAAAAAGCTGCTCAAAACGAATGCGGCTTCACGCTGATTGATGTTGCCATCCTCACGCTCGTTATCGGGCTTCTCGCCGCGCCATGGATCCAAAGCTATAACACACAGCAAAAACGCCTGGAGATCGCATCAACAAACGGAAACTTCGCAGAAATAACAGCCGCAATCTCTGCCTACTACTTCAATAACGGCTATTATCCCTGCCCCGCTGACCCGACTTTGGGGCCAGATGACATCACCTTCGGCCAAGAAAACAGAACCGATGACGGCGACCCGGCAACCGTGGATGACTGTGTCACCAATAGCGGCGACCCCAACCTCCCCAACCCGGGAGATACCGTCATGTGGGGGGCCATACCCCATAAAGCCCTCAAGCTTCATGTCGACCAAACGCTCGACATGCGCCGCCATAAAATCACATATTCCGTAACCACCGATAAAACAAAAGACACCACCTTCAACAATCCAGGAATCATGCAAACCCAGATTGTCAATAACAACGAAAACTGTGAAACCGACCCGCCGCCGATTCCCGTGATTACAAATGGCGTACACGTAACCCTGATCTCCGCCGGGGAAGACGGCGCTGGCGCATACGACATAAACGGAAACCTCTTCGCCGCCTGTAACAGCACCGGCACGCCAACACTGGATAGCGAAAACTGTGATCGTGATACAGTGTTTATCTTGCCAAAATGCGCGTTAAATACAAATACAACAGCTGGCGCACTTTTTTACGATGATCTCGCCTATTCCGGCGATTGGGTTGATAACCCCAGCAGAATTTGGGACGATGCAACGGATCCCGCAAATATCGGAAGCATCGTTGGCCATATAGGCATCGCGACCGGCAACCCAGAACACCCCGTCGACGTCGCCGGAAACATCCGCACATCCAATACCACCGCCGACCCCAACAAAAAAGGCAATGTGCACGCCGCAACATATTGTAATGTCGACGGAAGCGAATGTTTCGAACCTGCCTCCATCGCCGATTATGACCCAAAAATGAATTGCGCAAACGCCATGACAGGAATCGCTGAAAATACCGCCGGATGTTTACAAAAACTGCCCGGAATCACACAATCAAAATGCCCGAACGGGCAAGTCGCCACAGGATTAACCGCAGGAGGGTCCGTCATATGTTCGTCAATCTAAAAACTTCAAAAAAACATCACACGGAAAAAGGTTTCACAATCATTGAAATGGCTATCGTCATAGCCATCATCGGCCTCTTCCTCGCCGCCGCCGGCCAGCTTTACATCCAATATGATCGCTACCAGAAAAAAAACGACACAACACTTGATATGCTCGCAGTATCCGGCGCAGTGACAAACTTCAGAAACCTCTATGGCCGATATCCTTGCCCGGCGTCCTTGACCGCAAACCGCGAAAACACGCAAATCTATGGCATGGAAACGGCATGCGATGACACCTCTGGACCAGACTTTACGCTAGGCGCAGGCGTAACAGCCGCCGGCGTTGCCGTTGTCCCAGGAACAAAAACCCCCGGTGAACGTGTCCGCATAGGCATGATTCCATTCCGTGCCCTGAATCTGGAGGAAGATCAAGCCTATGACGGCGAGCGCAACCGCTTTATCTACGCTATATCCGAAAAAATGGCAGTCAGCACAACATTCACCCCAGACGGCGGTGAAATCAGCATACTCAATGACGCAGGCGGATCCTTAATAGAACCGCCCAATAGTGCCCATTTCATGATCATGAGCGCAGGAGAAAACGGTGCTGGTGCTTACAATTCAAGAGGAAGCCTCAACCCTTGCTTAACCGGCAGTCAAGAATCCGATAACTGCAACTTCACCACAGATGCCATTTTTCGCGTTGCAGAAAAATCAAACACGGGCAACGGCACCGCCACACAATTCGATGATGAACTCATCTTCGCATCGCATAAAGATTTGCCACTATGGGAAACCAAATCTGCCGATAGCTCCGATATTTCAATGAAACCATCTGGAAATGTCGGCGTTGGCGTCTCCGCCTCGCAAAACCCCGCCGAAGAACTTCAAGTGGACGGTATCATTCGCGCGCAAGACAACCCCAATACTCCGGTCATAGAAGGACAAGTCCAAACAAACAATATTTGTGACTATGGCAGCACTACAAATAATTGCTTTCCACCCAAACTGATCGGCGGAGAACTTGCAACCGGCGGCGGCATGAAGTGCCCGGACAACCAGTTCATGACAGGTATCGCCAATGGCGGCCCGGTATGTATACCAAAAAAGGATATCGAAGTCACTTGTGACGGCGGAACAGTGCTGGGCATCAACGCCGACGGCTCGTTGGAATGCGGTGTACCTCCAAAAAAATGTGAAACCCAGCAAGTGAATATCTGCGGAGAAAACAAAACGCTCTTTCAATCAGCCGAAGGCAAAATAATAACCCTAAAGGCCGGTTGGACAAAAAATGTCGAATATAAATGTCAAAACGAATCATGGAGCAAAATTAATGAATGGGGCGAATGTGTTTGCACAACCTATACCACACAATACAACAAAGACTGCAGGGATTGGCACGGTGGCTGCGGAACCAGCTTTAAGGGCAGTCAAAGAATCGAAGCCAGCCGCGCTTGCCCAAGCGGACAAATTACCGAAAAAGTACTTTACGGAGAATGCGTCTGCGACCCAACATCCCAAACCGATTACTGGGCCTGCCCCGACGGTTTTAACAAAGGACGTTACTCCGTCACCAGAAATTTCATCTGCACCGGCCGTAACACGGGCTATTGCTTTATAAATCAGTCCATAAATGACTGCTCATGCGCCCCGGAATCAAATACCCGAAATCAAACATGTTCGGGAGGGCTCTCAGGCCAGTACCAGGAAAAACGAGATTTCAAATGTCCAAACGGTGCCAATAAGCCCGGAAACTGGGGATCATGGTACGAAGTGCCTGGATCAAAGGCTCAAAACTGTAAATGTATTGAATCCGATATTGTTTCCTACAAAGACTGCCCTGATGGTTTTGTTGGTAAAATCAAAATCACAAAAACAAAGAAAAAACCAAACTGTCAGGAAAACATCACTGTTGATGAATCTCAGTGCCAGCCCGCCCCGCCCGTTTCATGTAAATGGAACATGATTTCAGACAGCGGCACAACATCCAGTAACGGCTCAGGCATACGCGCCGGAAACTCTTGTACCTGCGGATCTTCTCAGACCTCATGCAAACGCTTCCTGAGTGCCGGACAATTCGCTGTAGGAGCCTGTGCATGTCAATAATCTCAATCGCAAAAGTAAAAAACCAGCAAGGCTTTTCCCTTGTAGAACTCGCCATTGTTATGATTATTTTCGGACTGGTTGTCTCCACCGTATTCTTGGGCTACACCATATTCACAAGTTCTCAGGCTAAAGACAAAACCCTCTTGGCGATTGATGAAACCAAAGAAGCGTTATTTGAATTTCAAATCTCAAGAACATCATACCCCTGCCCCGCAAGCCTAGAAGCAGGGCCGGGCGACCCCAATTATGGCCGCGAAGTGCGCCGCCCGCCCGCCGCCCCGGCAGTCATTGGCGAATGTGACTATGGCCTCGGCACAGGTGTTTTTCGCACGCGAGGGTTCAGAGATACGGACGGTATAAACGGAAATGATTGGATCCTTATCGGCGCCGTCCCATTCCGCACCTTCATCGACCCTGATAATAATGACCCCTCAGGCGATAACGCCATCTATCCAGACTATATCGAAAAATATGGCTTTGACGGCTGGAACAGAAAACTGACCTACGCCGTATCCGAAACTATGACAAACCCGAATACCTTCAATGATAAAAACGGCGTCATTGATATCATCCACGAAAACACGCTGCTTGGAACACTCGATACCGACCCAGATGCCTCACTCACAGATCGCCGCGGCATAGCCCAGCTTGTAATTCTGTCTCACGGCCCCAACGGGAAGGGCGCATATTCACGCGGCGGTACGCGCATTGAAAACTGCGCCTACAGCGTGGAAAAACAAGCCGACATTGATAATGGCGTTGCCACAACCCGCCCCGACGAGACCGAAAACTGTGATTTTAATGACCCATATTTCTTAAGCGCCCTACAAAATGAAAATAAAAATGACTACTATGATGACATCGTAAAATTCATGATCGTCAGCAAAAACAACCTTTGGCAATACTCCGGCAAAGACGATAAAGGTACACCAGCAGACACAACCGATGACGTCAACAAAGTCACAAACACCAATGGCGGCAATGTCGGAATCGGCACCCTTGACCCCCTCCAGCGCCTTCATGTCGAAGGGGATATTCAGGCCTACGACGTTTACTCCATTGAATATTGCGACAGCGCAGGTATTGACTGCATGCTCCCTGAAGCCATTGCAGGCAAGCTTCCAAATATGACATGCCCCAACCCAGGCGAGGTTGTTATAAAAATAGAAAAGAACAGCGTTCAATGCGCCAATCCTTTTGCGGGGGCGTCCCTCGCCGGAACATGTCCCCCCGGCACATATCTTCGCGGGATAAACGCACAAACCGGAATAGTCTGCGACTAGCCTCAGCACTTATAAAAACATCAATAAACGCTTTCATAAAACTTGAAATAAATCAGAACAAAAATAAGGTGATAATTTACCATTATCAGGCTATACTAAAATCAGGTGCCGATATCTTCGCACCCTCAAAAACAACCGCTCGGTTATAATCATGTGCCTCTCAATCACGATAAAAACATTGGCTCTGCTTGCCTTCACCCTTCTATACACAGGCAACCCCGCCATGGCGCAGGAGACCGGCTCAATACCCGTAATCGATGTAATCGCTGCACAAAACCTCGACACCGAAACCATTGAAACAGAACTAAACGCCAGCACCCACCCGCCAATCCGCCTCACCCCGGATAAATCAGAACTGGTAAAACTGGATCAGGACGCCGTCTCCATCATCGTCGGCAACCCTGCACATTTAAGCATTCTGGCCGATACCGCCAAAACCCTCGTCCTCGTGCCCAAAGCCCCGGGCGCAACCTATTTCACGATCCTCGACATTGATGGCAATGTGATAATGCAGCGCCACGCCATCGTCGCCAGCCCGAAAAAACAATATGTCCGCGTCCGCAAGAGCTGCGCCAAATCCGGTGATGATAATTGTCAGGCAACACAAGTCTTCTACTGCCCGGATATGTGCCATGAAATCGCCCAAAACGACAGTGAAGCGGGCAAATCTGATCCTCAATCCATGGCCGCCGACGCCGCGCAAATCGGCAACAACAATCAACCCGCCCCACCCGTCACCGACAACGAATAAAACTCTATATTGAAAATCCCAACAATACTAAGCAATATATCATCAACATCACAACTCCACCGACGACAGACGACAAAAGACGCACCCATGAAAAACAAGATACAAAACACCACTGGAACCGCTCCAAAATGCTCTGCCCTTGTACTGGCGGCGGTTGCTATAATAACACTCAGTGCCTGTGCAACCTCCGCTCCGGGCTCTCTGGACGCCAATGACAGAAATGCCCGCATCGACGCCGCCATGCAGCGCGCCTCCGACAACGCAGGCACCAGCTTCTCTCTCGGCACGCTGGAGCGCAAATATAAACGCCACCCCGATGACGAACTCGTCGCCGCAGAGTACGGCGCAGCCCTGCGTCACAATGGATACCTTGAGCAAGCCGATGCTATTCTGGCCCCTTTCGCAAAGGACAAAACATCCTCAGCCGCCGTAAAAAGCGAATACGCGGCCATTCAACTGGCACAAGGCAACTTCAAAAGCGCAGAAAAATACGCCCAATCCGCAATTCTTCAGGATGAGGGATATTTCAAAGCCTATCACAATCTCGGCATAGCACTGGACTCACAGGAAATGCACAAAGAAGCCGAGCGCGCCTACCGCAAGGGACTTGAACTCTGGCAAGGCGACCCGACATCCATTATGAACAATCTCGCGCTCAATCTCGCTACGCAAGAATATCTCGACGAAGCCGCAGAAATTCTGCAAAAAGCCAAGGCCCTTTCGCCTGATCGTGAAGAAATCGAGCGCAACCTCCGCATCGTGACCGCGCTCCAGCAAACCCACGGCGCGCCCGCACCAAAACCACCGAAAAAACCTGAAATTTAAACCACTCTCACATCTTATAATTCTCTTTAGCCCGCCCTCCAGCGGGCTAAATTCTTGCGCCCTCACGAAGCAGTCAGGATAATCGAAACGATAACGCACAAAGGGAAAACGTGAAGATTAATCGAACAGATTTTTCGTTTGGCTAGGAAAATAAGGCGACGCGTATATTTCATACGCGAGCCGCAAGTTGACAACGCCCAAACGGAAAATATGGAAGATTATTGGCCAACGCCGGCAGCGGACGCTTCTATCCCTGCCGGCCCCAAAATAATAATAAACAGCGCAGGCAGGAAAAACAGGATCATCGGTACAGTCAATTTCGGCGGCAAGGCTGCCGCCTTCTGCTCCGCCGCAGCCATCCGCATTTCACGCAATTCCTCGGACATGACGCGCATCGCCTGCGAGATCGATGTCCCATATTGCTCGGCCTGAATAAGCGCGGTAGCAAAACTTTTTGCTGCGCCAGAACCAACGCGGCGCGAGAAATCCTGCAACGCCTGACGGCGATCATTCAGCATCGCCATCTCTGCGCTCAAAATCCCGAGCTCCTCAGCCAGAACCTCCGAATGCTCGGCCACTTCATGCGCCACACGCTCAATCGTTTGCTCCAAGCCAATCCCGCCCTGTACACATATCAACATCATATCCAGAGAATCCGGAAAACTTAAGTTGATTTCTTCTTTACGCTTGAGGGCCGTATTTTTAACAATCACATCGGGCAATTTAAAACCTGCCACCGCAGCCATGAAAATGCACAGCAATGTCACAGCGTTCGAAACCTCTTTGTCACCCGCAGCAATAATGAACATCACAAACCCCGCCAAAAACAATGGCAAAACCCCTTGCGCGAGCATAAATTTAAACGGCGCAGACGGGTCTCTGATCCCTGCCTGCAACAATTTATCACGGGTTTTTTCACCAAACTCCCCCGCCATTTGCTGCACTTTATACATCATCGCCATCGACTCTTGCGCCGATACGGCGTCGGTCTTTGCTTTATACAAACTCCCGTCCCGTGACGCCGCATAAAGATCCTTGCGACGCTTTTCAATCACCGATTTAAACCGCTCCTTCTTGTCAGATCGATTGAGAAACGGCAGGGCAAATGCTGCAAAAGACCCCGCAGCAAGAAGCGATATTAAAAATGTAATCAGCGCGCTATTCATATCGTCACAGCCTTTCGAGGGATATGCGAGGAATTGAAGGATTTTGCGGCGAAAATATTGGCTTTCGAAAGCCGGAGCGCAGCGTACATAAGTACGTGAGCACCGGAAGTGGAGAAAGATAATATTTGCAGCCCAAAAGACGAAAATTCATCGCATATCCTAAATCTTAAAGTTAATCATGACCTTCATCACAAAGCATCCCACCAGCATCATCCCCACCGCAAAAGTCAGCAAGATATTGCCGAACGGCGTGATAAATAAAACTTCCAGATACTCATAATTCACAAAATACAGCCCCGTAGACACAAGCACAGGCAGGGCGCCGATAATGGAAGCCGAGGCCACCGCCTCCGAAGACAGCGCCTTCACCTTACGTTTAAGGCGAAAACGCGCACGAATGACGCCCGATAAATTCATCAAAACTTCAGACAGGCTCGACCCCGTTTGTGCCTGAATAGAGAGCCCGGTCGCAAACATCTGCATTTCCGGCAGCGGCATCCGCCGCGTCGCCTCATATGCGGCCTCATGCAGCGCAACCCCGATTTTTTGCTTATCATAAATCCGGCTCATTTCCTCACCCACAGGCCCGTCAAATTCTCGCGCGATCATCGAAATAGCCTCCGCCACAGGCATACCGGCGCGCAGCAAACGAACAGTCGCCTCCAGCGCATCGGGAAACTCCTGCAAAAAATTCTTTTGCCGCCGAGCAATCATTTTCTTCAATATAAACCGTGGCAACCCGAGCAAACCAATCACCGCCAGCATCAAGATCATATGCGGGGGATATCCCAAGCCCTTCCCTAGCGCAACAAAACCCAGCATTGTCAAAACCGAGAGCACCCAAAAATGCTGCGCTGAAAGACTCAAACCCGCTTGCTCCAGCATCAGGGCAACAGAGGCTTTTTTCTTCTTTCCGCCTATGTCTTCCTTTTCATCCCGCAGTTTTTTAGCAATCTCCGCGCGGCGTTTATCCTGATCGCTCCCGGCATTATCCCGCTTCACAGAAACCCCGCCGCGCCCCTGAATAACCTGCAGCATTCTTTGCTTCTTCGCCGTTTGCTGGTTCAGCAAATACAGCGCAATCCCGCCCATAACGGCGACCAACATCACGGATATAATCAGAATTTGCAAAATCATTCGAACTCTTTCCAACAAACATTAAGCAAACAGAATTTCGCAGCAAATAGGAAAGAGAAATGCGGCGAAAAGGATGCCTTTTTTCAAAATATGTTTCGCAGAATACAACGGGTATTTAAGAAACAGATTATGAAAAAAGGTATGATTTGCAGACCATTTATCGCCCCTATTTTAATCGAAAGCCTCTTCCATGGCATCCATGACTATTTTATCCACCCCAAACTGCCGTGCATTATCAAAGAACTTAGGACGCAATCCGCTGGAGCGCTGACGGGTAATCAATTTCCCGTTTTCATCTTCCCCTTCAATATCCAGAACAAAGAGATCCTGCATCGTCACGACCTCCCCTTCCATACCGGTAATCTCGGTCACATGCGTTGTTTTGCGTGATCCGTCGCGAAGGCGCTGCACCTGTATAATCACATTCACCGCCGAAGCGATCTGCTCGCGCACCGCCACACTCGGCAGGTTAAGCCCCCCCATCGCAATCATGTTTTCCATACGGCTGATCGCCTCACGCGGATTGTTCGCATGCACAGTCCCCATCGAACCGTCATGGCCTGTATTCATGGCTTGCAGCAAATCAAACGCTTCGGGGCCGCGCACCTCCCCCACAATAATCCGCTCAGGGCGCATCCGCAGGCAGTTCTTGACCAGATCCCGCATCGTCACTTCCCCGACGCCTTCGAGGTTGGGAGGCCGAGTTTCAAGGCGCACAACATGCGGCTGCTGCAGCTGAAGCTCGCACGCATCTTCGCAAGTAATAATCCGCTCCCCTGGCTCAATGTAACGCGTCAGACAGTTCAGCATCGTCGTCTTACCCGAACCCGTCCCGCCGGACACCAGAACATTCACGCGGCAACGCCCAATCGCCTGAATAAGCTTCGCACAAGAAGGCGACATCGATCCATATTCCAGCAATTTATCAAGCGTCAGCTTATCCTTCGTAAATTTACGAATGGTCATGCACGCCCCGTCCACAGCCAGCGGCGGTATAATCACGTTCACACGGGACCCATCCGGAAGACGCGCATCACAAATCGGGCTGCTTTCATCAACGCGGCGGCCAATCGCGCCGACAATCCGCTGACAGATCGTGGTCAAATGCTGATTATCGCGAAACTTAATCCGCGCTTTTTCAATCCGCCCGCTCACCTCAATATAGGTGGTATCAGGCCCGTTAATCATAATATCGGCAATATCATCGCGCTCCAAAAGCTCTTCCAAAGGCCCAAAGCCAAGCATGTCATCGGCACATTCCTTGGCAATCCCCTGCAATTCGGCAGGCGTCAAATCCAGATTGCGGAACCGGGAAATTTCCTCAACCGCAGACTGCACCTCTTCCCGCGCCGCCTTGGCATCCATATTCGCCAATGCCTTAAGATCAATCCCGTCCCGCAAATCCAGCCATATACGGTTGCGGGCACGCTTTAAACGAAGGCTGCTGATTGAATCCGAAGGCTCCTCCTCATGGGTGTCAACAGGGCCGTCCATATGCTCTTTCGAGAACGGATCCCCCTCTCCCTTGTTAGCCGCAGGTTGAACCGCAGGAGTTTTCAAATCAGACTTGGACTTAACCGCCGCAGAGCTTTTCTGCACAGTTTCCCGCGCAGTAACATCCTCAGAATCGTCCTCCTTCCGAACCTCAACCTTAGGCGGAGATTTCGGCTTGGGACTGGGCGCTGATCCTTTTTTACCAAACATATTAACCCTTGCTTATTTCTTTCCCGGCAGCTTAGCGAGCAGCCCGCTCAACACCCCGCCGCCTTTTGAGACCACACCTGCGCCACCCTCCGAAACCGCCATATCCAGCCCCAAAATCGGCAAAAGCACAGTCTCAATAAGTGCCCGCGCACCTTTATCATCCGTCAATTTCTTGCTATCGCTTTCATTTCCTAAAAACATCTTCGCGTCATAAGGCAAAAACGCCGACACTGAAAATTCCATCGCCGTTTCAATATCAGCCTTGGAAAGCTCAATCTTCCCCGCCATCCCTTGCATATTCACCACCAGCGAAATATCGCTGTCACTGCCGCCGCGCAGCCCTCTAATTTCATTCATCAATGCCCGCGCCAAACGCAAAGCCGGCAAAGTCGGCGTAGAAACAATCACAATCTGTGACGCCCGCGAAATAACGACTTTTTGTAAACCTTCCGGGCTGTTGGATAAATCCGCCACCACCATCGGTGTACGCGTCATAATCATATCAATCAGGGCCTCAAGCTGCTCCGGTTCAATAGTATGCTCAAGCATCACATCACCGCCCGTCGCCAGAACTTTCAAATTGGCGCTGGGCTTAAACATCATCCGCGCCAGACTATCCTCATCATTGTTTTCCGCGGCTTTCGCTGCCTCGATCAGGGTCGTGCTCGGCTCAAACCCCATACCAACCGCAAGGCTAGACCACCCGCCCGCCGTATCAAGCAGCAGGGTTTTTTGTCCCAAAATCTCGGAAACGCCGCAAGCCAGTGCCTCAGACACAATCGAAGCCCCCACCCCGCCTTTCGCGCCCAGCACAGCCACAAGGCGGCTGCCAGAAACCCCGATTTTATCAATCAACGCCTTCGCAATCACTTCCGCAAAGACGGCAACATCCAAGGGGCGCACCAGATAATCGCTCACCCCCATATCTATCAACTGACGATAAAGGTTAACATCGTTATCAGGGCCGATAACAATCGCGGATGTCCCCTCGTCGCAATGCTCTGCAAGGGCTTCCAGCCTCTTGGTAAATGCCTTATCCAGAACATCCGTCTGAATAACAATCAACTCTGGCGAAGCCGCATCTGAAAACGCGGATATGGCATCCTCGATATCACCGTTTTCAGTGGCAATCTCCACCCGCGCAAACCGCCAGTCAGACGCCAGAGCCTGCGCAGTCTTGAGAGTCGCCTCATCTCTTGCAAACACGAAAATACGCGCCGCAGGCAGCAATATTGATATCCTGGAATTTTCGTGCGCCGCCTCTGCCATGGGAAATATTCTTTTTCTATCGCCTTAAAATTAAATTCTTAACCTTCAAAGTATAACGCATAAAAGGCGATCACTCTATTCCCCAGTCGCAGTCTTACCCTTCAGATCAGGATTAAGCCTGCCAGAGCGGTAATCTTCGGTCAAATTTGAAGCGCGGCGGCCATCAGAATATCTCTCAGACCAGCCCTTACCCTTAAGATCACTGGGCTTTTCAATCTGCTGAGCAAAGAGCGTGTCAATGCTGCACCCCAGCTCGAAATCCTCATCCGCATCGACTGTGCGATCCGCAAGCCCCGCTATCAACTGACAATCCGCAGGAGCCAAAGCGTTATACCCGTCATAAGCCACCATAACCTTATTCACCGCGGAATTTTTAACGGGCAGAATATTCGCCTCGACATCAAATATACCTTCTTTCCGCAAAGCATTTACCAACCGCGCCGCGTCATCAGTCGCTCTTTTAGCCGTTGCAGTGCTGGATTGCGGATCATACGTCACCGTAAGCTCCATCGGCCCCTCACCATGCTTCTCATAGTGCTGCGCCAGCGCTACAACCTGACCTTGAGAAAAATTGGCAACCTCATGATCTTCGGCAAAACGCTCATGTTCAACCTGTATCCGCTCCTGAGAGACTTTCGTAGGGGTATCGAGCGTGCACCCCCCTGCCGATAAGGCGGCAAAAAGAACAAATACGGTGCTTGAGCGTGATATAATTTTTAACATTTTAAGCCTCTTGTTACTCAGTCGTTAAAATTAATCCAGAATATAACCAAACGGCGCATCATGCGAGAGCAGCTCTTCATCAACTTCATAAACCCTGCGGATATTGGCCGCAAACGCTTCTGACAATCGATTGCTCTTTTGTTTCGGCAACTGCTCCGCCCGCGTTTTCTCGGCATAAGGCGCAACCATATATGGCGTCACCAAAACAATCAGCTCACTTTCATCCCGCTGAAAACGCTGCGAAGACACAAGATCGCCCAAAATCGGCGTCTTGCTGATTCCCGGCAAGCCAGTCATGCCTTTGATAGAGTCAGACTTGAGCAATCCCGCAATCATCAAACTGCCGCCGCTCGGCATCTCTACAGTCGTATCGGCGCGGCGAACATCGAGTCCGGGCACACGAATATCACCCGCAGCCACCGCATTATCAAAATCAAGCGATGACACTTCGGTTTTCAATTTCATATTGATGCGATTGCCCGACATAACCACAGGACGGAAATTCAGCGAAACCCCGAACTCGCGATATTCAATCACAAGATTCCCGACATTATCGCGCCCCACCGGCACAGGAAACTCACCCCCGGCCAAAAAACTGGCCTCTTCACCCGATACGGTCGTCAAATTCGGCTCCGCCAGAATATTCACAAGGTTCTCTTCCTCCAAAGCATTCAGCTCCAGACCCAGCAAACCAATACCACTGAGACCCGTATCAAACAATGCCCCGGCAATCCCCGCAGCATCCTGAGAAAGCGAAATCCCGCCGCCAGTTGCAAAACGGACGTTATTCGTACCTCCGGATGTTGTGCTACTCGCCGGCGTCCCGCCAAAAATCGTCGCCACCGCCGCCTCATTCGGATCATTCAAATACGTCTCAAGCCCAAACTCTTTCAATACGCTCCGTGACGCTTCGACAATTTTAACCTGCAGCATCACTTGCTGCTCACCGCGAATTTCAAGAAGATTCCCAATCTGGCGATCAATCGGATCGCTGCTTTCCGTTAAATCCGCAACGTAGTGACCCACAATATTCGTCACCTTACCGGCGACTTCTGGCGTAGAAACCTTACCCGTCAATAAAATCTGGTCATGAATCGCACCAACCTTAACCGATTCATCGGGAAACAACTCATTAACCAGCCCCTGAATAGCCTTCAAATCATACGCCACATGCACATCCAGACGCTTAACCACATCACCATTGGCGTCCAAAGCGATAATATTTGTATCCCCGACATTCAAACCCACAACATACAAACGGTTCGATTGCACCGCCTGTACATCAATAATATCAGGATCGGCAATCAGGACATCCGCCACATCGCCGGCCAAATCAACCAGCTCAGCCTTCCCCAAAGGCACGGTCAACGGCCTCTGCACCTTCGCTGCCGCCGCCTCAACATCCTGTAAATCCCCCTTCGCCGCCAGAACGCCTGCGCTCGGCAAGCCAAGCATAACCATCAGTGCCAAAGCCATAAAAACAACTCCAAAAGATTTACGGCGATTATGTATCAATAAATGCATAGACATGAGAAGACTTCCATTTGGTTTACACAGTGAAAAACATGAACTGAGAGAAATCTGAGATCGGCGAGAGCCGCGAGAATTATCGGGCGGGCTGTGAGGTGACATTCTCACCACTATAGATTCTCACAATATTGGGGTTGACGCTAGTATCGTTTTTAAGCTTTTCGGCCTCGGCGCGAAGCTCATCCGAAATGGTGGTCAAACGCATATCCGAAGTCACAGGCCAGCTGGGCTTTACAACATCCTCATCACCCACCCCGCGCAGGGCAAGTGACAAATTCCCCATTTCAGACGCCAAAAACAACCGCTCGGCATCCTGCATCGAAACCGCAACCGTAACCGTTTTCGCGACCTTAACCTTATTATCTTCCGGACGCTCGGCCATCTGATCCACCGCCAGAATTTTGACATTCTGAAGCAGCGTCTCCGTTGCCATTTTATCCAGATTCATCTCGACCATATTCTTAACAGCCACGCTTTCTTCATCCACCTTAACACTTTCACGATAGGTCAGAATAATATCAACAAAATCACCGGGGCCGATAAATCCGCCCGCCATAGACGGCGCATCAACCTCAATCGCAATTGCGCGCTGTCCCGGCTCCAGACTTGCCGAAACCATATTCCCAAGCGCCGTGCCCAGCAATGCCGACTTCATCACAGGCTCACCCTTGCCGATATTGCGCGCTAAACGCCCTTCAAGAGCCTCTTCGGGCTTTTTATCATCAATGCGAATAACCGCACCGGGGAACACACTGGACTTCGGCCATTCCTGCCAGTTCAAATCCCCGCCTTGCAATTCCTTACCAATCCCGAGATCCTTAGCCGCCACCAAAACTTCAACCTTGGCCTCGGCCACCACTTGCGGTTTTTCCTGCCTGCCCAAAGTAAGCTGCACCAGCATCGCCACCAACACCGCCACCAACACGGCTCCGGCCAAAACAATAATTATATTTTTCATAGAGCTACCTCTGGGACGAAAACGAAAAAATATTTGAAACTTTAAATGGATACGAAGCGAAGCGATTTTGAACTTTAAACGTCTATAAACAAGACCCCTATACTTTAACTATGCGCCATTTAAGTTAATAAAAAGTTATAAAAACTTGCGAAGAATTAAGACAAAACAAAAGATGATAAAACCTCAAAATCAAGATACCCGATTTTCACGAAAGACGCCAGCGCGCCCAAAAAAATCGCAATTCCATATGGCAACTTGCTCTCCCCTTTTTGCAAACGGTCAATCCAGTTCCCCTCTTGAACGCGATCAAAAGGCTTCCATTTCTTGATGCCCAGACCGATCAACGCCAGCACGCCGCCAAACAAAGTCGTATAAAACAAAAACGCCACCAAACCGCCTAAACCCACCCACAACGCATAAACCGTAGCCAATTTTGAATCCGCAGCCCCCAGAGCCTTCATCGCAAACATCCCCGCCGTGACCGCAAAAACAACCAACGCCGCCAGACCATGCGATAATAGCGGCGCAAGAACATCATCACGCCCCGCCAGCCATAAAACCCCGAAACAAACCGCAAAAGAAGCCCCGACAATAACGCTATAAATATTGGCTATGGTGAGGCCGCGAAAATCAGAAAGCCCCGCCAGCACGCCGCTGCCGAGCGCAATAAACAGACATATGAGAAAGAAAATCAAAAGAAGCATACCCGCCTCCACGATAAAAAATCAGGAAATAAAAAACCCGCCAGCATTAAACCGGCGGGCTTTTCAAAATCTATGAAAGATTATTCAGCATTACGAGCAGCAGCGTTTGTGCTGGCTGTATCCATAGCTGTCTCAAGTTCATCGAATGTCGCATTGAGGTCATCACCAAGTGTGAAAACCACGGCCACGATAGCCAAAGCAACACCGGCAGCAATCAGACCATATTCAATGGCTGTCGCACCGTCTTTGTTTGATAAATAAGCGTCTTTGAAAGCAAGCAATTTAAGCATGTGTATCTCCTTTAAAGATATTTTTAGATAAGAATTTCGGCCTAACCCACGCCTCGAATTTTTTATGAAGTAACAAAAGACCCGAGACCCAACCGTACTCTCTTAAGCATATCGAATGATATTTAATGGAAGGTTAATTTACGCAGTATTAGAGTAATAAATTACTATAAAAAACAATGGGATACAAGTAAAAATCGTTGTTTATTTATGTAAAATTTTAGCGTTACTGTTAAAAAACACCGCATACCTGAATATGCGGCGTTCTTGCGCTTTTTACACTTTTTAGCAATAGATTTTTCTCCACGGCAGGCGCAAACAACGACGTCATCAGATAAAAAGACGAAGCTAAAACTATTCTTTGATATGAAGGTTGCTTAGCTCCTGCGCAATCTCGCGGAACACCTCAAGCAATTCATCCTGCGTTTTAATATGCTTGTGATACCCGCCATTGCCGGCGCAGCCCTCGTAAAGAAGTCTGGTTGTATTATCGATTCCCCCATTGGCATCAAAGGTAATCGTATAAACCGTCACATCATCCTGCTCATCCATGTTCTTGCAAACCTCTTCCAGACGATCATCAACCTTCCAACTCGCATTCACCGTATTGCTATCCTTATGCCCATAGGCGGAATAAGGGCTGGAATACACGTTATCCCCGTCCGTCATCATCACAATCACTTTACGCCATGCATGATTTTCCCAGGAAACCCCTTCCGTAAACGGCGCATCAGGCGACAGCATCCGCCACCCCCAGACCATACCGATATTCCCGTAAGTATTTCCTCTGGCCTGCATCTCGCTTATACGCCCCTTAAGATCGGTCATATTCTCGCTCAATGGCAAAACCGACGCCTGCGGGCAGATATAATTTGGTCCCTTATAAGGGCCGTTATAGCCCTTTTTCTTTTTCCACTTCTGACAAGAAGACCCGCTGGCATTATACTGCGTACAAATATAGTTTTTTCTATAATCACACAGCGCAAGATCGGTATTTTTGTCCCGGCACCAGCGATACATAGACCACGGCCCTTCCTGATCCAAAACATCACTGCCGTCATCTTCTTCAATCACACAAATATCCGTATCTTTGTCGTTACTAAACGTCAGCCCGGTCGGATTCTTCAAAAACGCGTCCCCATAATCCTCCCCGTCATCATCATACCCCAGACCATACGGGCCCACATTGACGGACGTCGCATAGGGCACCAAGCCAATTTTAACATAATCATTCTTGGCAACAACAAAATCACCATAACGATCCAGACAATCGGTCACCTCCTCGGCGTCATACGTGCCATACAAAATTTCGACGAACTCACACGCCGCCGTGCGCAGCTTGCCGATATTATCATTCGACCCCATGGAGCCGGTATTATCCAGAACAAGAACAACCTCAAGTCCCTTGACCTCCCGCTGCACAGTCGTATTCGCGCTGACATCAATATCACCAATCCCCAGAACACTGACGAAAATCGGTATGTATTTCGCATACCCCGTCACCCGGATTTCATTTCCGACAACCGTAACCACAGGTTCAAACGCAACCCCCAACACTTCCGGCGGATAATTGGCCTCGAAAAACTGCTTGACCTTGGCTTCAATAACGGCCGGGTCCGTAGAAGACGCCGCCGCCGCCAAAGCCGCCGAGTCTATGGCCTGCGCCAATCGCTGCTGCACCAGATACGCACTGGAGTAATCAATCGCCATCCCCGCCGCCCCAATAACCAGCGGCGCCATCAACGCAAACATAATCGCAATAGACGCCCGCACATTGCGGATATAATATTTTATAAAATTTAACATATTCATTCTCCCAATAACGATAAAATCTTGGGCTCTCTTGTAAAAAATATTAAGGCTCTTTTCGAACTATCCCGCTGCTCCGCCCCCGCGCAAACGCGATCTCCTGCATGTTGATATCCCCGATAACAAAATGCCCGAATAACGGCTCATATCTATAAACCACCGCAACCATCACCAAACCGGCATTCCCATCCGAAACCGCTGCGGCGCGCTCAAACGCGTCTGCCATAGGCACCATATTCGCTGTGGTGCGAAACTCCTCAACCACATTCCCTTCATCATCAAAACTGACGCTCAAAATATCCACGCCGAACGTGCCAATCGGAAACGGATCGAGCGCCATCGTCGCCGCATCAATCGCATCATCAATCATCGCGTCCGTAACAGCAGAATCCCGCGTGATCAAATCCGCCACAATTTGCGAAGCGCGAATGGCCTTCTGGTTCGCCAATATGCCGTTCCCAAGATCAGAAACCCCCAGAAGCAGCGTCAATAAAACCGGAAATATCAGCGAGGCTTCAATCGCCGCCATCCCGTCCTCATCACGAAACCACGAATTTATAAAACCAAACAAACCCATCTACGCCCCCTCGAATTCATAAGGTTCAGTCTGAAGCACCAGCGTAGAAAGAAAAAGCCGCGCCCCATCTTCCCCCGCCAGCAACGTTCCCACCATAGGCGTTATCACGCGGTAACGATAGGCAATCCGGATCAGAACACGGTCGCTAGACCCGCCAACAGTAAACCCTTGTGATACGAAATTACCATCCTCATCAAACTGCGGCGAATTGGCCGCCGCATCCGCAAAACTATTGAGCTGAATAACCTCGACATCAACCTCGTTGCAATTAATCAACACAGTCGCGTAATTACAAAGTGCCGCGCGGAACATCTCTTCCGGATCTTCCGCCGTGGCTTGCTGGATCTGCCCGGTGCGGATCAACCGCCCCGCAGACGCCGTCGCCCCTTCCAGCAAAGTCCCCGCCGTAAACATCAGAGAAAGTTCAATAATCCCCAGCGTCAGCAACAAATACGGAATGAACAAAAGCGCAAATTCGAGCGAAGCACTTCCATCGTCACGGTGAAAATAAGACCTGATTTTTTTAACCATACCCAACCCAATCTTGACGTCGCGCCAGACTGAACGGCATTTGCGTCAAATTGTTTCCAAATTTCAGGCATAAAAAAAGCGGCTGATCCGCTCCTTAAAAAACCCAATAACCCTGTCTTTATTATCCCGCAAACATATGAAAAAAGCGTTAAAACACCGCTAACCAGCCTCATCATCAGAAAACTCATCCCGCTTGGGCACCGCCGCTTTTACACCCTTCCCCCAACGCTCAACCAACTCCGCCTGCCGCTTTTCAATACTTTTAATCCGCGACCGCCCACGCTGATATAGCGCATTGGCAACGATATATGTCATCGCCCAGTCAATCAGATACCCCACAGCCGCCGCCGAGTAAATCACAATAACCGGAATCATATTAAAAACCATCGCAAAAGCCTTATCCAAAGAATGATCAGTCGTCCACATCTCCATCAAAAACGGCATGCACCCGGCAAAATTCATCATCAACACCGTTACTGCGCGGGTTTTCTTCTTAGACCGGTCTGTAAAATACGCCGCCACCGAGGGCAAAAGCCCAATCCCCAAAAAAACAGCCGTCGGCAAAAACACCGCAGACAGCAAAATAATCAAAATCAGAAAAATCTGAACCTTGCCCTTATTCTTCTTCCTCTTGGCCCCCTTCTTCTGGGGTGCTTTGACCTTTTTAGCTTTAGCCATAAAAACTCACCCCTAAAACAACGACTTACCAGTGAAAAACATAAACGCAACACCCAAAACAATAATCGCCGCCAAAATGCTCGAAACAATCGCCGCCATTTCATTACCCGTCTCAACACCAAAATTCTCTTTATCCTCAAGTTTGGCCTCAAGCTCATTCTTTTCTTTTTCAAGCCCTGCAAACTCGGATATCGCCTCTTTAAAAGCCTTCTCATCCTTGTTCATCAAATCCATATTATCCAAAATCGTGACCATTTTCTGCAAATCACCACCTTCGGAAACCGCATCAATCGCCTTTTGAATTTTATCGCGAACCTTACGATCATGATACGCGTCATAAACCTCTGCCATATTACTGGCAAAATGCTGCGAAATACTCGGCGACAGGCCGCCGTCATAATGTTTTTGAATCATCGCCATAACTTTTAAATTCGCCAGCGTAATCTTGTGCTTTTCACTGCTGTTCAGCTCAAACAAAAACGGTTCAATAACCCGTGAATCCCTCTGCAACAAAAACGCAACCGCATGACGATCCAAAAATGTGCCCGGTGCTTTACCGTTTTTGCACATATCCTCAAACGCCAATAACATTTCATAAGGAGTATTAATATAATAACTTTGCAAAAACTCGCTCATACACGGCGCTTCTGCACATAAAACATACGCACAGCGCTCAATCCCCTCCCCCAATTTCGAGCTTTTAACAAGACGTCTGGATTGTTCATACTTATTGTACAACCCATTGGTATCAATACTGGGATTACCGCACATTCCAACCCAGTCCAGCATCAAGCCACCCATGATGATATCAGCAAAATTTTTGACATCCTGCTTTAAAATCATCGCCTCAACCATCGCCATCCCCATCCCCTCACCAAGATAACGCGCGCCCCTGTAACGAAGCGGCGCCATCGGATCAAGTGCCATGGAAATATGTGACACCAGCCGTTCCTCATACCCTGTGCCGGACGTGCCGCCCTGCTTTGCACTGGAAAGGGCTTTTTCAACCCTCTCAATCGCCGCCTCGTCTTCAACAGAACGCTGCAACCACTGATGCAAACTATCATCTTCAATGATCCGTTTGGCTTCCGTCGGATTTGTTCCAATATTCATCGCCAGAATTTGTGGCAAATAATATTTTTCATTCGAAAAAACAATCGCCCGCGCCGCCTTTTTACGGGTAATCGGCTGCTTAGGCGATAACCTCAGACCATCCAGCCATGTAACGACCTCATCAATCGTCCAGCGCTGCGCAGGGTCATCATGCAAAAGGCCGCGCAAAAGCTCAAGAATATCACCTTTAACTCTGTCTTTTCCTGTAACGGTTGCGTAAGTTCCATTTTCAATTTTTTGACAAATGACCTGATCCGGCGTCATATCCTTCAAAGGATTATGTGTTCTCAAAGCCGCAGCAAGTGTAACCCCAAAGGCATACAAATCATCCGACCGGGTCCCCATACCGCGCGCTACGGGACTGGCCATCGCCCGCTCGATCGTCTCATAAACAGGGGGCTGCATGCACGATGCCGGCGCGCTCAAACAATCGCCCAAAATAACTTTCTTCGGCTTCCCGCTGGCTCCGCCATCATAAAGATTGGATAGCCTGATGCCTCCATGAACAAAATCCTTATCTTTAAAGTCCAGCAAAATATTGACCATCGGCTTAACGATGATTTCAATCACATCTTCTGGCTTCCACCCCAACGCGGCAGACTGATCAGCCGCAAGCAAGGGTTTGCCAAGATTTTCAAGATAAATGAAAATATAGCGCGCCGCCTTAACCGGTGGCCAAAACGCAGAGCCATGCAACACAAGATTAGCCGAATTTGGATTGATAATTTTCTCGTATTTCTTGGCCGCATGCAAACGCGGTGTCAGATGCTTTTCACAAATAACCGCAATCAAAGGCGTACGGTTCTTGTCCTTCGCCACAGCGCGATAGGCCTTGTTCACCCCAACATTAAAATGCGGCAAAGGCTTGTCATATTGAATGTCAATCTTGCCTTTAAAAACAATAGAGTTGGAGGCACCGGCTGACGGCTCATCTTTCGGCGGCGAAGCACCAGCATCCGGCTTTGCACCCTCTTGCGGTTTCGGCGAAACCACCTCTTGTTCTTTTTTTACGGCTGATTCTTCGGGCATCGGTCATGACTTAAGAGTTTAAATAAAACAACGCAAACGAGACTACTCAGAAATAAAGTGTAATCCCCCCGCCGTAAAAAGTAAAACCGAAACAACCCCAGGATAAATCTAACAATAAACCCTATTTCCCCAAAAACGGATCCTGCATCAAAATCGTATCATCGCGCTCCGGCGAAGTCGAAAGCAAGGTCACAGGCGCGCCAATAAGCTCCTCGACCCGTTTTACATACTTGATCGCCTGCGCTGGCAAATCCGCCCAACTCCGCGCGCCATATGTCGTCTCGCTCCACCCGGCAATCGTTTCATATATCGGCTTCGCCGCTGCCTGCTTGGCCGAAGATGCCGGCAAATACTCATAGACCTCACCATCAATCTCATACCCCGTACAAATCTTGATCTCCTCAAGACCGTCCAGAACATCAATTTTAGTCAGAGCAATCCCGTGAATACCGCCCAGCTTGATCGTCTGACGCACCAACGCCGCATCAAACCAGCCGCAACGCCGCTTGCGCCCTGTATTGGTACCGAACTCATGCCCGCGCTCGCCCAAAAACTGCCCAACCTCATTATCCTGCTCGCTCGGAAACGGCCCCTCCCCCACGCGCGTCGTATAGGCCTTGGTAATCCCGAGCACAAACCCGATCTGATCCGGCCCCATGCCCGACCCGCAAGCCGCTTGCCCCGCCGCCATATTCGACGACGTTACATACGGATATGTGCCATGATCGACATCCAGCATCATCCCTTGCGCCCCCTCGAACAAAATCTTTTTGCCCTCCATATGCGCCTGATGCAGATATTTCCAGGCAACCCCGACAAACGGCAAAATTGCCCCGCGCACCTCCATCAACTGATCGAAAATCGCATGCGGACAAACTTCCTCCGCCCCCAAACCTTTCAGCAAAGCATTATGATGCAGCATCATGCTCTCCAGCTTGGTTTTCATCAGATCAGGATATTCCAAATCACATACCCGCAAAGCCCGCCGCGCAATTTTATCTTCATAAGCCGGACCAATCCCGCGCTTGGTCGTTCCAATGGGGTTATTCCCCCGCGCCCGCTCCATCGCCTCATCCAGCGCCCCATGCACCGGCAGGATAAGCGGCGCATTCTCCGCAATCATCAGATTTTCAGGCGATACAGATACGCCCTTCTCTTCAACACGAGCGATCTCCGCCAGCAAAGCCCAGGGATCGACCACAACGCCATTGCCGATGACTGACATTTTACCACCGCGAACAATCCCCGATGGCAGCAAGGCAAGCTTATAAGTAACCCCATCAATCACCAGCGTATGCCCGGCATTATGCCCGCCCTGAAAACGCACAACGACGTCGGCGCGAGAAGACAGCCAATCGACAATCTTGCCCTTACCCTCATCACCCCACTGGGAACCAATCACCGCTACATTTGCCATATATTTAAACCTTCTCTATTCGTCATTGCGAGCGTAGCGAAGCAATCCCGTATAAACAAGCAGATTGCTTCGTCAGCTTTGCATCCTCGCAATGACAATAATATTAACTGCGCTTCACAATAAACCCTTTATCCTGAAGCTTCTGCACTTCATCCCAAGACGCATCCGCCGAAACCGTCTTCACTTTCGGCGCGTCCATCGGTTTCAATCCCTGCCGGAGCGTATCCATATACAGCGTGAACCCGGCTGCGCTCTCGCCGCTATCACCCAGCATATAACGCCCGCCGCGCCCGACCTCGCCGCGAATATCGGATGAAAACAGCGTAAACCCGAAGCCCGCATGATACTCAAACCCCCGTGATTCTAGCGGATCAATCGTCACCCGCACATCAAGAGCCAGCTGACTGATCGCCGTTTTCACGCCGCCGACAATCGCCCGAAGCCCCTCAAGATCACTCAAACCGATCTCTTCCAATGCCGCCAGAGCCTTCTCCGCACTGCCCGCCAACCTATGCCGCAAAACATCAATCTCGCTCTCTGGTGTGTTCGTAATCTTAAAAATCTCGCCCGAGCGCTGCGGCAAAGTGAAATCAATCGTCACATTCTTTAAACCCAGTGCGGCCAAACCCTTCAGCGCGACCACGCAAATTTCGATATCGGCCTGAACGCCCGCGCGCCCGACCATCTCGCAGCCCACCTGCGTAAACTGCCGCTGCGTCCGTGCTTGCGATCCGCGCGTGCGGATGACATCATTCGCATATGTAAGGCGCAGAGGCCGCGGCTCATCCGCCAGCCTTGACACCGCAATCCGCGCAATTTGCGCCGTGATATCACTGCGAAGCCCCATCATCCGGTGCGACACAGGATCCATCACCCGAAACGTTTCAGACGCCAGAGCAGAACCAGGCCCGCGCCCCAGCAAGCTTTCCTCAAACTCCGCCATCGGCGGCTTGACCCGCTCATAACCAAACTTAGAAAACACCCCCATCAACATGGCAATGGCCGCATATTCCACTTCCGCTTGCGGCGGCAGCAAATCTTCAAACCCACTGGGCAGAAGCGCAGTATTTTGTGGTTTCATATTCATGCCTTATCGATAAAGTCCAGCCACCACAAAGTCAATTCAACACCTCACATTTTATCGCTAAGACGCAAAAGCGCAAAGCTTACAGGATTTAAAGGCGGCATCGCAGCTTTCGCCAAAATGGTTTAATATACTTCACCCCCACCGACTGCGACTAGGCAAGCACGCTTGCCAGTCTTGTTCCCTCCCCCTTCAAGGGGGAGGGTTAGGGAGGGGGCGGTAAAAAAAATCATACATAATCTATATTGGCGATAGCAGAAACTTTGCCCCGTGCATCGTAAGCTTTGCGCCTTTGCGGCTTCGCGTTTCCACTGCAATGGCTGCTACGAAGCCGCCTTTTGAATGACATCACACAAACCATCAACCACGCTTTCAACCCTCTGCGGATCATCCCCTTCGGCCATCACGCGAATAACGCTCTCAGTGCCGCTTGCCCGCACCAAAATCCGCCCATCATTTGCAAAATCACTCTGCGCCTTCTCGATCGCGGCAATAACATCTGCACTCTCCAGAGGCTTCGACGTCCCCTCAAACCGCACATTTTTCAAAAGCTGCGGCAAAGGCGTAAACAAATTCAATGCTTTACTTGCCTTCTGCCCGCTTTCCTTCAGCATCAAACAAATCTGAAGCGCCGCCAGCAAACCATCCCCCGTGGTCGAGTAATCCGACAGGATAATATGCCCGGATTGCTCCCCGCCGATATTATATCCACCCTTCATACCTTCCATGACATAGCGATCCCCAACCCCCGTGCGGATCAAATCCAGACCCTTAGATTTCAGCAAACGCTCCAATCCCAAATTTGACATCACCGTCGCCACCAAACCGCCGCCGCGCAGCTCGCCGCGTTCATGCATGGAAAGCGTCAAAGCCGCCATCAACTGGTCGCCGTCAATTTTCGCGCCCGTTTCATCCACCATAATCAAACGGTCCGCATCCCCGTCCAGTGCAATCCCGATATCCGCGCCCTTCTCAACAACCGCCTTCTGCAAGTTGCCAATCGCCGTCGCGCCATATCCTTCATTAATATTCCGCCCGCTCGGCTCCACACCGATCGCGGTCACCTGCGCCTCTAATTCCCACAGCACCTGCGGCGCAACCTTATACGCCGCGCCATGCGCACAATCGACCACAACTTTAAGACCATCAAGCGAAGCCCCGCGCGGGATAGAACGCTTCACGCTCTCCGCATAACGCCCCAGCGCATCATCCAGCCGCGCCGCCTTCCCAAGATCCGCAGGAAGCGCAACCCCATGACTTAAATTTTCATCATCCAGCGCCGCCTCAATCTCCAGCTCGATCTCGTCATCCAGCTTATACCCGTCCGCGCCAAACAGCTTAATCCCGTTATCTTCGAAAGAATTATGTGAGGCCGAGATCATAACCCCCAAATCCGCCCGCAAAGACCGCGTCAGCATCGCAATTCCGGGTGTCGGCACAGGGCCGGTCAAAATCACATTCATCCCCATGGACAAGAAACCCGCCGTAATCGCCTGCTCCAGCATATAACAGGACAGCCGCGTATCTTTCCCCACAACCACGCGGTCGGTCGGTTGCCCCTCATGCCGCGCACGCAAAACCTTGGCCGTCGCCATAGCAACCTTTAAGGCCATATCCGCCGTCATGGGAAAACTATTCGCCCGCCCCCGTATTCCATCTGTTCCGAAATATTTTCTGCTCATACACTAAGCCCCTTGCGGCAAACCACCCGTCGTCGGCACGGAAGGACTCGAAGCTTTATCACTCGGCGCAGGATCATGATCCCGAATAACAGGCCGCCCCGCCAGAATATCCTTGATCTCATCGCCGGAAAGAAGCTCATACTCCATGAGCGCCTTCGCCACCTTATGCAAATCATCAATATTCTCGGTCAGGATCTTTTTCGCTTTCGCATAGCCTTTCTCGACAATGCGGCGCACTTCCGCGTCCACAATGCTTGCCGTTTCATCTGACATATTCTTGCTCTGCGTCACGGAATGGCCGAGGAAAACCTCTTCCTGATCCTGCGCATACCGAATAGTGCCGAGCTTTTCTGAAAAGCCCCACTCCGTCACCATGCGGCGCGCCATATTGGTCGCCATAGAAATATCGCTGCTCGCGCCCGTCGTCACTTTCTGCGCCCCGAAAATAATTTCCTCGGCAACGCGCCCGCCCATAGCCACAGACAAATCCGCCTCCAGCTTCTCAAGGCTCATCGAAAGACGGTCATTCTCAGGAAGGCGCATAACCAGCCCCAAAGCCCGCCCACGCGGCACAATCGTCGCCTTATGCACAGGGTCCGAAGCCGGTTCGTTCAGCGCCACCAGCGCATGCCCCGCTTCATGATACGCGGTGAGTTTCTTCTCATCCTCGCTCATCACCATGGACTTGCGCTCCGCGCCCATCATGACTTTATCCTTGGCATCTTCCATCTCTTCCATGCCCACAACCCGCTTGCCGCGCCGCGCCGCCAGCAAAGCCGCCTCATTCACAAGGTTCGCCAAATCCGCACCCGAAAATCCGGGCGTTCCGCGCGCAATCACAAGCGGCTCAACATTATTCGCCAGCGGCACTTTCTTCATATGCACTTGCAGAATTTTCTCACGCCCCTTGATATCGGGCAGCGGCACAACAATCTGACGGTCAAAACGCCCGGGGCGCAGCAAAGCAGGATCAAGCACATCAGGACGGTTGGTCGCCGCCAGAATAATTACGCCTTCATTGCTTTCAAAACCATCCATCTCTACCAAAAGCTGGTTGAGTGTCTGCTCTCGCTCATCATTCCCGCCGCCAAGCCCGGCGCCGCGGTGACGTCCAACCGCATCAATCTCATCAATAAAGATGATACACGGCGCGTTCTTCTTGCCCTGCTCGAACATATCACGGACGCGGCTAGCCCCCACCCCGACAAACATCTCAACAAAGTCAGAACCCGAAATCGTAAAGAACGGCACATTCGCCTCGCCCGCCACCGCGCGCGCCACAAGTGTTTTACCCGTACCGGGCTGGCCAACCAGCAAAGCCCCTTTCGGGATCTTCCCGCCAAGGCGCGAAAATTTCTGCGGGTCTTTCAAAAACTCGACAACTTCCTCAAGCTCCTGCTTGGCTTCATCAATCCCCGCCACATCATCAAACGTCACGCGGCCATGTTTTTCGGTCAGCATTTTTGCCTTGGATTTACCAAAGCCCATCGCGCCGCCGCCTTTGCCGCCTTGCATCTGGCGCATAAACAAAATCCACACCCCGATAATCAAAAACGCAGGAAGCAAGGAAACCACAATGCTCATCAAGCTGATTTGCTCAGGGTCAATCTTATCCGCCGCGATTTGAACCGCGCTGCCATCCAGACGATCAACCACGTTTTCATTCGGCGGCACCATCACCTTGAACTTCTCGCCGCTTGCGGCAAATGTCCCAAACACTTCTTGGCCCTTGATTGTCACGCTGGAAATACTCCCGCCGCGCGCCGCATCCACAAATTCACTATAGGAAAGACCCTGTCCACCGCCGACAGGCGCGCCCTGATTTTGATTGCCCTGCACAATATTAAACAGGAAAATCATGATCATCCCGATCGAAAGCCAAAACACCAGATTGCGGCCAAAACCATTCATAGACTAAACCTTTCTAAAATTATCATTAGAAAACTATACTTTTTACCAAGATAAACAAGCAAAATTTAAGGATTTTCGCGCCTGAGCGAGAGGATACCCTCCGCGGGATCAACTTCAAAAATCACCCCGCCCAACGTGCGTTTTCGAAAATCGCCGCCCTGCAAAAGATCAAAAACCAACGCCTCCACCTTCTCGAACCGCGGACCATAGCCCGCACTTAAAGCAATCTTTTCCATCCCTTTCATAACAACCCGCAAAACAATCTCTTCAGGGTGTTCAGATAAAGTCTTTAAATTCAATTCGATACGTTTCGAATTATTATTAATCATGCATTCGTGAAACGTATTAAGGCTCAAAATCTCAAGAGCTTCCCGCGCCCGCGCCAAACGCTTCGCCGTAACCGCAAGCCGCTTATTGCTGAGCCCCTCAGCCTCCAAAGCTTCCCGCGCATGGCGCAATCTCACCCGCGCAAAATCGCTGTTTTCATTAGACGGATCACTCAAAAATTTAATCGCTTCATCCGCGCAAAACGCCAAAATTTTGTCCTTCGACACATCCAAAAACGGACGATAAAGCGTAACGCCCCCGCCCAAATCATAAACCGCTGCCATCCCCGAAAGCCCGTCCAGACCGCTGCCCTTAGACAGCCGAAAGAGCAGTGTTTCCGCCTGATCATCCATATGATGCGCCGTTATCAAAGCACCAATATTATGCGCGCGGCAATGCGCCGCCATTAAGTCATACCGCGCGGCCCGCGCCGCTTCCTGAACGCGCGCCCCAACCCCCTCATGCTCCCATTTCAAAACATGATGCGTGATATGCGCCGCTCCCGAAAGCCACTCCCCCACCTGCTCCGCTTCCGCTTTCGCCTCGATGCGCAAGCCATGATCCACCGTCAACGCATGAACCTGAACACCTCGCTCCAATGCCCAGCGTGAAAGCAAAGAGCACAACGCCATGCTATCCGGCCCACCCGATACAGCAACCGCCAAAGAGCGGCGGCCGCCAAGGCCAAGCCCCTCCATCGCCTTTTCAAATTTTTGGAAATTAAGCGACATTCAAAACCTCAAAGGCAAACAGCGTTTTAGCAGGGCTAGGCGTGAGGAACGCCGCGTATATTTATACGCAAGTGACAAAACAACAACGCCCTGATGAAACGATGGCCGCCTTTTAACAACCGAGGCGGGTTTTTTCCTGCTCTGCCCTGCGCTGCACAGACGCCAAATTCGCACCCGTTTCCTTATCAAGCTGCGCCAGCGCAATGCACGCATCGTCCTTTTTACCCAAAGCCCCAAGAGACATCCCCAGCTTCAGCAAATTATCGGCTGTCTTCGAATTATCGGGATATTGCTGATATCCTTCGGCAAAAATCCGCGCCGCCACGTCATATTTTCCGCGCACATAATAGGTTTCCCCAAGCCAGTATTTGGCATTCCCCGCCAAGCCATGGCTGGGATATTCCGCCAGAAATTGATCAAACTCGGCCTGCGCCCGCTCATAATTCTTATTCTTCAACAACGCATAAGCATTATCATAAAGTGCCGCCGCCGCATCCGCGCTCGGATTCACCGCACCAGAGCTGGATTGAGAATACGATCCAAGCTGACCATCCGCAGCCCCCTGCGATGCATTATTCTCCGAACTCCACTGATATCCGTCCGCAGAAGAACCGACAGCCCCACCAGATGCAGGCACGTCAGACGGCGCATATGAAGATGAACCGGAAGAGGCCGCGCCATTTGCCCCGCCCAAATCCCGTATCCGCAATTCCAAATCACCCTTTACACGCTCCAGCTCGCCCTTAAGCTCACGGTTTTGAAAAGACAGCTCCTCGATTTTTCCGCGTGCATCCCGAAGCTCGCCCTCGAATTGTTGCAACCGCACCTCAAAATCCGCCACCACCGCAGGATTACCCCCGCCGGAAAAAGACCCCGCAGGCGGAGCCTCTCCCTTATAAAGCGCGCGGCTCAATGTCTGAACCTCGTTCTCCAGACGTTGAATACGGTTTTGCAATTCACGCTCGGCATTGCTCTGCGCCCCTGCAGGACCATTCACCAGCCCGATGAAAACCGCCACCAAGACCAAAAGGCCCGGAATACTCCAGGCCTTTTGTGCACGTATTGTTGAGAAGTCAAAACTCATAAACTTGACCTTAATTCACCTTCGTCACGCCGCGGCGGTTCTGTGACCACGCGGTTTCATCGGCACCAGGAACAGCCGGACGCTCTTTACCATAGCTGATCACTTCAACCTGACGCGGATCAACACCCAGGGCAATCAGGTAATTCTTCACGCTCTCGGCCCGGCGGGCACCCAAAGCAAGGTTGTATTCACGCGTTCCGCGCTCATCGGCATGACCTTCAACTGTGACACTCAAATTCGAGTATTGCTGAAGCCAGGTCGCCTGACGCTCAAGCGTGGATCTGGCCTCACCAGTCAAATCATAAGAATCTGTTCCAAAGAACACGCGATCACCAACATTCACAGTCAAATCGGCCTGCGTACCGGGCGCTGCCCCTTGGCCACTATAAGCACCCTCGCCTTGATAGATCTCATCAAGCGGCGCATTGATACCATCGCGCACAACAGAAGCTTGATCGGCTGGAATAATTTCATCGCCATCGGTAGTAGAACACGCCGTAAACATAAAAACGGCTGCAAATAGAACAAGTGTGCGCAATAACATGCTAAAATCTCCTGATGAGTGTAAAAATAATATCTACTTTTATTCCTTTCAATTCGCCTATGCAAGATCAAACCGATTTTAAACACAGCTTATTAAAAAATTAATGCAGCCGCTCGCTGAGCTCCCGCAACAACATCTCCGCCTCATAACGGTCGCGGGAATCAGGGGCTCTTTCAATATAACGGCTCAAATGCTCAATCGCCGCCTTCGCCTGATCCGTCCGCGCATATAAAACCCCCGCATCGAGCAGAAGTCTGTGCTCGTTCGGATCAATCGCCCGCATAAGTTCCACCGCCTCCAGCGCGCCCAAATAATCCTCGGCATCAATTTTCCGGTACTTGATATTGTTCTGCAAGCGCACCAGAATCTCCCGATTCGATGCTGGCTCGTAATACGCCGCCGACAGCTCCGCATGCGGCCCCAACGCCTGCTTGACATATCCGCGAAGTTCCGGCGCGCCCAAAAGCTTCCCATCACAAAACGGATCAAAGACCAAACGCTGCCCGCTATATTCAATCCTGCAAACAAAATGCCCGGGCAGATTTAAACCCTCAACATCCCATCCCATCGCGCGCCCGACATGGATATAAAGTATCGCCAGCGTAATCGGCAACCCCTTCGCTCGGTCAATCACGCGGATCAAACTCGCATTTTGCAAATCATCATAATGCTGCACATCGCCCGTATATCCGTACTGATCGGCAATCACATCCTGCAAAACCGAAAGCCGCACTTCCGCGCTATCAACCTCTTCGGCCTTCAGCCGCGCATGATAAACCCGCTCCGCCTCAACCGCGATTTGCTCTAAATGATGAAAATACCGGTCAACCGAAATTCCGGGATGCGCGAAAGTTGCAAACGCAATCGCGACTTTCGCAACATCAATATCCTGATCCTCCTGAACAGCGACCTCTGCTAAATAGGCTTTCGGATCAAAATGTTTGAGCATGGCACTTTAACGACCCCACGTGATCTCTTCCCGATCAATCCCTTGCTTGTAATTGCCCTGCGTTTCCTCAACCCTCTGCATCTGCTTATCTCGCGCCCGCAAATTATCAGCCTGCACCGGATCACGCACAATATAAGGCGCATTACGATCCATAGGCGCGTCATTTTGAACCTGCCCCTGCCCAAAGGAATCCTGATATCCATCCTGATAATCATATTGCGCGCTCGGCGCAATGACCATCGGTGCTTGCCCTTCCGCCTCTGGCATGAAATCCGCCCCTCCAGAACCCCCGCGCCCGTCATGCGCCTCATAAACCTGCACATAACTCACAACATTCTGCACACCGCTAATCGTCCGCGCCATCTCCACCACGCGGTTCAGCTCTTTTTGCGAATTCGCATAGCCCATCAGATACACCGTACCCTGGACCGTATCGATCGAATAATTCACAGACTCAATATCCCGATCAAATGTCATCCCGCTACGAAGCCGCGTCGTAATCCACGTATCCTTGGCATAACCCATAATACCGTCGCTCTCCGCAACCCGCACTTCATTAATAACCTGCTGAACCCCCTCGGGCTGCCACGCAAGCCGCACAGCCTCGACGCGATGCTCCGGATTTTGCACAACCCCGGTAATCAACACCCGCCCGTTATTAACGGTCATATCCAGCTTGCTAAACGCCTCAACGCTGTAATGCAGCCATAAATTATTAATCTCCAGCTGAATTCGCCCGTCATCAACCGCGCGTCCAATCCCGCCTTCTTGCGTCATCGCCACTCCCGCCGTCGCCCCTACGCCCAGAGCCGTGCCGGCCAAAGTGCATGAACTCAAAACCAAAGCGGAAGCCGCCAAAACGATTGATAAATTTTTCATGATTCTAAAACCTCGAAATCGGTTCATTGAGGGTACATTATCCCCCCACCATCCACGCATTGTCCAGATGCGAAACCAAAATACCCCCCATTCCTTTTTCGCCTCCATCATCACAAACCGCAATCACATCAAACCGCAAATCAAACCCCGCATATTCCGGATGCCCCGCCCAATACTGCAAGGCCGCCTTTTCAATCCGCCCCTGCGCTTTCGGCGTAATCGCATACAGCCCCTCGGCCTCGCTCTTGCGCGCTTTCACCTCAACAAACGCCAGCAACGCCCCCGCCCGCGCAATAATATCCACCTCCCCATGCGGTGTCTTATATCGCATCTCCAAAATCTCATACCCCTTGCCGCGCAAATGCGCCGCCGCCAGATGCTCCGCATCCACGCCCTTTTGATAAATCGCCTGCTTCCGCTCCGGCATCACCCGCCCCCAATCTTCAGTGCCATCTGATACAGCGTGTTTTTCGGCTGCCCCGTCGCCGCCGCCACATGCGCCGCCGCATCCTTGGTGCGCATAGTCTTAAGGGCCTCTATCAGCGCCCCTTCCAAATCACCATCCGAAAACGCGCGCGCTTCTGGCGGCGCAAACACCAACACAATCTCGCCCTTCGGCGCGCCCTGCGCTTTATAATGCGACATCAATTCCGCCGCGCTCCCCCGCCGCACCTCTTCATACATCTTCGTCAGCTCCCGCGTTACAGCCAAAACGCGAGTGCCCATAACGCTGCCGATATCCGCCAACGCCTTCACCAATCGCGGGCCTGTTTCAAACGCAATCAACGTGCTATCCACATCCCGCCATTGCTGCAAAACGCTTTTCCGCGCCTCCATCTTGCTCGGCAAAAACCCGATAAAGCTAAACGCATCACTCGGCATCCCCGAAAGCTGTAATCCCGTCAAACTCGCACTCACCCCCGGCACGCTGGTCACGTAAATCCCCGCCTCTTGCGCCGCAACCACCAACTTATAACCCGGATCAGAAATCAGCGGCATCCCCGCCTCGCTCATCAAAACCACCGCCTGCCCCTCAGCCGCCGCGCGCAGAATCCTGCCCGGCTGCG
>CAYGJS010000020.1:0-44270 GCA_964350435.1 uncultured Micavibrio sp.
CTTTTTCTCATAGCCTACCAGTAACTTTTTTTCAGTTATCTGGTACAGCCCCTAATTCTTTTTTAAGACCTATATGATTAAGTATCTTTAGGAGAAATTCATGAGCAATGACCGCACCATAGGTTTTCAAACATATAGCCTTTATCATTTTGATATTGATGCAGGACTATCAGAACGCTTTAAAAGCCGAGATGTAACCCTCAATCAAGAAGGCTGGCACCCCGCAGGACGCGTTTTTTTCGTAAAAAACGAACTCAAACAGGAACTAACAAAATTCTCCCCTATAAGCGGACAATATGCATATCGCTTATTCTTTGCAGACGATAAAACATGGACGCCCGCAACAAATATAGACAACACAGAACAACCCGAAGGCACCAAGCCTATTGTAACGGTGTGGGACAGAGGAAGTGGGAAATGCGTAAAAGCAGTGGCTGCCGAACTCGTGCCCGATATAGGCTTATGCCCAATTGAAAAAACCTATTTTGATGATGGTAAGGCCAATCAACATGTGGGTTCCCCTATAGAAAAACTATTTACAGACCAAAGAACATTCGACAACGCGCTCAAACAAGCAAGTATTGCCTCAGGTGTTTCTTTACAAGCTAAAAGTGAACATACACTTTAAATTAAAGCCCCTCGTCCTCAATCTCGCTTTGCCGCATCGGCATCTCGTCGATCGCGGAGAAAAGAACTTCGGGCTGAACAACTTCGCGCCAGCGCGTCTTCACCCCGCCATCTTTGCCGATCAAAATCAGCGAAAAATCATTGCCATTGGTTTCTAAGCTCTGTTCGACATAAATGCGCTCGCCCCGCGCCTCCAGCACCCGCGTGTTGCGGTCAAACAGGCTGAGATTTCGGAGCGTCTCCAAAGTCCGACCATTATAGCGGATCACAACGATATCCCGCTCCTCCAGCCCTGCCCTATCCGCACGAAAGAAGGCCAGCTGCTCCGCCACTTTGCCGTCACTGTCATTGCCCGCAAGCACCACAACGCGGGCAACCAGATAGAGATCATCAAACACCCGCCCCCCTTGCGCCCATAAAGACGGAGCATAAAAAAAGAGCGCAACTGCCGTAAAGACAATCGCGCTCTTGAAAAATTTAAACATATCAGCCTTACGCCGCCAAAGCTTTTTCAACCGCAATGCCAAGACCCGCAGGGCTTTCTGACACCACGAAGCCAGCCTTACGCATCGCTTCCATCTTTGCCGGGGCCGTATCATCCGCGCCGGAAATCAGCGCGCCCGCATGGCCCATGCGCTTACCCGGAGGGGCCGTCGCACCCGCGATGAAGCCCGCAATCGGCTTTTTGGTTTTCAGCGATTTATAATATTCCGCCGCTTCAATCTCGGCTGTTCCGCCGATCTCGCCGATCATCAGGATCGCCTCGGTTTCGGGGTCATTCATGAACAAATCGATACAATCGATGAAGTTCGTGCCGTTCACAGGGTCGCCGCCGATACCGATACAGGTCGACTGCCCAAGCCCGACCGCGCCCGTTTGCGCAACCGCTTCATACGTAAGCGTCCCGGAGCGGGAAACAATCCCCACTTTACCGCGCTTGTGAATATGGCCAGGCATAATACCGATTTTACATTCATCAGGCGTAATCACGCCGGGGCAGTTCGGGCCAATCAAACGAGTCTTAGAGCCCTGCAAAGCCCGCTTTACGCGCACCATATCCAACACAGGAATGCCTTCGGTGATACAGATCGCAAGCTCGATCCCCGCATCAATCGCTTCCAGAATTGCATCAGCGGCAAATGGCGGGGGAACATAAATCACGGATGCATTCGCGCCCGTCGCATGCACCGCCTCATCCACCGTATCAAAAACCGGCAGATCCAGATGCTTCGAGTGGCCCTTACCGGGCGTCACACCGCCCACCATTTTCGTGCCGTAAGCAATCGCTTGCTCGGAGTGGAATGTCCCTTGCGAACCTGTAAAGCCCTGACAAATCACCTTTGTATCTTTATTAACGAGAACTGACATCTTTCTTCCTGCTTCCTTTTTGAGTGTGAATTAAAAACTTAAAAAACCTTACGCTTGCACCACTGACTTCATGCCCTTGGCGCGAGTAACCCAATCCTCAACCTGTTCCACGCTCGGCGCATGCGGCGCCATCAGCTGCTTGCCCGCCTTGTTGGTCGTATCCATCTTCGCCGCCAGCACCGCCGCATCCGTCTGCGCCAGCTCTAAAACACTGCGAATACCGCTGGCATAGGCCAGCTCCGCAAATTGATGATCAACCCCCTCAACGCGCAGCAAATCCGCCATTGACGCCCAATCATGCAGAGGCTGCGCTTTAATATTCAATTCTTTAGCCGCCTTTTCCCGCGCCGCCGGCAAATTTAATTTGCGCAAATAATCACCCACACTGGCGACCCCGTAACCGCGCAGAAGCTGACCCGTCTGCGGACCAATCCCTTCCAGCGATTCAATCTCGTACCCCGCCCCGTCAACATCCACCGATGTATCCAGCGCAATCCCCTCATCAACATCCGCCTCCCCTGGCTCAATCGCCGCCAAACTGGCCGCCGTAGGAGCTTTACGCTTAAGCGCGGTATCAGACTTATCCGCTCCTCCGCAAAACCTGCACCGCCCGCAGAGTCTGCCGAGCAATCCCCCAAGCAAAACACCCAAAACAAACGCCACCAAAAGGCCGACAAAAATCTGCACAGAAAGATAGATCATGCCTTAACTCGAACCCCCATCAACTTTATAAACTTTAAACTCAATCCGGCGGTTCTTCGCACGACCAGCCTCGGTTTCATTATCCGCAACCGGAAACTTCCCGCCCAGCCCCGTCGCACGGATTTTCTGTGAAATACCCTTGACGCTCAAGGCCACGCCAACCGCCTTCGCCCGCTCCAGGCTAAGAGCCTTGTTCGCAGCAGATTCACCCACATTATCGGTGTGTCCGAACACATGAATGACTGAATCCTGACAACCCTTCGCCGCCGCCACGATTTTATCCAAAACCTTATCGCTGGAAGGTTTAAGCACCGCACTGCCGGTATCAAATTGCAAATTCTCAGCCTCGACAATCTTCGCCAACCCCTCCTGACAAGGATCAACAACCGCAACAACCTTGGCCGGAGCAACCACGCTGCCGGACGAATCCAAGGGTGCCTTCGGTTTTTCCTGCTCTGGCGGGGCAAGTACTTCAATCGACGGCTCCAAAATCGCGTCAACCTCCATGCTCGCCGCAACCATAGCCTCAACCTTTGCCTCAGCAGCCTCCTCAACAAGAACCTCTGCCACATTCTCAATAACAGGCGCGACCGCGTGCAAAGAATCCCCTTCAGGCATAGCCGGCGGCGCCGCGACTGTGATCTGATTGTCAACGCTGCGAACCCCATCAACCCCCGAAGCAATCTCACCAATCCGCACCCTGTCCGCCTCACTCGCCACAACGCCATGCAAAGATACATCCCGCCCGGAAATATCGAAATTATACCCCGCTTCTTGTGGTGCAAGACTTTCAGCGGTCAGCGCGGCAATACTGCGCGCCGTAATATCCTGCTCGATTTTCGGCACATAATAAGAAACGCCAAATCCCATGAGCAAAACCGCTAAGGCCAGTCCCAAAGTGAATAGCAAAACTTTCATCATGAACTCTTTCCCGATCAGGAGAGCGCGAGGCAGACCCTTAGGCCGCCGCCGCCATCTTCGTCGCTTCAACCACCTTGGCCGCCGCATCCTCCAGATTATCTGCAGAAATAATGGGGAGGCCCGAAGCCGCCATCAATTCCTTACCCTTTTGCACGTTCGTGCCCTCAAGACGCACCACCAAAGGCACGCTCAAATTCACTTCCTTCGCCGCCGCAATCACGCCTTGCGCGATCACATCACATTTCATGATGCCGCCAAAGATATTGACCAAAATCCCTTTAACATTTGGATCAGACAAGATGATCTTGAACGCGGTCGTCACGCGCTCCGCCGTTGCGCCGCCGCCAACATCGAGGAAATTCGCAGGCTCGCCGCCCTTAAGCTTGATGATATCCATAGTCGACATCGCCAAACCCGCACCATTGACCATACAGCCGATATTGCCGTCCAGACGCACATAAGACAGTTCATTATCCGCCGCGATTTTCTCATTCGCATCTTCTTCGGTTTCATCACGCATCGCCATAATCGCCTTTTGACGATACAGCGCGTTCGAATCAAAATTCATCTTCGCATCCAGCGCCATGATCTCATCGCCCACCAGAATCATCGGGTTGATTTCCACAATCGAAGCATCGGTTTCAATGAAGCACTTGTAAAGATTGGCAAAAAACTTCGAGGCGTTCTTGACCTGATCGCCCTTCAACCCCAGCGCAAAGGCCAGCTTACGAGCATGAAACCCGCTAAAACCCGCCGCCGGATCAATCGTTGTCTTAACGATCGCATCCGGATTCTCATGTGCCACTTCTTCAATGTCCATGCCGCCTTCGGTCGAAACCATGAAGGTCACGCGCGATGTCCCGCGATCCAGAACCACAGAGCAGTAATATTCCTTTTCAATGTCCACGCCGTCCGTCACATATAAACGCTGAACCTCTTTACCTTCCGGCCCGGTCTGCTTGGTTACAAGCGTATTGCCCATCATGGCTTCTGCCGCTGCGCGGACTTCATCAACCGTCTTACAAAGACGAACCCCGCCCTTGCCTTCGGGGTTATTCGTAAAGTGACCCGCACCGCGCCCACCCGCATGAATCTGGGCCTTTACAACATAAAGCGCACTATCCATGCTCTCGGCCGCTTTCACGGCTTCTTCCACGCTCATCGCAGGAATTCCCTTCGGCACAGCAACGCCGTATTTCTCTAAAAGCTCTTTTGCTTGGTATTCATGGATATTCATGGATTGTCTTTCTCCAGCTATGGTTTGAATCTTGTACCCACATGATTAAACCTGCCCGCCGCCATTTTCAACCCCCAAAAACGCAGGAAAATGCCGCCGCCCGCCCGATTTTTACGAAATTTTAAATATATTTTAATTCTTTAATAACATAATGCAAGGAACAGAGCTGTATCCGGCATTAAGCGGCGCTCATAAAGAATAATAAAAACAATGCGGTAACAAGGGTTTTACATGGCAACAGACGCCACAATTACACTCAATAAGGATATTCAGGCCATCGTCGAGGCGATCGAGGCAGGTGATGTCGCACTCACAGAAGAACTCGTCAACACCTTCACAGACACACACACCAGAGAAGAATTACTCAACAGAGCCTCTCTTATTCTACAGGGTATAGGACCCTTTGTCACAGCAGACTCGCAAGATGCGGATCGGCGCCAAAAACAACAACAATATGCAAAACACCAAGCCGTCCAGAGTATTCTAGAAATCATCAGACAGAACTCAGCGAACGTAATAGCAAAAATAACAAAAAGAATTATAGAATTACACCAAGACATTAACCGTCTGAAAAACAACCTTGATACCATAATCGATCAAATAAATCAAAAACTCACCACACTCGAAGGTATCAAAGATGCCCTGCAGGAAACAGGCAAAAACATTGAAAAAACGGACGCAAAGATAACGGATGCAAATGATGCATACCAAGACAACAAAACAAATTTAGAGGAGCACCTTTCAGCGCCAGGAAAAGAGGCTCTGAAGGAGATAATCGAGTGCTCAAAACGTTTGGTGACTATTGAAATCGACATTGAAGGCGTAAAACCATCACGCCGCCATGCTGTTTATAAAGACGATGAAGGCGAATACTACATAAAGCATCCAGAAACCGGAGAGAACATTCCAATAACAGCAGATATGCGGATCTTAACCGACCCCAGCAACCCAGAAAGTGAATCTTACTCAGCGTTAGACGACATCGCATACCAAACAAGAGAAGACAGTAGTAAGAATTTTGCCAACGCACCGGGCATGAAAGAGACAGTCGATCAATACAACACAAATTATAAAATTTACCTCACAGCAATAGAAAAATTAATAAAAGACTTTCCCCATCTCGCTGATTTAAGGGAGCAAATGCTGATCCCCAACAGAGAAATGCGGAGCCAAAAAATTGACCTTGAGAAACTAGAAGATTTTAAAAAATCTTTAGAAGAGACCATTGAAAGACTGCAACAAGAACTTAAAGCCCTTGAAGTAAGAAAACAGGGTATAGAAACCGAACTGAATCAAAAAACACAAAAACTAGCCGCTGCCATTGCAGAGCTCGAAACCATTCAAAAAAGAGACCAAGAACTATCCTCAAGAGCAGAGCGCACATTAAAAAATTTAACTGACAGCAGAGACAGAATAGAAGCAGTTCTTCGCGACAGAGAAGAAATCGACACCATATTCGCCAAAATCGAAACAGAGTTCTTTGATAAATACGACGGCAGACATGCGCAAATGATGGCTCTTTACGCCGGAAATCTGGATGCCCTCAAGGATCCAGAAAACCATATCACCATGGACGGCCGCAATGTTTCAAGAGCCTCTTCCGATATCGGCGACATCAAGGAGGGAGATCTGTATTTTTTCGACCCCGAAACCAGAACCCGCGAAAAAATTACTGATCCTCTGACCAAAGCCAGACTTTACGAAGCAGCCTATGTCAACGGAAAGGTCTTTGCCAATGAATGGCAAACAGGAGATAACGAAGATCCGCAAAACACCTGGAGCATAACACGCCAAGCAAAATTATCACCTAAGAATATAGCCGCTGCCCTCAATGTCCATGTTGTCGAAAAGCAGGACGAGATTGTTAAAGAAGCCGAGGAAGACCTTCAAAAGGCAGAGGCAGAGGCAGAAGCTTTTCAAGCAACAACGCCCGACCCGGATGTTAGGGATATGACGACAGCCTTTTGTGCCGCCGCAAATGCTCAGCCAGCTGCGGAAGAAGAGCCAAGTTTTAACGCAAATGCTGCATCAATATGCACACCAGCCGCCCCATCAGTCGCTTCCGCACAAGAATTGACCGCCACCGCAAATATGGGCTAAAGAATTTTGACAAATCCCTCGTTTCTGAAGTACAATAAAGGGGTAGCAGGAATATAAATAAAAACAAGAATTTAAGGGTGTACAGATGGCTTTAGCGCCGCGCGAAGTAGAACTTTCTTTCAATGACAACAAAGAGTCATTAACTTCAGTTGGCGGAGTATTTGCACACATTCATGCCAATAAATTCGACCCCCAATTTATGAACAATGCCGCGCAGATTGTGTTCGCCGCCCCTCATCTTAAAAACCTATCTCTGGACGAACAACGTGCTGTACTTGAAAACATCAACGCCTCTATGCTTGAAGGCCGCGAAGGCTTTACCGAAACTTTAGGCGAAAAGCTACAAAGCCAATTCCCCAGTATGCCCCCAGGTCAACTCCAAGACATAAACAGCGGGATGTATGAGCTTCTCGTTACACTAGATCTCGCAAACGGCCAAGCCACCGATGGTGATACCTCAAATTTGGAAACCATTACATTTGAGCGTGATTTTGCCCTTGAAGCCGCAATCAAAGATGCAGAGGTAAAAGCCCAAGCCTATGGCGCAACATCCCTACATGGGAATGTCCCCGCATACGAATTAGAAGAAATCGCACTCGCCGCCGGAATTCCTCCAGAAGTTCTGGAAAGTAGCCCAAAAGTACTCGAAGCCTTTGCAAACACACTCGATGATACGCTCCAAGACAGAGGCTACAAAGTCGATTTTGAAATGACCTCTCTTGAAATGGCCTATGAAGCTGAACTTGAGCCCAAGCCAGAACCCGAAGTTAAATACGCCAGCACGCCTGTACCTCAATACGCACAACCTGACCCTAACGCGATTATCACACCCGCTCGCCCCAGCATGGGCATAGGCATGGCGTAAAAACCACCAATCACCCGTAAATCTTAAGTCTTTATTAACCCTCCATCACTATAATGAGGGTTAATACGTATATGAGCCGCAAAAGGCCAAGATTTTTAAAAGATTTTAAGAGGGTGTAAAAATGACCGAGCCGCAAGAAGGTTCACATCCGGATACTATTGAAGACGGCAAGCCGATCGATCTTACGGGCGCGCATCGCCGCGCGAGAACGCGGGAAGATACCGCAGAGCAAGACATCCTCGACACCGCCGATCCAAAAGCCGTAAAGCGTGCAGAAGACGAGGCAAAAGCGGCACTTATCGAAGCAGAAAGAAGCAGATTAGGTGGAGAATTCGACGGAGCGACAGCCGCAGAAAAGCCGCTTGAGACGCCCATAGCAAGTCCCGCGCCGGAAGCAGCAGCGGGACTCGCCAAAAAATTCAACCCCGCCAGAAATGATTCCGTAATCGTGAGCGGAGATGCTGCCATTTCATCAACCCCTGACGGCACAATCCAGTTCGACAAATTCGGTAAGCCTATCATAAAGTCTAAAGTTGTCGGAAATGTTGAAGGCCCGGGATTTCTTCATATGCTCGGCATGCTGTTCAAGTTTCTATCTCAACTCCTAGGTCCTAACAAAGACCACGCCATACTGGCTCTGAATGCCATGTGGCCTGAAGTTGATAGAAGCGACCCTATTTTTGCTGAGCGCTCTGCAAAACGAGAAGAAATAAGGGAAATTATAGATAATCCTGATCATCCAGACAGAAAACTTCCTGTTATGGCCTTTGCCCAGAAGCATGTTCCGGGATTTGCCGACCTCAATAATATCGACTTTGGCGCATTGCAGGCTATCAAGCCTGAATTGGATGCGCTCTTTGAACATATTTTAAAATACGAATCTAGAGGCAACCTGAATATCGTCTATGATTACCGTAACAAAACTGAGCCAGAAAAATCGTGGCCAGGCTTTAAACCGGGCGATGTGACTCCAGGCGGCCTTGTGGTGCCAGAGTTTAATAAGTTGAAGGTAGACGAAGTTCTAGAATGGCAAAGACAGTACTTGGAAGAACAATATGCCGTTTTAAAAGCTGACGGCACCCCTGCAATCCCAAGAGGAACAGGATCTTCTGCCGTAACCGCCCTCCAATGGATATACACAACTCTCAAAGATATGAAAGGCAATTACATCAAAGGTGATGAATATTTCACCGTTGACCGCCAGTTCCAGCTAGGTATACAACGCATGTTCTCACATAGAGAAATGGGCGCATTTTTAGCAGGGAACCTATCCGCAACAGACATGTTCAAAAACATGGGACAAGAATGGGAAGGCCTGATTCACAATCCAGAACTATTTCCTGAAGGTTCCTCTCGACGCGCAGAAGAACAAGCCAGAAAAGACGAACTCATCCGCATTTTGGAAAATATTAAATCTGCCGCCCAAAGAGAATATCCTTCAGGAGCACCCGCAGGACCAAAATCATAAAATCCAATCTAAAATTGGTAAAGCCTTCACTTTTTTCCACCACACTATAAATACGCTCGCAGGCATTCCCCCCGCTTTATATCGCAGGTTCAAAAAAAATCGAGACCGCATCCTCTGCAGCCCCGATCCCTGATTGTTTAGCACAATAAAACTTATAACGTCATTGCGATGAAGGCCTATAGCCTGACGCGGCAATCTAGATTGCTTCGCTGCGCTCACAATGACAAAAACCTTAAGCCGCCTTGCTGGAAGCCCCCAGCATGCTTTCAACAGCCGCCCGCTCCTCGCGAAGCTCCTTCTCGGTCGCGTCCATCTTCGCGCGGGAAAATTCATTGATCTCCAGCCCCTGCACGATCTGGTACTTTCCACCCGAACACGTCACGGGATAACCGTAAATCACACCCGGCTTGATCCCGTAAGAACCATCAGACGGCACCGCCATCGATACCCAATCCCCCTTCGGCGTGCCCAAGGCCCAATCGCGCATATGGTCAATCGCCGCAGACGCCGCGCTGGCCGCAGAAGATGCGCCGCGTGCCTTAATAATCGCCGCGCCGCGCTGCTGCACGGTCGGAATAAAATTGCTCTCATACCAGCCTTGATCAACCTTGGACAAAGCCGCCGCGCCTTTAACGCTGGCCTGATGCAGATCAGGATACTGCGTCGCCGAATGATTGCCCCAAATCGTCATCTTCGTGATATCGGTTGAATGCGTGCCTGTTTTCTCCGCAAGCTGAGAAATCGCGCGGTTATGATCGAGGCGCACCATCGCCGTAAAACATGACGGATCAAGATCAGGCGCATTTTCCTGTGCAATGAGTGCATTCGTATTCGCAGGGTTCCCGACAACCAGAACTTTGACATTCCGCGAAGCATAATCATTCAATGCTTTTCCTTGCGGCCCGAAAATCCCGCCATTGGCCGAAAGCAAATCTTTGCGCTCCATACCGTCCTTACGCGGCATAGACCCAACCAGCAAAGCATAATCAACATCTTTAAACGCCACGTCCAATTTGTCCGTCGCAACAATCCCATGCAGCAGCGGAAACGCGCAGTCATTAAGCTCCATCACCACACCACTGAGCGCACCCAACGCCGGCGTGATTTCAAGCAAATGCAAAATAACCGGCTGATCCGGCCCGAGCATAGAGCCAGAGGCAATCCGAAAGAGTAATGCATAGCCGATTTGACCGGCTGCGCCTGTAATAACAACACGTACTGGAGCTTTCATGGGAGTATTTCCTTTTCCTTTGATTCCTTCGGCAATTTTAAACCCGATTAAAACCCAAGTCGAGGACAGTTCGAAATTTAATACTAACGTGACTTTAAACCCAAAAACTCAAGCTGCCAGATCATATCCTCTTCCTCCAACGGATAATCCGTACCGCCCTTGGGATAGATAATCTCTTTCGGCGGAACAAAGCCCGCATCTTTTTGCAGCTGCAGAGCCATGCGCATCGAAAGCCCCGCCCCCCACGCCAGAGAAACCAGTGGTTTTGGCGCCTTCATATCAAAAATAGTCAGTATTTTCTCAGGCGTCGCCTTCATCATATGCGCCAGCGCAGCCGCCGCAAATTCACGATCCCGCATCGCCAAAGCGTCTGAAATCGTTTCCTCGCTCAAATTGCCCTCTTTGATCAAACGCTTCAAACGCTCGCGCGCGCTTTCATCAGGCATTTCATCGGCAAAATCGACGCGTCGCCGAAACACGGCGGCAATTTCCTCCGTCATGTTCTCATCAAAATCCCCGCGCTTCATCAGCAATTCCCGCACCGATGCATCAACAAACGCCGCAAGCTCCTTAGCAATCGAAACAGGCAAAGATTTCCGCACCGCCATCGGCTTTTGCCATTCCTTGGTATTGCGCGCCATCTCAACAATCGTATGCAGCAGCGTTTCGGGCAAATTTGCTTTATCATTTTCAATCAACGCCGCGCCGCCATGCACATCCTTGGTTTTAATCACCGCCGTGGACACTTCCGCACTCACCATCTCGCGCCCCGCAATCGCCTCGATCACCCAGCTTGCCGGATGAGAGCGCAAAATATCCAGCAAATCCTCATCCGACAACGCGGCGCAAAAACGCAAAACCGGCTCGGAAACCTCCTGCTCGACGTCCCGCGCCAGCTGCCCCGCCACCTTGGGCGGCGTATGCGCATGATCCTTCAGTGTCGAAGACAGCGCGACGCGAATTTTCAAAACCTCATCCAGCGCGAGCGTACCCAGTGCCTGCACCACAAACGCATAAAGCTGCGACTGCTTATCTTCGGACACATCGGGCAAAAGCTCGAACAATCGCCGCGCCAGCGCAAACCGAACATCCTGATCGCGGTCTTCCGCCAAAACCGGGGAAACCTGCACCGGCATCGCTTTATTTTCGGCCACGGCCTTCCGAACGCGCGGTTCCGGGTCCTTTTCCGCCAGATAGTACAAAATTTCCTTGTTAGTCTTGGAATCCTTGGCGAGCGTTAACCGCTCCTTAACATTGGCCGAGCGGAGTGCCTCGCGTTGCTCCTCATAGGTTTTCGGCTTTTTTACAAAGAATTTTGAGAACATTTTGCCCATAAGTGTTAATCTATCGCGTAAAAAATAAATTTCATCAACTATTTAATGCAAATTCTGCGCCAAAGAATAAAAGACAGCCATGCAACAGAAAATGAAAAGCAACGCCGAGATCCAAGCCAAAATACTGGAGCTGACGAGTGTTCTGGAAGGCAAAAACAGCATCTGCCCCTCGGCTGTCGCAAAGGCCCTCGAAAGCGATGAACGCCTCTGGCGTCGTCACCTCACCTCCATCCGCCGCGAAGCCATCAAGCTCGCGCAAGCCGGAATGCTCGTGATCACCCGCAAAGGCAAACCGCAAGACCCGAACGGCGAAATTAAAGGCATTTTGCGCCTCAGGAAACCTGAAGATACGCCGCCGATTGCATCTCCTGCAGGCGACTGATCGTGCGATCAAACTCAAACGCATGATCATGCCCGCGATAGAGTTTATCGGGCATGGCCTCCGCGCTGACCACAAGCCTCGTCCCCGCTTCATACAGCGTATCAATCAGGATCATCAAACGCTTCGCCTCGTTGCGGCGGTCATAGCCCAGCTTGGGCACATGCTCCAGAAACACGGTGTGATACCGCCGCGTAATCTCAAGATAATCCTCCGCCCCGTGCGGCCGCTCGCAAAGCTGGGCAAAGGTAAAACGCGCAAAGCCCTTAACGGCCGCGCTCACCTCAATCTTGCGGCCCTTAACCTTAAAACTCTCTTTCTTCGCCGCCGCCCCGCCCGTCAGCATCGTGAAAGTTTCCTCAATCTTATGATCCGTCGCAGCCCCCAAAGGCACAAAATAACTCCCCTCCTGCACCAAAAACTCGCGGCGATAATCTGTCGGGCTATCCAGATACAAAACCTCCTGCCGCTCCTTCAGCAGTTCAATAAACGGCAAGAACCGATCCCGTTGCAAACCGCCTTCATAAAGACGATCAGGCTCCCAGTTGCTGGTCGAGACCACAACCACGCCGCGCTCGTATAAATGCCGAAACAGCCGCCCCAAAATCATCGCGTCCGCAACATCCGTGACATGGAATTCATCAAAACACAGCACGCGGGTTTTCTCCGCAATACGCTCCGCAAACAGCGGCAGCGTCGCATCCTCCCCTTCGCGGATTCCATCCTCTTCGCGGCGGGAATGCACGTAATCATGCAGCTCAATCATAAATTCATGAAAGTGAACGCGACGTTTCGTAACGAAATAAGGAAGCGCGTCATAGAACATATCCATGAGCATGGACTTGCCGCGCCCGACGCCGCCATAAAGATAAACCCCGCGCGGCGGCTCTTCGCGTTTCGAAAACCAGCCCTTCTTCGGCTTATACTCGAGAACATCCGTGTATAAACGCTCCAAAGCCAAAACCGCCTTGTCCTGCACAGGATCAGGGCGAAGCGTTTTATCCTTCAGTCGTTTTTGATACTGTTTTTTTGGTGACATTGCGGATCAGCAAGATTGAAAGTTCATACAAGCCCAATATTGGCACAGCCAGCGTCACTTGGCTAATCACATCGGGCGGCGTCAGGAAAGCAGCCACAATAAATGTAATAATCAACGCGTATTTACGCTTGGCCGCCAGCCAATCCGCCGACACAATCCCTGCCTTGCCCATAAGCGTCAACGCCACAGGAAGCTGAAAGCACAGCCCAAAAGCAAAAATCAGGGTCATGATGAGATCAAGATATTCCGATACCCGCGCCTCAAGTTGAATAGGCAGAGTCGTTTCCTCCGCCGAGGTCTGGAACGACAAGAAAAACGGCCACGCCATCGGCAAAACCACGTAATACACAATCGCCCCGCCGGCAAAAAACAAGATCGGCGTCGCCACCAAAAACGGCCAGAACGCCTTCTTTTCGGATTTATAAAGTCCGGGCGCGATAAACCCCCAAATCTGCCACAGCAAAATCGGAAAGGTCAGGAAAATCCCCGCAAAAAACGCCACCTTCAAATAGGTGAAAAACGCCTCGGTCAGGCCTGTATAAATCAAACGCTGCGAAGACCCCTCGCCCATCGCATCCGCCAGCGGCGCCACCAGAAACGCATAGATAGGCTCCACAAACGCAAAACACACACCCGTACCCACAATCATCGCCCCAATCACCCACACAAGCCGGGCGCGAAGCTCAATAAGATGCGAAGTCAATGGCGCAGGCTGAATGTCTTCACTCATCACAACCCTCACCGTCATTGCGAACCCTTACGTGATAAGGGGGAAGCAATCCACCCCCTATAGATTGCCACGTCAGCCTAAAGACTTCCTCGCAATGACACCTATTCATCGCCCTGCTCCGCTTGTTCCTTTTTCTTCTCCTCGGGCACGACGTCCGCGCCCCCATCCTCTGCCGCTTCGTCGAATTCTTCGTACCCTTCCGGCCGCCGCGCTTCATAATTCACGGCCTTGCGCAAATCCTCGACATCGCCCAAATCCATGAACTCGTCAAACTGGCGGCTTATCGCATATTTCATATATTGGAAACGGCGCACGAGATTGCCCAAGCCCCGCATCAGCGAAGGAATCTCATCCGGCCCAATGACCAAAACAGCCACCGCCATAATCAGGAATAATTCTGCCCAACCGAAATCTAGCACACCAACGCCACCCGCCATAAAGGCATCCCCGCGAAAGCGGGGATATCGAAAAATACTTGATTAATATCCCGCCCTGCGCCGGGATGCTGTTTAGTCTTTTGTATCATCTTCAATCTTTTTAGAATCCCCAGAATGACCATCATCGTCTTTAAGGCCCGTCTTGAAACTTTTGATTCCCTTGGCGAGGTTCTCGGCAATCATCGGCAAGCGAGACGCGCCAAACACCACCAAAAGCAACAATACAACAATCAGAATTTGCAACGGTCCGGGAGCCATAATTTTAAATTTCCTCTTCTAACTTTGTCATTCTGAAGGGCTTTAGCCCTGAAGAATCTAATATCCGTAAAAAGATCCTTCAGCGTAAACGCTTCAGGATGACATTTGATGCTTATCAACACGTTCCTGTTCAAGATCGGCCTCGGCGCTATCGATATAGTCTTGAAGGACCTCACCAACCTCGTTCGTATTTTCTACGCCCATAGCCGCCCCTTGTCCACCATCTTCCTGAGAGAATAAATCTCTCGTTCCGGGAATGGTTTCAATCGCCGGGCGGCGATCCAGCATCCCCGAAGCTTTCAAATCATCTAGCCCGGGAAGATCCATGACCGACTCAAGACTGAACTGATCGAGGAATTCCGTTGTCGTTACCCAAGTCAGAGGCCGCCCGAGGCTCTCGCGCCTGCGTCCGGGTTTCACCCATCCCGCTTCGATGAGCGCATCCAGCGTCCCGCGATTGGTCGCCACGCCGCGGATATTTTCAATCTCCGCCCGCGTCACAGGCTGGTGATATGCGACAATCGCCAAAGTTTCAAGAGCCGCGCGCGAGAGCTTCTTTGACACTTCTTTTTCCATAGCAAGAGAATTCGCAAGATCCAGCGCCGTCCGAAACGCCCAGCGTCCATCCATCTCCACAAGGTTAACCCCGCGCCCATCATAATCAAGCTTAAGCCCTTTAAGGATTGCACCCACATCGGTTGCGCCGCAAATCGCCTCAACGCGGGCGTGCAGATCCTGCGCCGATAACGGCTCAACGGACGCAAACAACAACGCCTCGACAATGCGGATTTTCTCATCTGGATTTTCGGTCATGCCTCACCCTCCATCACGGCCCCACCTGCGACAACTCCACCCTCGGCAATGCCGCGCATATATATCGGGCGGAAAAGTCCGTCCTGACGAATTTCAAGCTTGCCCTGCTTCGCCAGTTCCAACCCTGCCGTAAACGTCGAGGCCAGCGCGCTGCGGCCATAAAGTTTATTCTTAATCCCCTCAGGCATAAAACTCTCCAGCGTCGCCCAGACCGACTTCACACCCGTACGGGGAAGCTGCCCCAGCATCCGCGTCAACCGCGACATCGCATTATCCGTGGACATCAACTGAAACTCGGGCACATCATAACTGCTGCCTGCCTCGCGGCGTTTGATATCGCCATAAGCGCGCAGGAGATCATAAAGCTTAACGTCCCATCGCGTGGAAACCACCGTCTGCACGCCCTCGGGCATACCGCGCGGAAACACCTGCGCGCCGAGTTGTGGCCGCGCCATCAATTTCTCCGCCGCACCCTGCATCGCTTCCAAACGCTTAAGCTGAAACTGCAACGCCTCGGCCATATCCTCGGCAGATACATCCACACTTTCTTCATCGCGCGGAAGCAGAAGGCGGGATTTAAGATAGACAAGCCATGACGCCATCACCAGATATTCCGCCGCAAGTTCCAAATTCATCGCCTTGGCGCGCTCGACAAATTCCAGATATTGCCGCACCAGTTGCAGAATAGAAATCTGCATCAAATCGACTTTTTGATTGCGCGCAAGCTCCAGCAAAACATCAATCGGGCCTTCATACCCATCAATGTTCAGCAAAAGCGCATCGGTATCGCTCGGCGGTAATCCGCGTGGAGGATCCTCTTCGAATCGTTCGGCTGCAATATTCATGCCCGCACAATGCCCTCAAAACCCGAGTTTTGCAAGGATTTACGCGCCTTTGCGCTCAGGTTAGGCACAGATTTTATGATCTCGCGCATCACCGCAAGATCCCCTGCGCAATACAGCGCGGCGTCACACCCCGCCTCAACCGATAAAGCCGCCCGCTCCGCAATCGATCCGAACCCCGCCAAGGCCTCCATATCCAGATCATCGGACACCAAAAACCCGTTAAACCCAATGCGCCCCCGAATAACATCCGCAATAATTTTTGGAGAAACAGACGCAGGGCAATCCGCATCAATCGCATCAAAAACAATATGCGCCGCCATCCCCCAGACCCTGTCTCCAATATCAGATTTCGATACGACACGAAACGGATCGAAACAAGAATCGTCCAATGCCTCGCAAGTCTCCGCCACATGCGGCAAATCTTTATGACTGTCAACGCAGCCCCTCCCATGCCCGGGCAAATGCTTCATCACCGGCACAATCCCCGCCGCCAACAAGCTTCGGCACACCGATAACCCAAGCCGCCCAACTATTTTCACATCATCCGAAAACGCCCGATCCCCAATCGCATCATGCGTAACCGCGCTCAGCACATCCATCACCGGCGCGCAGTTTACATCCACGCCGCATTCGGATAATTCCTCCGCCATCTGCAAAATCGTGAAGCGCAACCCCTCAATCGCCGCGTCCAAATCCTCCCGTGCATGATCGCCAAAGCTTTTCATCGGCGGATATTGCCGCCACATTGGCGGCTTCAGGCGTTGCACCCGCCCGCCTTCTTGGTCAATCAAAATCGGGCATCTCCATCCCACCAGCGCACGCAGATCATCCGTAAGCCCCTTCAGCTGCTTCGGGCTCTCGCAATTCCGTTTGAACAGAATAAACCCCAGCGGATGCGCAGAGGCAAAAAAACTGCGCTCATCCTCCAAAACCGCCGTTCCCTCTAAAGACAATATAACGGCCTTCGTTTCCCGCAACATCTCTACATCCTGCTTTCCCTGCGAAAGCAGGGATCCTATTAAATAAAATCACATCCATAAAAATATCCCCGCTTTCGCGGGGAAATTTAATCCTTATAAAATAAGCCTTACTTTACAATCAAACATCCACCAGGTTTTTGCGCTTTAATTGCATCACACAGAGACTTTGCACTCTCCGCGCTCATCGGCCCGGCCTGAATGCGGTAATACGTCCCGCGCTCCCCCAGATCAGCCGACTTCACGCGGTGCGATACACCGTCCAGAACCGTAAATTCTTTCTGCAATTTTCCCCACTCGCTCTCCGCGCCGCTCGCTGACGTCACGCTGCCAAGCTGAACAAAGCTATCACCTGGCGCAATCGCCATACCGCTCATACCCGCTGCTGGAGCAATGCTCGCCGCCTGCGTTGCCACATCACTGGCCACATTGGTCGCCGGAGCCGCCAAGGCCTTCTTGCCGTCTTTCTGATCCAAAACATTGCGAACAAATTCCAGAGTTTCAGGGTTTTCACCAGCCTTATGAATTCTGGGCTTAACAGGCGCAGGAATATCCGCAGGCTCGGCTTCAACCGCCGCCAAGACCTCTTCCGAAGGCTCCGCAACAGGCGTTTCAACAATCTTTTGCAAAGCGATCGTTTCTTCTTCCGCCACATCAGACACAGTTTCATCAACCAATGCCGTCACATTCTGCGCCTCCGCCTCAACCGCTTCTTCCACCTGCGCGGCGAATTGCTCCAGCTTTTCGGCTTCATCATGCGCGCCCAATAAATTCTCAACCGGCGCCGGCTCGGCAACTCCCGCTTCTTCCAGCGAAGAAAAAACCGTGCTGTCACGATTGGAAATATCCATCCCGCCCGGATTTTCCGGCGTCTCCTTATAGGCAAACGTATCGGCTTTAATCACAATCGGCTCACCACTTTTATCGCCCGAAGGATAGCTGGTGATAATAATCGCCGCAAACGCAGCCCCCGCAAGCAATAATGCCGCGCTCGCAAATAACGGACTCCTGAACTTGTCACCCAGAGAGGGCCCCAGGATTTTCTGCGCTGCCCCAAGGCGCCGCGCCGGCGGTTGCTCATAATGGTCGAAACCGAATTGATTAAAGTCGTTGTTTTGATTCATTTTTTTTCATCCCTGACACAGTAAGACTCGAGTAATGCAGAAAAGCTTATTTAAGATCCCAATATAAATCAAACAATCGCTCATGCTCTCTGATCGCATAACGGTCGGTCATCCCCGCAATATAGTCACAGACAATCCGTGCCCGAACCCGCTCATCGCCTAGGCCGCCAGCCTCTTTCACGCGCTCCTGCCAATTATCGGGCAGCACTTCAGGATGCGCTACAAAGGCTGTGAATAAGTCTGTAATAATCCGCTCAACCTTCAAATGCATTCGGTTCATCGTATAATGCTTGTACATCCGCTCGAACAAAAACGCCCGAAGCTCATCGACCTTCACCCGCATATCATCGGAAAACGCCACCATCTGCCGCCCCGCATTGCGCACATCATCGGGGCTTTGAGGGTTAAGAGCCTTAAGCCGCGATTGCGTCTCCTCCAAAACATCCTCGACCATCGCGCCGATCATCTCGCGAATCATTTCTTGAATCAGAAACCGCTGCTTCAACTCGCCATATTCTGCGCGCACATCGGCAATCACGCCGCCAAGAAGCGGGATCGCCTCAAGCTCTTTGAGCGTAAACAATTTCGCCCGCAGGCCATCTTCCACATCATGGTTGTTATAGGCGATGTCATCCGACAGCGCCGCCACTTGCGCCTCTATGCTGGCATGCCCCGAAAGTTCCAAATCCATCTGCGCCTGAAGCTCGCGCACCGCAACCTCAGGGCCGTTCTTCGAAATCTTATGCGGCCCGTTATGCTTAACCACACCTTCCAGAGTTTCCCAAGTCAGGTTCAACCCGAGCCAGCGCGGATATTTCCGCTCCAGCGTCGTCAGCACCCGCAGCGATTGGTCATTATGCTCGAAGCCGCCATAAGGCTTCATACATTTGGATAAATACTCCTCGCCGATATGCGCAAACGGCGTATGCCCCAGATCATGCGCCAGCGCGATCCCTTCCGCCAAATCCTCATTCACCATCAGCGCCCGCGCAATCGAGCGGGTAATTTGCGCAACCTCGAGAGTATGCGTCAGCCGCGTGCGGTAATGATCGCCCTCGTCATAGACAAAAACTTGCGTCTTATATTTCAACCGCCGAAACGCCGAAGCATGAATAATCCGGTCCCGATCCCGCTGAAACGCGGTTCTATGCTTGCTGTTTGGCTCCGCATGCACCCGCCCCCGCGAATCTTCGGGCACGCAGGCATAAGCCGCCAGCGGAAGCGCGCAATAATTATAAGACGGAGAGTTTGGTGTCTTCATACTCTGTTTTAACCACAGATGAACGCGGATGAACACGGATTTAAAAAAATGTGAAAAATTTATCTGTGTTTATCTGTGTTTATCTGTGGTTCTTATTATATGATAAGTTATGACACTAATAATTGACGATAGCGCACACAAGCGCATTGAAGAACTTCGCGCCGCCAAGGGACAAAACGCCCTGATGCTGCGCATCACCGTGGAAGGCGGCGGCTGCTCGGGTTTTCAATATATTCTGAAACTCACCCAGGACATAAACGACAAAGACCTGACCTTCGCGGATGCCGTTGTCACCGACGATATCTCCATGCCGTTCCTCGAAGGCTCCACCATAAGATTCAAGGACGACCTGATCGGATCGGAATTTGTGATTGATAACCCCAACGCGCAAAGCGGTTGCGGTTGCGGCACGTCTTTTGCTGTTTAATTATCAAATTCACACTGATCATAAGACAAAGGTGAAGGTGGCAAAGAATCTTCCGTAAGAGGCCGAGAATTCGATATAAACCCAGGAAAAAGATCTGTTTGAGGCACGTCATGACCATATTCCCCTATATTAAAAAGAAAAGGCGGCCTAGCAAACGGATATTCTGGATGCAATCCAGATAAAATACGCCTAAACTCTTCAAAACCGTCATGCATAGGTTTTCTAAAATTCTTTTCCAATATTTTTTCTATTATTTCAAGTCTGGTTTTTTTATAATCAAAGCACTCGCCATGCTCTTTAGTGAAAACAATATACTGATTTTCAATTTCCGGATACGATCCCGGACTACCTGCAACTATTCCGTATTTTTTAATCTTTGCTTGCAGCTCAGGATCGTCTAAAAGCGGATCAGCAATATCCCCATCTGAAAATACACTTGTTCCATATCCCTCTTCTAGGCATGTTCTAAGAATAAACAATTTCGCAGTATCGACACGCCACGACAAAATTGACTGAGAAGGCTGGCTCCCGTCTGCCTGCGGTGCATATAATTGAGGGCTTTGTGCATAGCTGTAAGAAGAGGACTTAGGAATTCTTTCATCCTCGCATAGATCCCTAAGGCTTAAGTTTTTTAAACCACTTTCGCGTATAAGCGTTTCAATTTTTTTGATGGTATCGGACCCAGACTCAGGCAAATACCGTTTGTCAATCCATAAATTAACTTGGACATGCGGGTATTTTTTAGCACTTTCAAATGCGCGCTCCATAACGAAAGCGGCAACCCCAAACTCTGTATCATCAGTCCGTTCAAAAACTTTATCGTTCAGCCACAGATAATTTAAAGCAACAGAGTTACTTTTATTTTTGAAAATCGAACTCAGGAAGTCAAATTTACCCATAAGAAATTATATATTTTTCATAATATAATGTCAAAATATTAATTTCTATTCATATACATATCTGGACTAGGCATCGTCGATAAAGCGCATTAAATTTGAACAAAGAACTAATAACAAACTCCAGATGATTAAGAGGAACTAAAAAAGAATGAAAATCACAAGCTGGAACGTTAACTCCCTCAAAGCCCGCCGCGAACATGTTGAGAATTACCTCAGCAGTTCAGGCACAGACGTGCTGATGGTGCAAGAGCTCAAAGGCGAAGACTTTCCCACCGAAGACTTCAAGGCTCTCGGCTGGCACACCGCCGCGGTATCGCAAAAGGCCTATAACGGCGTGGCCGTATTCTCGAAAGACCCGATTGAGGTTCTCCTCGACCGCCTGCCCGGCGACGATGCCGACGAACAATCCCGCTACATCGAATTCAAAACTGGCAAAGAAAATGGGGGGCTGCGCCTCATCAATATCTATCTCCCAAACGGCAACCCCGTCGATACCGATAAATACACATATAAATTGGCATGGATGGAACGCCTCTATGCACGCCTCAAACATTTACGCGACACCAATACCGCCTTCGCCATCGGCGGCGACTTCAACATCATCCCCGAAGACAAAGATTGTTGGGACCCGAAAGTTTGGGCGAATGACGCCCTCGCCCTCCCCCAATCCCGCGCCGCGTTTCGCAAGCTGCTAAATCTCGGCCTCACCGAAGCCTACCGCAGCCTGCATAGCGGCGCAGGGCAATATACATTCTGGGATTACCAAGCCGGCCGCTGGCAAAAAGACGAAGGCATACGTATCGACCACTTCCTGCTTTCACCTGAATACGCCGATAAACTGGCGGCTTGCGAGATCGAAAAATCCCCCCGCGCTCTTGATAAACCATCCGATCACACCCCTATTTCGATCACGCTCGCACTGTGATAGAATCAGCGTATGAGAAGTCTTCCCCTCCTCTGGAGTGCGGTTTTCCTGCTATCCTCTTGCGCCGCCAGCTCAGAAACACATTTGCACTACCTCACCAATAAGGGACTGGACACCCAGCTCCCCGAGCATTTTCAGCACTGTCACGGTTATGGCTGTAAATTTAAAACCCCTGTTGAGTTTAACCAATATGATTGGGGGCCGATCGAAAACATCTTTTATCCCCGCCCCAAATCCGCCGAAGCCGAACGCGACGCCATCAAACAGGCGATTGCCGTATTCGAAACCCGCGTCGGTCAAATGGCGGGCACATCTAATGACCGCGCCGGCACTTTTAAAAAAATTGGTGACAAACAGCTCGACTGCGTCGACGAGAGCACCAACACGACGATTTACCTCTCGCTTCTCCTGCAAAAAGGTTTGCTGCGATTTCACCAGATCGAAGGCCCCAGCATGAAACTGCCCCTCATCGATTCTGGCCGCTGGCCGCACCAAACCGCCGTCATCAGCGAACTGGAAACCAGCAAGTTTTTTGCCGTCGACAGCTGGTTCCACGACAATGGCCGCCCACCGGAAATCATCCCTCTGCAAAAATGGAAAGAAGGCTGGAAGCCCAAGAGGATAGAAACAAAAAACACTATGCCAAAAAAATGATCATGCTAGGATAATTCCATGATGAGATTCTCGCCGCGCCTTATACTCCTATCCGCTTTAACCCTGAGCGCCGCCGCCTGCGCCCTCCACCCCGAACCGATGCGCGAAGTGGTGGCCGATCGTCTGGCCTCCGCCGCCTGGATGTTAAAGCGCGAAATCAACGCAGCCCCCTTCACCCTCACCCTCTATGAGCGCATGCATGAAAAAGAAGCCCCCGCCAATATTTATATTGCTGGCGATGGACAGGCCGTTATCCCCGTAATTGACAAATACAACACAGGCTACAAACTCAACGTTACGCCCAAAAACCCCGTCGCTCTGCATTTGGCGACCAAAGACAAGGCGGACAACGTCGCCTATATCGCCCGCCCCTGCCAATATACCGGCATGACCGACGGCTCAATATGCGATCCCGAACTCTGGATCAGCGGGCAATATAGCCCACAAGTTTTAAATGCAATAAACGCCGCCATCAATGATGTAAAATCCCGCTACGGCATCACAACAATAAACCTCATCGGTTATTCCGGCGGCGCAACTTTGGCCGCCATCCTCAGCGCCCAGCGCACGGATGTCCTCTCGCTGCGCACCGTAAACGGCAAACTTGACCTGAACGCTCTCAGCCCCGCCCTGCCGTCCCTTCGCAATATGCCGCAGCATCATTTTGTTGGGCAGCATGACGAGATTGTCGGCACGCGCGAGCTTGCCACTTATCAAGCCGCGCTCGGCGATCTGCGCTGTAGCAAAACGACAATTCTGCACGAAGCCACGCATGATAAAGGCTTCGTCAATCCATGGCCGGAATTACTGAAAGACAAAGCCCCGCGCTGCGAAACCCCTGAAGTAGAGCCGTTCGAGCCCATCATGCCGCGCCCGACTGTTTTCGTGCCGCATATGGGCGACAGCAAGAAATAACCGCGTGCTCAAAACAAAAAGCAAAAAGCCGTATTAAAGAAAACTACTTGCTCATCGGACGAAACATCCGCAAATACTGTGAAATTGTGGGCGCAAAGACTACAGCAACCCATGCAAAGAACAAAACAATCCCAAAAACATTCAAAACCAGCGCGCCATCAAGTGCAAACCCAGCCCAAAACGACGCATCCGCCGCCATCGGCAACCCTGCGCCCGGTTCGATAGAATTGAGGTCATAAGCGATGCTGAGCATCTCCGCATCTGAAATCTCGGTCAACGAAGTCGATTGAGTGAATGTATTTGTGGTCATGGCACGTCCCTAACTGTTAAAAATTACTACCCGATTTACAATATGCAAAACCCATGCCACAAATTATACGCATAAAATCAATACCTTAAGAGCATTCAACATCTTAAATAGAACGAGCAGGCGGCAAAACCTCCCCGGCAAGCAGGCAAAACACACCTCCCCCCTCTTTCCAAACCCTCAAAAAACCATTAATCTGCCCCCCATGACGAATACCCAAGACTTCACCCAAGGACAGCGCATCATCACCAAAGATGAGAGTGCCGATAAAGCCTTCCTCATTCTCTCCGGCCGCGTAAAAGTCTTCCTCGAAGACGGCAGCAAGATCGTGGAACTGGCCACGCTGGGCAAAGGCGAGATTTTCGGCGAAAGCGCGATCTTCACAGGCGAACCATACGGCGCCAATGTCGAAGCCGCAGAAGACACGGAACTTCAAATCATCACCCCCGAATCCTTTAAATCCATGATGGAAGGCACAGACCCCATCATCAACACGCTCTTGCATCTTCTGCTGAAACGCCTTAAAGCCACCAACGAAGCCCTGATGAAAAGCGAAACCCGCGAATTCATGGATATCGACCTGATCTAAAGGCGTCTACTTATCCAGAAAAATATCCACAGCCGGCTCTTGATCGGAACTCAGAGCGTAAGCCGAAAAATCCGCAATCCCAACCATTTTTAAAACATCCTCATCCGTAAAATTCTGCCCCGTCGGCGCAGGATCAAGCCGCGCCAAAATCGCATGCACCGCGTCCGCCACAATCGCAGGGCTGCGCGTCATCGCCGCTATTTGTGGAAAATTCACCCGGATTGCATCCGTATCAATCATCGTCGCGGGCCACAATGTATTGGCCTTAATCCCCTGCTCCGCAAACTCCATGGCAAAACCCAGCGTCAAAATACTCATCCCGTATTTCGACAGCGCATAAGCAGGACTCATCCCAATCCATTTCGAGCCCATATTCACCGGCGGCGAAAGCGTCAAAATATGCCCCAGATCAGACTTCGCCAAATGCGGCGCGCAAGCCTGAGCGCAGGCAAACGTCCCGCGCGCATTCACCTCCATCATCAAATCATATTTCTTCAATGGCGTTTGATCCGTCGGCATCAAATGAATCGCGCTGGCATTGTTAATCAACGCATCAATCCGCCCAAATTTTTCTAAGGTCGCCGCAATAGCCCCGTCAACGCTCTCCTGCTCCCGCACATCCAGCCTGACAGCCAGTGCTTTCCCGCCAGCCTCCTCAACCTCGGCGGCAACGCTATGAATTGTCCCCTCCAATGTCGCATGGGGTGAATCGCTCTTGGCCGCAATCACGACCGCTGCCCCCTCTCCCGCAAGTTTCAGGGCAATCGCGCGGCCAATGCCGCGACTGGCACCCGTAATAAAAACAACATTATCGGATAAATCTTTTTTCATACGCCCCCACTCTGCCAACTCTTTAAAAAAAAGAGGTTAGACACATTCGCTCCTTTAACTCTATATTGAAACCAAGGCTTTTTCAAAGGAGAACCCCAAATGCATTCCATGACCGCCAATATCAAAGGTAAAACCGTCATCGTCACAGGATCGACCAGCGGCATCGGATTGGGTATTGCCACAGCCTTCGCAGATCAAGGCGCAAACATCGTCATCAACGGCTTCGGCAAACCCAAAGACATTGAAAAAGAACGTAAAACCCTCGAAACCAAAGGCATAAAATGCATTTATAGCGGCGCGGACATGACCAAACCTGACCAAATCACCGCCATGATCAAAGAAGCCAACGACACTTTCGGCTCTGTGGATATCCTTGTGAACAATGCCGGTATTCAATTTGTATCGCCTGTGGAAGACTTCCCGCCCGAAAAATGGGACGCCATCATCGCCATCAATATGACCTCCTCTTTCCACACCATTCGTGCGTGTGTGCCACTGATGAAAAAGCAAGGCTGGGGGCGCATTATCAACGTCGCTTCGGCCCATGGCCTCGTCGCCTCCCCTTTCAAATCCGCATATGTGACCGCCAAGCACGGCATAATCGGACTGACCAAATCCGTCGCGCTGGAAGTTGCGGAAAACAATATCACCGTAAACGCCGTCTGCCCCGGCTACGTTAAAACCCCGCTGGTCGAAGGCCAAATTGCCGACACCGCCAAAGCCCGTAAAATGACGGAAGAGCAAGTGGTGAACGATGTCCTCCTCAAGGCACAATGGACAAAGAAATTCGTCGGCATCGACGAAATTGCCGGAATTTCGATGTTTTTATGCTCAGACGCGGCACAAAACATCACCGGAACCAATATTTCCGTCGATGGCGGCTGGACGGCCGCCTAAAAGCACCCATAACCCACTGAAACTAATACAACAATAAAAACCATAAAATTTTATGTAAAACTAAGCAGTTTTTAAAGCTTTTTATCCTAAAATAGAAAATGAGCCGAAATTTAAGGCGGCTCTTTAGGGAACTTAAAATTTAAGCTATACTCTGACATAGCATTGGGAACGGGGATATTACCATGGCATATAAAGATTTTGAAACAACTGAAACATATTCAGACCTGTCATCAAACGGGCACATCATTCAGGCAGGCGACAGCCCCATAAACCTCCCCGACAACAGTTATATCCGCGACGCGAATATAACCCGCGACGGCATGGACCTCACGCTCGACAGCCCGCATGGCACCATCACAATCGAAGGCTATTTCGCCGCCGAAACTGCGCCTGATCTGGTTGCTCCAGACGGACAAACCTTAACGCCGCAGCTTGTCAATTCATTTAGCACCAGCCCGCAGGTTTACGCCGCAAACTCAACCATGACCGACGAAAGCCCCGTCGGCGGAGTCTCAGAAATCACAGGAGAGGCAACGGTCACCCGCCTTGACGGATCCGTCGAGCCCATCTCCAAAGGCACACCCATTTTCCAGGGCGATATCATCGAAACAGCGGCCAATGGGGCGGTCAACATCATTTTCTCCGATGAAACCAGCTTCGCCGTATCCGAAGACGCGCGCCTTGCGATCGATGAATATGTTTACGACCCTTCCACCAACGAAGGGACGCAGGATTTCTCAGTCCTCAAAGGCGTATTCGTCTTCACCTCAGGCCTAATCGGACGCGAAGACCCCGATGATGTCAATATCGACACGCCCTCAGGCTCTATCGGCATCCGCGGCACCATCATCGCCGGTGACGTCAACGCTGGCGAAATCACAGTCGTAGAAGGCGCCATCGTTGTTCGCGACTTCGCAGGCAATGAAATGACCCTCGACAATCAATTCGAAACCGCAAAATTCAATGCAGGAGGCGGCGTTGAAAACATGGGGCAAATGGCCGCAAACGACGTCGCCACTAAATTCGCAGGCGTTTCCAGCGTCGCGCCCACGCTCTTTTCATCCATCAATGATTCCGCCGCAGAAAATCAGGCTCCCGATGCTCAAAACGGCGAAGCCCCCGCAAATGACGCCAGCGGCTCAGTCGACAACAACGCCGACGGCAATGTCGACGGCACTGTAGACGGCGCCGCCGAAGGCGCAGCACCAACAGGCGACGCACCGGCAGGAGACGCCCCTGCTGGCGACGCGCCCACCGCAGAGCCCGCCGCCGCAGACGCAACAACGCAGCCACAAGCCAAAGCCCCCGCAATGCCGGCAGCCGACCCGGCGATGGGTATGACCGGCAATGATATGGGTCTTTCAGGCAGCGACGCAGTTTCATCAGGAGCAAAACCCGCCGGTATGGGCAATGTCGGCAACAAAGCGATGAACACAGTGCAAGCTGGCGGCGCAGAAGCCACAGCCCCGCCCGCAGGAGCAGGACAGCCACCCGCAGGCGCAGGACAACCGCCCGCAGGCGCGCAAACCCTTGCACCACCACCACCACAGCCACAACCATTGCAGGATCCAACAAACATCGCAGGGGCCACGCCACCGCCAGTAGTCACGCCTTTTGCCGGCCCCGTCCATCTCGGCTCGTCCGAAGCGACGATTGCATCCTTCCTCGACTACAACGTCGGCAACGCGCTCGGACAAGTTAACATCGCGCCAAACGCACTGGGCGATGCAAACTTCTTCGCCGCTGGGCAAGGTCAAAGCTGGAGCTATGACTTCGATCACGAATTCGTCAGCTTCAATGAAGTCAATAATGGCATCAGCACACTGACATTCGAACTCAGCGCAGACACCCTTACAACCTTAAATGCACTCCAAACAGACGGCGCACTGACATACAACTTCAACCCGTCAGGGCAATTGGATCTGAACTGGACAACAAGCGTAACCGCTCAAAATTTCGCCATCGAAGTGCGCGCCTATGACACAGTCACAGAGCAATACAGCCAAAATAACAATGACGGTTTCTTCACCTATAACTATGAAGTCTTCACAGGCACAAACATTGGTACAATCAACGGCTCAGACGTGACCTCTGTCGGCGATGACACGGCCAACACCGTAACACTCGGCGATACCGCGGTTACAAGCAATAACACAATACAGACAGGCGCAGGCACTGACACAATAATACTCGGGGAAACAGGCGGCGCCTACACCTTCGCCGTAACCGATAACGATATCAACGCTGGCGATGGCAACGATAACATCACCATCAGCCGATACGCGGAAAACAACAACATTATCAGCGGTGACGGAAATGACACCTTCACTATCCACCACGCCCGCAACAAACTCTGGGGGATGGATGGTGATGACAAATTCATCCTGGAATTATCCGAAGCCCCCGGCAATATGCACGATATTCTGACAGGCTCAGATACTGGCATGCTGATTGACGGCGGCACAAATAATTTCGGCATCACCTTCACAAGAACAGAGGCATTCGGCGGCAACCCTGCCTCCTCAACCGGCGTTATAGGCGATACGGCCCATGCAGGTATAGGCGATATGTTACACCTGAAAGGGAACGCAACCCTTGATTTTGCCGCAATAGACGACAACTATATTCGCGGCATTGAAATTATAAATATGAGAGACGGATTTAAAAATATTACGATGTCTTACTCAGACATTATCGAAATCACGGACCATAACAACACACTGATTTTTATAGGGGGTAACGATACCATCAACCTCACAGGCGATGAATTTTCAGCCGTAGACTTTGTTAAAACCGAAGACGATATAGTCTTAGGAGGAGCAGAGTTTGGAAGCGATAAATACGATGTATGGACAAATGGCGAGGTCACGCTTATCGTGGAAGACACAGCGAATTTAAACGCAAACGGAACCGCTATGGCTTAACAAAACGCGGGCAACCGCGTTTTTCCAGCCCGCATAAAGGCGCGCGCGCTCCGCCTCACCCATATGCGGTGTAAATTTTTTGTTGCACGCCCACGCATCCGAAACCGCAGCAATATCCTGAAACGCACCCACATAAAGCCCCGCCAAAACCGCAGCCCCCCAAGCCGTCGTCTCAACCACCTTCGGCACCTCAACAGGCTTTTGCAGCATGTCGGCCAAAAACTGACACATAAAATCATTGGCCACCAATCCACCATCCGCCCGTAAAGTGCCGATCGCAAACCCGCTATCATTTTCCATCGCCGAAACCAGATCGCGGGTCTGATACCCTTGCGCCTCCAGCGCAGCCCGCGCAATATGCGCGCTTGTACTTTCCCGCGAAAGCCCCGATATCATCGCCTTCGCCTCCGGTGCCCAATGCGGCGCGCCCAGCCCCGTAAAGGCAGGCACAAAATAAACCTCGTTATTATCAGGCACAGAGCGCGCCAGAGCCTCGCTCTGCGCCGCCGTCTCAATTATCCCCAAACCATCACGAAGCCACTGCACCGCCGCCCCTGATGTAAAAATTGACCCCTCAACCGCGTAAGAAATTTTGCCGCCCAACCGATACGCCACCGTCGTCAGTAAACGGTTCTTGGAAACCTTAAACGCGCCGCCAATATTCATCAGCGCAAAACACCCCGTTCCATAGGTCGATTTCACCATCCCCGCTTCAAAACACCCCTGCCCGATCAGCGCCGCCTGCTGATCCCCCGCCATACCGCAAATCGGCAAAACATATGGCAACAACCCCGAAGCACTCTCCCCGAAATCCGCAGCATTATCCATGACACTCGGCAGCAAACTGCGCGGCACGCCAAATATCTCCAGCAACTCATCATCCCAATCCTGATCCACCACATTATAAAACATCGTCCGCGACGCATTCGTAATATCACTCACATGCGCCCGACCGCCCGTGAGTTTCCACAAAAGCCAGCATTCAACCGTGCCAAAGGCCAGCTCCCCGCTTTCCGCCCGCGCCCGCGCGCCCTTCACATTATCCAAAATCCAGCCGATTTTCGTCGCTGAAAAATACGGATCAAGCAGCAAGCCAGTCTTCGCACTGATCCGCTCCTCCAGGCCGCGCGCTCTCAAATCTGCACAAATTTCTGCCGTCCGCCGATCTTGCCAGACAATCGCATTATAAATAGGTTCGCCCGTTTTCCGGTCCCATATAATCGTCGTTTCCCGTTGATTGGTAATCCCGATCGCCAAAGGCTTTTGCTGCGCCTTTTCTAAAATTCCGCGAACACACGCCAGCGTATCAATCCATATATCATTGGCATCCTGCTCCACCCATCCTTTATGCGGATAAAATAATCTTAGCTCCTTTTGCTGCACATCAAGAATATCGCCATCCAGATCAAATAAAATAGCCCGCGAACTGGTGGTGCCCTGATCTATCGCCAGCAAACTCCCTTTCATTGCGCATGCTCCTTGATCATTTTCGGAAGGGCCTTCTTCAGTTTCGCAGCCGTTTCATCCGCAACATGCACCCCCAATTTTGAACGCCGCCATAAAATATCCTCAACGCTGCGCGCCCATTCATAACGAATAAGATAAACAATTTCCGCAGCATAAACCCCGCCGCCAAAATCCTTACCCAAATCGTCCAAACCCTTTGCACCTTCTAAAAACCTATCCATCCGCGTTCCATACGCCCGTGCATATCGCAGCAAAAGTGAAGTCGGAAGCCACGGATATTCGCTTTGCTGAGCCTCTACAAAATCATCAAACCGCCCGCCCAATATATCACCCCCGGGAAGCGGATTTTCATCCGTCCACGGGTTCGCATAACGATTATCAAGATAAAGCAGCTTATTCACCAACTCCTCCGCCAAAATGCGATACGTCGTGATCTTGCCACCAAACACCGAAAACATCGGTGCCTTCGACTCCGCATGCACATAAAACCTGTAATCACGGCTAACCTTGCGCGATTCCTCTGCGCCGTCATCCACCAAAGGACGCACCCCGCTATAAGTCCAAATGACGTCATCCTTGGTGATATGATCTTTAAAATATGCATTATAAGAACGCAGCAAATACTCAAATTCCTCATCCGAAATCACCACATCATAGGGATCACCTACATAATTTTCCTCTGTTGTCCCGAACAGCATATACTCACCCTCATAGGGGATCGCAAAAGTGATCCGCCCGTCTTCTTGCTGCAAAATATAGGACTGCCGTCCATCATAGCGCCGAGGCAAAATCAAATGCGAACCCTTAACCAGCCGCACCTTTGGTGCATTCGATGATGACTTCTTGAGGCCGCAATCTTCAATCACATCCCGCACCCAAGGCCCCGCCGCATTCACAACCATCGATGCACGAATTTTAATCTCTTGCCCTTTATCGCCTTCCGCCAAGGCTTCCCAACAATCGTCTTTAGGCCTTAATTTTGTGCACTTCGTGCGAGTTAAAATTGTCGCGCCATATTCCGCCGCGTCCATCGCGTTCAAAACCACCAGCCGCGAATCCTCCACCCAGCAATCCGCATAAACAAATCCGCGTTTAAACGCCGTCTTTAAGGGATATCCATATTTATGCTGCGCCAGATTAATCGCTTTAGAAGCGGGCAATAAAACCCGCCGCGCCAGATTATCGTATAAAAACAGCCCCAGGCGGATCATCCAGAATGGCCGCTGACCGCTCCCATGCGGCAAAACAAACTCCATCGGCCAAATAATATGCGGCGCAAGTCGCAGCAAAGCCTCACGCTCTTGCAAACTCTCCCGCACAAGTTTGAATTCAAAAAATTCCAGATACCGCAAACCACCGTGAATAAGCTTGGTGCTGGCCGAAGATGTACCACTGCCAAGATCCCGAGCCTCCAGAAGCACAACCGAAAGCCCCCGCCCAGCGGCGTCCCGCGCAATCCCCGCGCCGTTAATCCCTCCGCCGATAACCAGCAAATCACATTCGAAATCATTCATCCCTTAAAGGTACATGAGCGCCGCAAATCTGAAAAGCGCTTAGGCGGTTCTAAGACCCAAATTTGTTATCGATTTTGTCCTGCTCCACTTTTTTAAGAATAATCCGGATTTTCGCCTCCAATTGCACAGGCGAGAAAGGTTTTATAATATAGCCCGTCACCCCGCTGGTCTTTGCCTCGACCACAGATTCCATATCGCCGCGCCCTGTCACCATCAAAAATGGCGTATCCGGATCAACCGTGCGTAATTGCCGCAAAAGTTGAACCCCCGTCATATTCGGCATATTCCAATCACAAATAATCAAATCCACAAAATCAAACGCCGAATCCAGAAAGTTCAACGCCTCACGCCCATCATGCGATTCAAAAATCTGCGTAACCCCAAGCTCCAAAAGCATATTTCGCGCCATCGCACGCGCCTCTGACTGGTCGTCAACTAACAGAATTTTTAACTCGGAAAGCCCACCCTTTTTCATACAACCCCCTCCTGTTCCTCTGTTTTCAAACCACCCTCAAAAACCCAAAAGCCCAGAGCATTCCTGACAAAATCATGATTAGACTCTGGATCAAGCAAAGACGAAACCATCGCCACCAAATTCTCGTAACGCAACGGTTTGGCCATAAAGAAAGCATCCTGCGGTATATTGAACTCTGATAAATTCCCCTCCGCCGGATACCCGCTCATAAAGACAACCCGCGTTTCCGGCCTCAAAGCCTCAAACATCTCCGCCAATTCGACACCCCCCAGATCCGGCATAACAATGTCGGTCAACAAAATATCAATTTTGCCCTCGTAATCGTCCTGAACAACCAAAGCCTCATTACCATCCTGCGCCGTCAAAACCTCCATGCCCGCCTGCTCTAACATTTGCTTAAGCAAGACAAGCAAATCCGGCTCGTCCTCTACCACCAAAATAGAATACCCATGAAGCCTGATCGAAAGCGGATCATCTCTGTCCCCCAAAACCTGCTTCGATAGTTCTTGCTCTGATATCGGGAGATAAACAGAAAAAACGCTCCCCGCCCCCACTTGCGATTGAACATCAATCACACCGTTCATTTGCTGAACCAAACCATAAACCATGGCCAACCCCAAACCGGTGCCTTTTCCCTGCTCTTTGGTTGTAAAAAACGGGTCAAAAATCTTGTCCAAAACATCCGCTTTAATCCCCGACCCCGTATCCGAAACCGAAAGCGCCGCGAGCCCTTGCTTCAGGGATTGATCTCGCCCTTCAAACTTTTGCAACGCAGACTCAGGCAATCCTGCCGGTTCAAGTTTCTCAATCCTGACCAAAATTTCACCCCGAGACTCAATAGCATCCGATGCATTCACAACCAAATTCATCAAAATCTGCATCACGGCATCCGCATTGGTTTCAACGTGGATATGGCTCTCTTCACAAACAAAAACATAAGACACGCCGCCCCGCACCAAAGGCTTCAACAAAGCCTCATGCCCTTGCACAGCCTCAACCAGGTCAATCACCTCGTTCTTAACAATCTTATGCCGACCGAACGTCAACATTTGCCGTGTTAAATTCGCCCCACGCTGCGATGCCGCACGAATACGCTCCAAATGCCCGAATGTTTCCGCATCCTTATCCTCAACATTCTTGGCCGCGAGCCGCGTATACCCGTCAATAATCGACAGCAGATTGTTAAAATCATGCGCCACCCCCGCCGAAACCCGCCCCAAAGCTTCAAGCTTCTGTGCACTGAACAAACGCGTTTCACGAGATTTAAGCGCGGTCGTATCCGTTAAAACAGCAACATAAAGATTTTCGCCCCCCTCCTCATGCGGGACCGCCGTAAGCTTGAAATCATAATGCCGCACCTCCCGATCTCGGGTCAAAACCAACTCGATATCAAGTGCCTGACTGCTTAAGAATTTTTGCTTAAAAATCTTTAAACGCTTCTCTTCCTTGACGTTCGACAACAAACTAAAGAAATCTTCGCCCAAAACATTGTCTCGCGCCAACCCTAAGCTCTCGCAAAAAGAACTATTGGCAAATTGCACAATAAAAAAATCATCGCTCCGCAACAAAATAACAATGCCGTTTGTTGCGGCATCAACAGCTTGAAAAAGCCTGAAATTAGAATAGTTTAACTGAACAAGCTTTTCTTCCTGCTCTCGAATATAATCAATATCCGAAAGAATAAATACCGTCTGCCCTGCCGGTGTGTTCTGCGCCTCGGCAAGACAAACCAGATTATTCTCAACTTTAATAACCTCTAAAAACTGAGCGTCCTTTTTTTGCAACGCCAGTTTCTCCAAAGCCAGGTTAACATATTCATCCCCTTCAACCGCATGATCAAACAAATAACCAAGAAAACTCTGAAGCGTAAGAAGATCAGAATCCTCCGCTTCAATTTCAGGAATAATTTGTTTTGCCCGAAAATTGGCTTGAATAAAACGCCCTTCGCGATCAAAAAAAACCAGCCCCTTATGCAGAGAATTTATAAAATCCTGAAAACTATCAACCTGCTCAACGGCAGATTTTTTGCCCCTAAACATGAAAAAAGCAACGCCAAAGCTGACGATACTCAGAAACAGACTGAAAAATACAAAACCTAAAGTCTCAACACCCGCCATATATTTAAACCTAAAGTTTTAATGTCTATGCCACCAATAATCCTATAAAAACACACCAATCTCAAACATTCCGCGCTTTGACACACCCCCGTATTTAACAGACTATTGATATAGTGATTCTTCCATCCAATTCCAGTAAAACACAATGAATCAGCACTTAAACATCAACGCAGGACTCACCGCGCTCATCCTCTGCGCGGCCTCACCCGCAATCGCCGAAAACCTTCCTTCCTCACCCATGCTGCTTGGCCCGCTCGGCCTCAACACCATCCCCAATGCCCGCATGGACGAAAGCGGCGCAATCACTGCGGGGATATCCACCCTCGACCCCTACACGCATGCGTGGATAGGCACGCAACTCGCCGATCCGCTTTTCGTCAGCATCCGCCAGACCGCCGAAACCTCGAGCCTCAAGGACGACGCTAACCGCCTCTACCCGGGCGTGGACTTCAAGCTACGCTTGCTCGAAGAAACCGAAACCCGCCCCGCCATCGCGCTGGGTATCCAATCCGCTTTGGGGCATAAACGCATGGCAGGCGAATATCTCTCCCTGTCCAAAAGATATAATAACTTCGATTTTACAACCGGCCTTGGCTGGGGGCGATACGGCACCGCCGCCCATTTCAAAAACCCGCTCAAAGCCCTCGGTAGCCATTTCGGCGGGCAGCGTTCTCTGGACGGTGAAATGCCAAGCCGCCCTGATGACTGGTTCACGGGCAACGATATCGGGATTTTTGGCGGCGCGGAATATCACACGCCCCTCGACGGCCTATCCGTAAAACTCGATTACGGCGCAGACCGCTACAGCGCCGAAACCGCCGCCTTCGACTATAACGCCCCCGCACCGTGGGCGATTGGCCTCAATTACAAAACCCCGCAATACGCCGCCTTTGATGGGGATCTGTCGCTCGGCCTTCAGGGAACAGACAAAATCATGGCAAGACTCTCGTTATCCACGAACTTCAAAGAATGGCGCAAACAAGACGCAGACACAAAAAGCGCAGTGTTCCTAAACCCCTTCCGCACCGGCCTCGCCACGCCCAGCGCAATGCGGCTTTCTGCGGAAAAAGATAACCAATTCCTCTTCAACACCGAAACCCAAGACGTCACCGCCTTCACAGATATGCTGCTGAAAGGCGACATCTCCACCCCCCGCCAGATCGGATGGGCGGCCAAACACATGGCCAACCATGGAGGAACAGAAATTGAAGAGCTTCGCGTCCGCCCGCAAATTATGGGACTGCGCGGCCCACAAGTCACCCTCATGCGCCGCGACCTCGAACAAGCCGCCGCCAAAAAACAAGGCAGTGGCGAAGAAATCTGGCATAACGCCGAATTCACCCCGCAAACCGAATTCTCATGGAAAAAACATCGCCGCCCGCCCGAATATGCATATGGCGGCCAAGATTACACCTTCGCCCTTGATAATCAATTCAGCCTCGCCGAAGAAGACAGCGGTACGCTCTACCGCACCTCCGCCGTCCTTGGCGCGCGCGGCCCCACATTCTTCGGCCTGCTCGACACCGCCGCCTCTTTGCGCATTAACATCAAAGACAACCTCCATAAAATCGCAACGCTCCGCCCCCGCTCTCCCTTGCCTGTCCGCAGCAACGAAGACCGCTTCGCCAGCCGCACAATCGGCCTCGACACCCAATACATCAATTTCACCCATTCCTTCCGCTCCGACCTCCATATGTCCCTCATGGGCGGATATCTGGAGGAGATGTATGGCGGCTTCGGCGGAGAAATTCTCTACAGACCTTTCAACGCGCGCTGGGCATTGGGCGCAGAGAGTTTCATCGCCTTGAAACGCGACCCCGAAACCGCGCTCAATCTCGGGCTGAATGGCGACAGCCTTCTCACAGGACATCTTCAAGGATGGTACGATCTCCCGAACTGGGACATCACCCTGAATGCCAAAATCGGGCGTTACCTTGCCGAAGATATCGGCGGCTCCGTGGGCCTCCAAAAAACCTTCGAGAATGGCGCGAGAATCGAAGGCTTCGTCACCCTCACCGACAATGCGGATTACGACCTCTTCGGCGGCACAACCCACAGCTATCATGGCATGCGCGTATCCCTCCCGCTCGGCGGCTTCAAACATATTCCGCGGGGCACAGACATCAACATCACCGCCGCCCCCTTTGGCCGCGACATTGGCCAAGCCTTGCACAACCCTATGCCATTATATGAGTTGACGGAGGGCTTCGCCCTCGATCATATGAGCACATACTGGAATGAAGTGGCCGAATAAGAATTGCGCACCCTGATAGAAAATAACTTCAATAAAGTTTTAAGTCTGGGCTTTTTGGCCGGTTTATTTCTGCCAGGGCTAGAGCATCTACCCAATTATGCACCCATGATCTGCGTCGCCGCCGTCATGCTGTTTTCCTGCACAAAAATTTCAGTAAAGGATATTCGAGAAATAGATTTTAAAACAGCGTCACTATTCTATATATTGCGCTTTCTGCTCTTCCCGATTGCAGCATATTTTATCGCGCTATATACAGTCGAAGAATACGCGACAGGCGTTCTGATTATGGCGCTCATGCCTGCAGGAATATCTTCCATACCGCTTGCTAATATTTTTAAAGGCAACCCCTCCCTTGCACTGATCGCCATGATGGTCTCACATGCACTCATCCCCTTTACTCTTCCGCTCATAACTTCGTTCGCACTCGGCAAAGGTATTGAAGTCAATTCCGCACATATGATGCTGACCCTGTCACTTACAATCTTCGCGCCCGCAGCGCTTTATTTTTGCGCAGCAAAACGCATCCCCAATGTCAAAAACTGGATGACAATAAACGCACAAAGTTTTTCTATCGCTCTGATCGCCACCATGGTCGCATTTGTCACAGCCCCCCAAAAGCTCAGCATTCTTAATGATTTTACGCTCACTCTCTGGCCCCTTTTTATCACCGCAATCCTGTTTTTATGCTTTTACCTTTTTGCATGGGTTTTCGCATATAAACAAAAGCCCGCAGAACGTAGAACATACGGCATTATTTCTGGTGCCAATAATAACGCACTGGCGGCGGGACTGGCGGCAATGTATTTTGGACCCTCAACAATATTATTCTGTGTGTTATCTGAAATCACATGGATCGCCGCCCTGCCTATTTATAAATATGTTTGCAAAAAAATGGCCGAATAGAAAAACCGCCCCTTTTTACGGGGGCGGGAGTTACCAGATCGGATGAAGTCAAATTGGGTTAAAATTCGAAATCTTACTATACACTTACCTTGAGAAACTTGCCTAAACACATCTCGGACGCCGTTTGTCCGTCTTATCTTGCTTACACACTCAATTCATATCTTATGTCATGGTCTTATCGCTTATTCGCGTTGCACTGACCTTATAATTCTAGAATATCTAAAATTTTATGTAAAATCAAGACATTTATTTAAAATTGTATCTTTTTTTTATTTTATAAGCATTTTCAATAGCTTAGAAAAATCACTCGGAGCCTTCACGCTAAAACTCAATTCTTCATCCGTAACAGGATGAAAAAATGAAATTTCCTTCGCATGCAAAGCTTGGCGCGGGAATGCAAGAAAATGCTCGATAATCTCATCCTCATACCCCGCGCCTTCCATAGCCGCACGTATCGCAGTCTTCTGCGCCCCATAGAGCGGATCGCCAATCAAGGGGTGTTTAATTGCCTGCATATGCACACGAATTTGATGAGTCCTTCCACTTTCCAGCTTGCACTCCACAAGGCTTAGGGCCTCGCCGAAGGTCTTCTTCACATGATAATGCGTCCGCGCTTCTTTACCATCACGCGGCTTCACCGCCATTCGCAAGCGGTTGCGCGTATCACGACCCATCGGCAGATCAATCACCCCTTTCGGCGGCACAGGCACGCGCAACGCCAACGCTTCATAAACGCGGCTTAAACTGCGATCCTCAAGCTGCGCCGAAAGCCCCTTATGCGCCGCATCACTTTTCGCCACCACCATCAACCCCGATGTATCTTTATCTAAACGGTGAACAATCCCGGGGCGCAAAACACCACCAATCCCCGACAAAGAACTACCGCAATGATGCAGCAACGCATTCACCAGAGTCCCGCTCCAATTCCCCGCACCCGGATGCGCCACCAAACCCACCTGCTTGTTAATCACCAGCATATGCTCATCTTCAAAAACAATATCCAGCGGAATATCCTCTGGCACTGGCTCCGCCTCCCGCGCTTCTGGGACATCCAGCACAACCGTATGCCCATTGCCCACCTTACGAGAAACATCGGTACACAAAAGCCCGTTCAGCTTCACCGCCCCTTCTGCAATCAACCCTTTGAGCCGCGCGCGCGAATACTCCGCACACACCTCGCTCAAGGCCTTATCAAGCCGAACCCCGTCTTGCTCTTCAGAAAATACAAAACGCATCGTTTCTTTTGATGGTGAACTCATAAACGCCCCTTTACGGCAAAACTCTCACAGCCTGAACGCAGGGATCATCATAAGGATCGCTCGCCGTCGCCGCCGTCAACCAGACCTCCTGAGTCAAAACTTTCTCCGGCTCCACCCCTTCGGCGGCTTCGGGATCCTCAATAACATACTCCACGTCACTGGCCCCGATTAAAATCCGCTCCTTGTTTGGCCCAAACAGCATTTGATGCGCATCCACGGCCACGCCGTTAAAATACGCATCATTGCTAAAAACCATCCCACGGGGATTCAATGTCAAAACCCGCACATGCTCCCGCAAAACTGTGTCCGCACCATCCTCCCCAGGCTTGACATCAATCGGCATGTCTCCGTCAATCAAAACCGAGATTAATCCATCATCATTGGCAAGAATATCGCGGCCAATATACCCCAAATCCGGACTGGCGTAATATCTCTGCCACCCGACACGGCCGCTAAACGCATCCACAACCATAGCCCACGCGGATCGATTGCCGTTCCGCCCCGCCGGCAAAGCGGTTCCGACGACCAACAAATTCTGATCACCATAAGCAAGCCCCGCCTGAATCTTCGCCCCCGCCCCCCGCGGATATTGGTTCTGCCATTGAATATTACCATCGCCATCAAAGCGCACAATCCACCCGCCCTTGCGTCCGTCATCCAAAACCATATACCCCGTGCCCAAAACACCTCCACTGGGCAAAGCCTTTAAGCCCAAAATCGCATTCTCATACCCTGTAACAATAGAGCGATCAGAAATCAGCTTCCCGTCCACATTCACCTTATAAATCATCGCCGAACTGAGCGGGGCAAGCCCCCGCTTCTGCGCCGAAGCCGCCACCAAATAGGCCGTCCCGTCCAAAGACGCCGCAAAATCATTCGCCTCCAAATCCTGCCCCCGCGCCACAATATCGGTCTGCGACACCAGCGCGCCTTTAAGATCAAAAACCCCCAGCCACAAAACCTTATGGCCCTTTTCAGTATGCCGCGTGCCCAAAATCATCATCCCCTTGGGATGCTCCAAAGCCTTCACAACCCCCTCCAACCCACTCACGGCCTGCACCTGCCGCCATGCTGGCCGCCCATTGCGCTTAACCTCACTCATAATCAATTCAACGCTCGCCCCGCCTTTGCCATAGCGCTCGCCCACCGCCAGCACATGCCCGCTTTCGAGCAATATCCCAGACTTAAAACCCTCCTCGATATCCTTCTCGCCAAAAACCGTATCCCAAACGCTATAAGACCCAATCTCCGCCGGCTTCATGTTCAAAATCATATCCCGCGGCGAATCGCAATTCTGCGCCCACGCCGTGCCCGAGAGGCAAAAAACCAACGCCAGCGATGCACCAGCAACAACAAACTTGTTAATCATATTCGAATTCATAAGGCGCACCCATTGGCGAAGCATTTCTTTACAGTGTAGAATTCAAAATCTAAAAAGTCTATGACGCTCAAGGCTTCTGAGCGCAAAACCAAAAAAGCGGCAAAGCGGAAAATTAATTGAACGATGAAACTCCTCATTATTAGCGATGCCTGGTTTCCACAAGTAAACGGCGTTGTCCGCACCTACGAAAACATCAGCCGAGAACTCCGAAAAATCGGCTACGACGTCAAAGTCATTGGCCCGAATGACTTCCCCAAACGCATGCCGATGCCCGGATATTCAGAAATCAAACTCGCCCTCTTCCCCTATAAACGTCTTTGCAAATATATCAAAGACTTCGCCCCCGACCGCATCCACGTCTCCACCGAAGGACCTCTGGGCTGGGCAGGTCGCAAGTATTGCCTGAATCACGCCATACCCTTCTCTACCTCTTTCCACACCATGTTCCCCGATTATGTGGCCAAGCGTTTCGCCCGCTTCACCCCCGCGCTTTATGGCTTCTGGCACAATCTCGGCATCAAATATGTCCGCAACTTCCACGAACCCTCCTCCAATATGTTCGTCGCCACTCAAAGCCTGGAAGACCAACTGAAAGAATGGGATTTCAAAACCCCGATGCACCGCCTGACCCGCGGCGCAGATCTCGATCAATTCCGTCCCTTGGCAATAGGCGAAGAAAAAACCCTCTACAAAGACCTCAAAGCCCCGATCGCTATCTATGTCGGACGCATCGCGATTGAAAAAAACATCGAAGCCTTCCTCGAAATGGAATGGCAAGGCTCAAAAATCGTAATCGGCGAAGGCCCCAGCAAAGACGAACTGCAAGCACAATTTCCCGATGCCATCTTCGCCGGCAAGCACGAAGGCGAAGACCTCGCCGCCCATTACCGCTGCGCCGATATTTTTGTTTTCCCCTCCCGAACCGATACATTCGGCATGGTCATCGTCGAGGCTCTGGCCTGCGGACTGCCTGTCGCCGCCTATAACGCAACCGGCCCAAAAGACATTATCATAAATGAAAATCTGGGGGTCTTAACCGAAGACAATCTCGCCGCCGCCGCGCAAAAAGCCCTCACAATCGGCGACCCGCAAACCCGCGCCGCATATGTAAAAAACTTCCATACATGGGAATATGTCGCCAAACAATTCGACGACGCCCTCAAAAACAAAATCGGCTGTGCAAAACCAAAAACATAATCCGCGCAAATTTGCAAAAGCCTCCCCGAATCTCATATGATATCAATTCAAAGGGCGCACTCGCTCCCCTTAAAACACTCTACCGTTCATTCTGAAAGATCACTATGAACCAAAACATCTCTGCGGGCGGTGCCCCAACATATTATCGTGCGGTTTTTCTGTCCGATTTCCACATGGGCGCAAAAAGCTTTGACGCCCGCGCCCTGACCGATTTCCTTAAATCCTTCAAATGCGATAAGCTCTACCTCGTCGGCGATATTATCGACGGCTGGAAACTCAACAAACGCTGGTACTGGACAGAAGACTGCAGCCGCGTCCTCGACGAACTCCTGAAAAAATCCGCCGAAGGCACGCGCATCATCTACCTCCCCGGCAACCATGACGAAGAAATCCGCCGGATTCTTCCTGTTCTAAAACACCGCTTTGCCAAAAAAATCGGCATAGAAATCAAAGAAAGAACACTGCACACCATGCTGGATGGCCGTAAATTCCTGGTCCTGCACGGCGATCAATTCGACCGTAAAATCCTCAAAGGCCCTCTCTCGCGATGGTTTGATAAAAACTACGACAATCTCTTGGAATTCTTCGGTGCCTATCGCCGCGGCCCCAAAATTAAAATCGAAGGCAAAATGAAACCCTTCTCCCTCGCCAAATCTTTAAGTAAGCATAGCCAAAAAGCCCTCCAACTCCTCAACAACTTCGAAACCGCCATCTACGCTGCTACAAAATCCCGCGGCCTCGACGGCCTGATCTGCGGCCACACCCACATCCCCGTCATCAAACCCATTCGTGATATCCTCTACGCCAATTCCGGAAGCTGGCTGCGCGAAGGCCACACCGCCCTCGTAGAAACCCATGATGGAACGCTCGAACTGATAGACTGCCCATCCTCCTTCAACCCGCCGCTCCTCATCCCGTCTTTACTGCACCCCAGCGCACAACTGATCCCCAGCGCCGCACAATACAGACCAACAACCCATAATATCCTCCACACCATCCGCCGCATCTGGCCAGAAAAAAAACCGAAATCCGGATTCACCGAAATAATGACGCAAACGCCACGACGCAATTTCACACGCCTGAGCCACATTAAAACCCATTTGCCAAACATCTCTCAAACCGCCGCCCCCACCCAGACCTCCTTCTGCGCCAAAGCCCTCACCGTCTTTTCAATCCACGATCCAGCCTTTCTGTCAATGTCCCTCCAATCAGGAAAAAGCTCTGTGCATAGCTCCGTACAAATCCTTGCGAAACCTTTATAATCCACCTTAAAATCTCTTCACAAGGAGATGCTCATGGCCACAATACTGATCGCAGAAGACGATATTTCAATGTCCGCCTTCCTCAAACTCGCCCTCGAAAACGCCGGTCACAACGTCGTCGTCACCAATAACGGCAAAGACGCCCTCGAAACCTTGATAACATCGCCTCTGAAATTCAACCTCCTGCTCGCCGATATCGTGATGCCCGGCATGGACGGCATTGAACTCTCGCAAAAAGCCACCAAGGCCGCACCCGATATCAAAGTCATGTTCATCACCGGCTTCGCGGCTGTCGCCATGGGCAATAAAGATATCGAAGAACAAAACGCCAAAATCCTGTCCAAACCCTTCCATCTGAATGATTTGGTGACCCAAGTCGAAACACTATTGGCCGCTTGACTTTAAAAAGCAATTATCGCTATAGTCCCAGCACGTTTTGGCAAAGATATTTTTATAATATTCTAGGAACGCGAAGCGAAGTGTCTTCCAGATACACGAGCGACAAGTGACGAAGAAGATTTAAAAATAGCAAAGCCAAAAGGGCGGTTAGCTCAGGGGTAGAGCACTTGCTCGACACGCAAGGGGTCACTGGTTCAATCCCAGTACCGCCCACCATTTTCTCTTTCACGCGATAGCACACAATCCCCCAGACCTATTGATATGTATTGATTTTTAATCAAACTTTAGTCTACACTTGCACTCAGAATTACACACCATTACCCCCATAACAACCAAATTCTGGGGGTAATATATAGGGGTAACAGCCTAAGCGTGGGGGTAACAAAGTGAAATTGAGCGATAAAACCATTAAAGCCTCTAAGCCTAAAGAGCGCCAATACAAGCTCACAGACGGCGAAGGCCTGTATTTGCTTGTGAGGCCTAATGGCTCAAAACTCTGGCAAATGAAATATCGCTACGCGCAAAAGGGCAAAACGCTCTCTATAGGCGCATACCCAGTGGTAACATTAAAAGAGGCTAGAGATGCTAAAATCGAAGCCAAGCGGCTACTCGCGCAAAACCCGCCCAAAGACCCCAGCACAGAAAAACAAAAGCTGAAGAAAAACATCATTCGCAATGCAGAAAACACATTCAAGGCCATAGCGCTTGAGTGGTATGATTATAAAAAACCTGACTGGAGCGATAACTACGCCAAAAAAATGCGGCTAGGGCTTGAGAAAAACGTCCTGCCCTTTATTGGCAATCGCCCTATTGCGGAAATCACACCCCCAGAAATGCTAAGCGAAGTATTAAGGCGCATAGAAAAACGTGGCTCGCTCGATATTGCCGCACGCACCAAACAAATATTCATACATGTGCCAAGCAACTACCAAGCAGAGTTTAAAAAGGCTCTAGGGCG
>CAYGJS010000021.1:0-41753 GCA_964350435.1 uncultured Micavibrio sp.
ATCCATATGCACGCGCACTCTACCTGCATCCCCGCGAAGGTGGGGATCCCCACCTGCGTGGGGATGCTTTTCGTTAAGAGATTTCAAAAACGCAGCCATGCCGTTGATAAACGGCTCTGCTCCAATATAGGCGTTTTCGGGGTGACGGCGCATAAGCTCCGCCAAATGCTCCCCGGCGCCAAAGCCAATTTCAAACCAGCATTCCTTATAATCAAAATCAAACAGGGAGGAGGGGGCAAGATCACCGCGCTCGGTCAATATGTCTTCGCCCAATGACAAAACGGGCAAAAGCGCATTCATCGCATCTGCCCGGCTTGTGTTCAATGGGCGGTTTTGACGCCGCCCATAAAATCGTTTTTCTTTTTTTATATCTGTCATTGCGAGCGCAGCGAAGCAATCCATCTACAAAATTCAATTACAAGAGCGAGATTGCCACGTCGCTTTCGCTCCTCGCAATGACGAAAAGGAGGGCGTTATCCAAGGATCTTTTGCAATTCCTCTACGAGATCAGTTTTCTCCCATGAAAACCCGCCATCAGAATCAGGCGTGCGGCCAAAATGCCCATAAGCCGCCGTGCGTGCATAAATTGGGCGGTGCAGGTTCAGATGGTCACGAATGCCGCGAGGCGACAAATCAACCAGCTTCGTCAGCGCCTTGATCAGCTCGCTCTCCGGCGCGCTACCTGTCCCATGCGTATTCACGTAAAAACCAAGCGGCTTGGAAACGCCAATCGCATAGGCAAGCTGAATGGTGCATGCCTCGGCATAACCGGACGCCACAACATTCTTCGCAAGATAGCGCGCAGCATAAGCCGCCGAGCGGTCAACCTTCGTCGGGTCTTTCCCCGAAAACGCCCCGCCACCATGGGGTGCCGCGCCGCCATAAGTATCGACAATAATCTTACGCCCGGTAAGACCGGCATCCCCAACCGGGCCGCCAATAACAAAACGACCCGTCGGGTTCACGTAAAATTCTTCCTCTGGCGGCATGAACCCTTCCGGCAGAACACGCTCGACATAGGGACGCACCATCTCTTTAATGTCTTCTTGGCTCAAACCCTCCGCATGCTGCGTTGACACAACAACGGAAGTCGCGCGTACGGGCTGATCATTACGATACTCAAGAGTAACCTGCGACTTTGCATCTGGCTCAAGCTTACCTTGCAGATTGCCGCTCTTGCGTGCCTCGGCTAATCCTTTCAAAATCTGGTGCGAATAATGGATCGCCGCCGGCATCAAGACATCGGTTTCCTTGCAGGCATATCCGAACATAATTCCCTGATCGCCTGCGCCTTCATTTGTGTCTGTACCTGTTCCGGCATCAACACCTTGCGCAATATCAACAGATTGCTTGTGCAGCAGAACCTGAATATTCGCCGTCTTCCAGTGAAAACCTTCTTGTTCGTAACCGATATCCTTAATAGCCGCGCGCGCCGCTTCTTCGATCATCGCTTTCGTAACGCTCTCGGGTCCGCGTGTTTCACCGGCAAGAACAACCGTATCGGTTGTCACCAGAGTTTCGCACGCCACGCGTGAATAGGGGTCTTCCTTAAAATACAAATCCACAACAGCATCAGAAATCCGGTCACAGATTTTATCTGGATGGCCTTCCGAAACCGACTCACTGGTGAAAATATAATCTTTAAGATCGAGGTTAAGTTTTTTGCTTGGCTGATTTGCCAGGGCTTGAGCAGTATTTTGCATGGTGTCTATCCATTGTTTAAAGTTGAAACTTTAGGAGTTATCATTCCAAGAATCTGACCCTAAAGTCTGGATAGGGACGTGGCAAGAACAAAAAACACACAATCCTGCGCTTCTAAGATATTTTATCCGCCATGGATTTGATAAATTTCAGAATATCCTTGCGCATTTCCGGATTATCAATCGAATAATACGTACGGACAAGTTCCAGGGTTTCTTTGCTCGACATGATATCTTCGCTTTCGAAACCCTCCTGGTCGTTATCGGCCATCCCCAAAAACGCAGTGCCTTCGCTGCCGATCAGGGGCTTGCCAATCTGTTCAAAAAAATAAGTCACGGGAACGCTCAAGGTCTTGCTGAGTTCATAAAGCCGCCCCGCGCTGACACGGTTAGTGCCGCGCTCGTATTTTTGAATCTGTTGAAAGGTAACGCCTATAGATTCGGCAAGCTTCTCCTGACTCAAACCCAGCAAAGAACGCCTCACGCGCAATCTGTGTCCTACGTGAACATCAATATCGGTAGGGGTTCCCTTGGTTTTTAAGGCACTCATTTTAAAGTCACTTTCATCACTACTATACTCAAATTGTTCTCACAGACGATCCGTCATGCTCGAAATACTGATCCTATCCTCATACGCTATACCTACGCCAGCATGCAACTAACCTTAGGTATAATGAGTAAAAAATTCAAGCACGCTATAAATTAAGATCGTTTTTTGAAAAGGCTAAGAGCCGAAAAACCAAGGGCAATCAATAGAAAAGAAAAAGTTCTGATCTTGTCTGACAGAGGGGGACGTGATGTTTTTTGCGGTAAAAATGTTGTGAGTATGTCTGTTTCAAAAAGTTTTCCACGCCTTATGATTGCACCATATGGCGAAATAACAGCCGATATTCCGGTATTGGCAGAGCGCAAAACGGTTACGCCCGATTCAACCGCCCGAAACTGCGTAATCGCAAGATGCTGATACGGTCCCGCGCTGCGTCCGTACCATCCATCATTGGTGACATTAATTATAAAATCCGGATGATCTCCCGTCGCAACAACATTATGCGGAAATAAAACCTCATAACAAACAAGCGGGCTATAGCTAAGCCCCTCAGGCGTGCTAAAACTCTGCGGCCCGCTGCCGGTTTGAAAACCCGTAAACTGCGCCACAGGTTTAAGCGGGATGTATTGCTGAAACGGAATATACTCACCGAAGGGAACGAGATGCGATTTATCATAGATATTGCTGATCTGCCCGGCCTTATCAATCGCAACCAACGAATTGAAATATCCACCGCTCACTGGGTCACGCCTTAACATCCCCGTGTAAAGCACCGCATTCTCAGGGTAGCTATAAAGCATCTGCCGAATGCTGCCCATCGCCCCCGCGTCATGGGCGATCCAGTAACTTAACGCCGATTCCGGCCACACAATATACGTAGTGACATTGTCTTCCGATCTCGCGCGCGACATCTCAACCATCTTCGCAAAATGTCCCGCCATTTTATCGCGCTGCCATTTTTCGCTCTGGTCAATATTCGGCTGAATAACTCTAACCTGCACGTTCTCATGCACCAAATCTTCCGCGCCCATCAGCCGCATTTGCCCATAGCCAAGCCAGAACGCAAAGCTAATCAAGCAGATAACACCCGCAGGAAATGCTTTACGCCCTTGTAAGAGGGCAAATCCGAATACGCTCGCCCATAAAACAGTCAGTAAACTGAGCATATAGGTATCGCTCAGGAAAATTCCTTGTGTCATAGCGGGCCATTGCGCCCAGCTATAGCCAAAAAGGTTCCACGGAAACCCCGTGAATAAATGCCCGCGCAGCCATTCAAATAAAGAAAATATCCCGACAAAAGCAAAAAAACCTGAAGTCGATTTTAAGTTTGCAAAGGCCTTAATTATAAGTGACGAAAAAGCCGTAAATAGAGCGAGCCCAGCGGGAAGTGCAGACACCGCCAGCGGCCACGCCCATTTGTAATCATTCCCCTCAACCAGCAGAGCGTTTCCTATCCACGAAAGCCCGAACGCAAAATACCCGAAGCCAAACACCCACCCCCGCAAGAAGGCGGAGCGTTTATGCGGCGCGGTATAAAGCGCGAGATAAAAAACCGCAAAACTGAAGGGGAGAATAAACCATGCATTTAAGGGCGGCATCGCAAGCGAAGCCAACGCCCCGGCAATAAAACAAAGCGGCAAGGCATAAAAAAATCGGCTCATCGCCGCTGTTATCAAATCATCAATCCGCGAGAGCATCATTCCGCCGCTTGATCTTTAATCATGTCTTTATATTCACTGGGCACAATCGGAATTTGCTGAATTTTTAAAGCGCTGATTTTACGCGGATCGGCATCCAGCACCTCAAACACCATCCCGGACGGATGCGCCAAAATCTCGCCGCGCACAGGAACGCGCCCCGCAAGAGAAAACGCAAGGCCGCCCAGCGTATCACACTCCTCACGCTCTTCGTCGGTCAAGACCTGCCCGTAACGCTCTTCAAATTCCTCGATGCTCACACGCGCATCGGCAATCAGCGTCCCATCTTCTTGCTGGGTCATCTGTGGCTCGTCATCAATATTATGCTCATCATCAATCTCGCCAATAATATCCTCAATCACATCGCCTATCGTCACCAGCCCGTCAATCCCGCCATATTCATCCACGACCAGTGCCATATGCCGACTGCTCTGACGCATCTCCAGCATCAAATCCAAAACGGGCAGGGAAGGGGAAACAATCGGGATTTCAGTAATCAAATCCTTGATCACCACTTTTTTCTTATTCGCCAAAGTCGCCATAATGTCTTTGATATGAATCGTGCCCAAAACATCGTCCAAAGTCTCACGATAAACGGGAAGGCGGCTGAACTGTCGCTCAGCCAGCAAATTGAACAAATCTTCAGGCGTGGTATTTTCCTCAATCGCGATGATATCCGCCCGCGGAACCATCACATCATGCACCCGTTCATCCCGCAGCGCGAGAATATTGGAAAGCAAAAGCCGCTCATGTGTGGAGATAGAGTCTGTGTTGAAGCTCTGCGGCTCTTCGATATATTCCTCGATCGCCTCGCGCAGGCCGCCATCAGGCTTCCCCTGACCGGTGACCAGATATTTAAGCCGCTGCATTAATCCGGCCTTGTCTTGAGAGGCCGTCTTCCCCGCATCAGAAGCACTCGGCTCTTCTGCGGGGTTAATACTGGAGGGGTCGTCTATTTCAGTAATCATCGTCTACTTAATCTTTAAAGAAAATACTATGACACAGAATTCTTGGCTGCATAAGGGTTTTTTATAGACATTTGACCAAGAATTTCTATCTCAAGAGCCTCCATTTCCTCGGCCTCGGCGTCTTCTTCATGGTCATGTCCCAAAAGATGCAAAAGCCCGTGAATAACAAGATGCGAAAGATGCGCATCGAAACTTTTATCCTGCTCCGCCGCCTCTCGAGCAACAGTTTCACAGGCCATAACAATATCCCCGAGCATAGGCGGGTCTTGCGGAAATGATAAAACATTCGTCGGCTTGTCCTTGCCGCGATACTCACGGTTCAAATTCTGCACGAAATCATCATCGGCCAGAACCACACTGACCTCACCCTCAGCCTGAACATGCGCAAGGCCCGCCCGCAAGACTTTTTCGATAAGGCTCTCGGCATTCTTGGGCCACTCACCACCTTCAATCAGAATATCAATCTCAATCATGGCTTGTTTTTATCATAGGCCTCGACGATTTTGCTCACCAAGGGATGGCGAATAACATCTTCTTTCTTGAAATGCATAAAGGAAATGCCGGGAACATCCTGCAAAATCTCGCTCGCATCCCTCAATCCTGATTTGACGCCAATCGGCAAATCCGTCTGCGACAGGTCCCCAGTGATAACCATCCGCGAAGATTCCCCCAAACGCGTCAGAAGCATCTTCATCTGCGTACAGGTTGTGTTTTGCGCCTCGTCCAGTATCACAAACGCATTTGAAAGCGTACGCCCCCGCATAAACGCCAGCGGCGCAACTTCGATATATCCATCGGCCATTTTCTTCGTCATAAAATCCGCCGGCAGCATATCATGCATGGCGTCGTAAATCGGCCTGAGATAAGGGTCAACCTTCTCTTTCAAATCCCCGGGCAGAAAGCCTAGGTTTTCTCCAGCCTCCACAGCCGGGCGACAGAAAATAAGCCTCTCGACACTGCCCTCCAAAAACATGGAAACCCCGATTGCCACGGCCAAATATGTCTTGCCCGTTCCTGCCGGCCCCATCCCAAAAACCAGTTCGTTATCAAGGATAGACTGAATATAGGCGGCCTGATTGGGGGAGCGCGCCGCAATTTTCTTCTTCTGGGTCTTGATCACTATATCTGAATGGGTCATGGGCGCCTTTCCGTCTTGTGACACTTTGTTACTCATAAATCTAAGCTCTGAATCGATCTCTGCAGTGCCGATCTCATGCCCTTTTTCTAACTTGCGCCATAATTTTTCAAGAATTGTTCTTGCCGTCTGAACGGCTTCGGAGTCACCGACTATAGCCAGAGTATTGCCGCGATCGGATATCTGTACCTGCAATTTTTTTTCAAGATGTTTAAGGTGGGAATTATACTCGCCAAAAAGCAGCGGCAAAAGATCGTTATCTTTAAATTCGAGGTTCTGCTTCGTGTTCAAATATCTACCTTTACTGTATATCCCTAATTGTACACCATAATGCACAATAAGTCTTTATATTTCAAAAGGCTGCGATAGTCTCTGTTTCGCTTGTGACAATCTCACCCGTCAGGGAATTTTCAAACCCATCGGTGATTTTCACTTCGGCAATCGTGTTCATGAGCCGCGGATGGCCTTGAACAAATACAGACTGGCTGAAGGGTGAGCGCCCAACGAGCTGCCCCTCATGCTTACCTTTACGGTCAAACAAAACGGGCAGGGTGAGGCCGACAGAATTCTTGTTAAATTCAATTTGCTGCTGATTAAGCAAGGCTTGCAGTCGTTTCAAACGCTCGGACGCGATGTCATCCCGAACCAGATTCGTCATATTGGCGGCGGGCGTGCCGGGACGGGCGGAAAATTTGAACGAATAACACGAAACAAACTTCACGCGCTCCACCATATCCATGGTCTGCAGGAAGTCTTCTTCTGTTTCCCCCGGAAATCCGACAATAAAATCGGATGAAAACGTGATATCGGGGCGGCTGGCGCGCAGGCGATCAATCACATCAAAATAAAGATCGCGCGTATGCTTGCGGTTCATGGCTTTCAGGATTTTATCCGATCCCGACTGCACAGGCAAATGCAGGAAGGGCATAAGCTTATCCAGTTCCCCATGCGCCGCAATCAGGTCATCATCCATATCGCGGGGATGCGAGGTCGTATAGCGAATCCGCTGCACGCCCTCTATCTCATGAATCGCCCGCATCAACTGCGCCAAACCCCATGTGGATCCATCAGGGCCAAGGCCATGAAACGCGTTCACATTCTGCCCCAGCAAAATAATCTCCAGCGCGCCGCCATCAACAAGGCGCTTGGCCTCATCAACAATTTCCATCGCCGTGCGAGAATATTCTGCGCCCCGCGTATATGGTACAACGCAAAACGTACAGAATTTATCGCAGCCCTCCTGAATGGACAGATACGCCGACGCGCCCGCATTCATTTGCTCTTCAGGAAGTTTATCGAATTTATTGTCCCCGGGGAATTCGGTGTTCACCACCCGCATATTGCCATTGGCTTTCAAAACCATCTCCGGCAATTCATGATAGGTCTGCGGCCCAAAAACCATATCCACATAATCGGCGCGCTCAAGGATAAAATCACCTTCCGCCTGCGCCACGCATCCCGCAACCGCCATCAGCATTTTCTCGCCCTTGGCTTCCTTTTTCTCCTTAAGCGGACGAAGCCGCCCCAAATCGGAAAAAACCTTATCGGTCGCTTTCTCACGAATATGACAGGTATTGAGGATCACCATATCCGCATCCTCAGGGCTATCCACAGACTTATACCCAAGCGGACGTAAAATATCCGCCATGCGGTTGCTGTCATAGACATTCATCTGACAACCCCATGTTTTGATATATAATTTTTTGTTGCTCGTGCTCATAAGCGCTTATAAACCACAAGCCTCTATCTGAAATCAACCAAAAAGCTGGACAAAATTCCCGCGAATGAGATATGAGTAGCTCCACATTTCGCAAAGGACATATAAACACATGCGTACACTGATTTTAGCTTTCCTCATACTCCTCAGTTTTGGCGCAGGGCAGGCCAGAGCAGCCGCCTGTTACAGCAGCCTCGAAGCCGAGGCGGAGCAGGGGATTAGAATCCATTCGGAACTGATGGTCATCGGCCTGAATTGCCAGCATATGGGCGCGCGTGAAGGCATGAATCTGTATTCGGAATATCGTCAGTTTACCGCGCGCTATTCTGACCTGTTCGCGAAATATGAAGAAATTTTGATGGCTCATTTCCGCAAGAACGGCGAAAAGCCCGAAGCGAGTCTCAATACCCTTCGCACGAACTTTGCCAATAAAATCTCCAAAGATGTGGCCGATATGCGCCCCGATGTATTTTGTTCGCAATACGCGCCGCGTATCAAGGCGGCATCAAAAATGTCAAAAATGGATGTTCGCCAATGGGCGGCAAAAATCTACGCAAGCCACCCTGTGTCCAAGCCGATCTGCGCTGCGGGTTGATGCGCTTCAAAACCATTGATCTTGAATAAGGCTCTCTTTTATGACAGCCTTATTCCTATGTTTGAAAAATGTTTTCCAAAAACACCCGAAGCCCTCTCTGATTTCTCACAATCCTGCATTAATGGCGGCATAGACAGCGCCATAGATTGTGCCTTCGCCAAAACCTCATGCGTGACAAACGGCTCGATATTCTATGCTTTTCCGCTCAATCTCGAAACGCCTACAGGAATTGAAACTTTTGATGTCCCCGTTCTGCTCGTCTGGCTCGGACTGTGTTCGTTATTTTTCACGTTCTATCTCGGCTTTATAAATATCCGCTATTTTGGACACGCTTTTGCGCTTACATTTAAAAAGAAATACGCCGAACCCGACGCCCCGGGCGAACTCACCAATTTACAATCCCTTGCCGCGTCCCTCTCTGGCACTGTTGGCCTTGGAAATATTGCAGGCGTCGCTGTGGCCGTGTCCCTCGGCGGGCCGGGCGCGGTGTTTTGGATGCTGGTTATGGGCTTCCTCGGCATGTCGACAAAATTCGCCGAGGTTATGGTCGGCAGTAAATATCGAATAGACCGCACAGACGACGACAGCCCGCACACTATTGTTGGCGGGCCAATGTATTATGTGCGCGCCGCATTTGAAAATCGCGGCATTCCCTATGTGGGTTCAATCCTCGCCATCATCTTTTCTCTATCGTGTATCGCGGGCTCTCTCGGCGGAGGCAATATGTTTCAGGCCAACCAATCTTTGGAACAGGTCATCCGCATTACCGGCGGCGAAGCCAGTTTTTTCGCCGATAAAGGCTGGCTCTTTGGCGTCATTCTCGCGTTTTTTGTAGGCCTTGTGATTGTCGGCGGTATCCAGTCCATTGGCCGCGTATCTGCCAAACTCGTACCCATCATGGGCATTATTTACATCACCGCCGGGCTGGCTGTGATCGCCATGCATTGGTCAAACATCCCGCATGCTTTTAGCGTAATTTTTTCCGAAGCCCTCAATTTTAAGGCCGGTCTCGGCGGCGTTATTGGCGGCATGCTGGTGGGCATACAACGGGCCTCCTTTTCAAATGAGGCTGGCCTTGGTTCCGCGCCCATTGTTCAAAGCACGGCCAAAACCAACTATCCTGTGCGCCAGGGGTTTGTCGGCATGCTCGGTCCTTTCGCCGATACTGTGGTCGTCTGCTTCATTACGGCCATGCTGATTGTCGTCACAGGGGTCTATGAGGATGCAGACGGCATCACGGGCGTAGAGCTGACCTCTCAGGCCATGGAGCAAGGCGGCGCATGGCTGTCCTACGTGCTGGCTCTTGCGGTTGTTTTGTTTGCCTATTCCACGCTCATCACATGGTATTACTACGGCGAGATTGGCATGACCTTTATTTTCGGGGAAAAGAAATGGGTTGCCCATCTGTATAAGGGTATTTTCCTGCTTTTCATTGTCGCAGGTTGCGCCGCCAAGCTTGGTAATTTCATAGACTTCACTGACGGGCTGTTCCTGTCCATGGGTTTCGCCAACATTCTCGGGCTCTACCTCCTGGCTCCAGAGATCAAGCGCGACCTCAAGGCCTATATCGCCGATTTGAAGACATAATCGTTATCCACATATTCACAATTTCTAAAATCCGCAGACAATATGGGGCTTCCGCATCCCCTTGTGCATAATGGGGATAACTTAAAAAATCCTGCTTGATTGCCCCTTCGCAACGTGGCTTTTTATCCTCTCATTCCTATTACAAAATTCAACGACCCGCACAGCGCGGAGAAGGCGACGGATCTCTATGTTTGAATTAAAAGCATTTAAAATCAGTGACAAAGAAGCAAAAGTTAAAGCATTGGGCGAGGATGTTCGCGCCGAAAAAACCAACGCGCTCCGCGCCCGTATCGCCCAGAGCCGCAAATCAGGCCTAGGTCCCCTCAGCATCGCTCCGGAGATGTCGCCTGAAAAATCCATCATCCGCGAAATGGATGAAGAAACCGTTTTGATGCTTAGCCCCGCAAACGAGAGCGTACCGATCGCCAAAACAAATTCCATGGGCACATTCCTCAATTACGCCGCCGCCTTTCTGACCTTTGTCTGGTTTGGCTTCTGCGGCGTTTATGCCTTTACGCAAACCCAAAGCGTAATGACGCCCGCCGAACTCGGCGCATTCTTCGCCGGCGTATTCGCCCCGCCCGCAATGCTCTGGATGCTGATCTCATCCCTCAACCGTCGCGCTGATGTAAATCTCTATGCGTCTTCGCTGCGTAACGAGTTGCAGACACTTTTGTTCCCGTCCGAGCAAAATGCAAGCCTGATAAATAAAGATATTGAGCGTCTTTGCCGTCAGGCCGCCGAAATATCTTCGGCCTCAAAAGCGACCCTGAAATCCCTGCAGCGTGCCCGTCAGGGTTTGCGCCTTGAAATCCGTGATTTCTCTGGTGTTTCTAAAAAGGCCGAATTCCATATTGATCGCCTTGCTGAAAACCTGCACGAGCGCACAGCCAAACTCGCCGCCCTCACCGAAGAAATCGAAACCCGCACCGCCAATATCGATGAACGGACGCTCGCAGGCGCAGAAGCATGGGATCAAGCCACGCTCACCGTGCTTGAACGCGCCTCTGAAATGGAGGCAGCCATTGATAAAGGCGCAGAAAAACTCCTCGCCGCCGCCGATAAAGCCAAAAGCAAAACCGGAGACATCGAAACCCAGCTTGAGCGCACCTATGAAAGCCTCAGCTCTGCTGTGGGCGATGTCGCCCGCCGCATGGATGACCTCAGTGGCCGTTTCGAAGGGCATACTTCCGGCCTGACCGAAGCTGCCGATGTGGTAACCCAGGAAACCGAACGTCTCGCCGAAATGATCCGCGATCAAATTGAGGGGCTGGAGGGCGTGACCGACCGCACCGTTGAATCCATGACCCGCGCCGTTGACGAGATCGGCGCCCAGAGAAACGCTTTGGATGATGGGGCAGAGGCTTTGGCTCAGCAATCGGATAAAATTGCCTCTATCCTGTCAGGCAGCGTCGATGCCCTTCAGGGGGCTGTCTCGGATGTCGAGAGCCGTACGTCAGAATTAGAAGATAAAATAAACAATAAAACCAATGCTCTAAAGGATGTTGTTGATAATATTTCTTCGCAAGCAGACGGCATTGAGGACGCGGGCAAACATGCGGCGCACCAGCTTGGGGAAGCCCTCTCTCTGGCAGTGGCGGGCGCCGAAAACATAGGCTCAGCCGTACGTCGCGCTGTTGAATCTCTGGAGGGTTCTACAAACGCTGCCAAGGCGCAGGCCGAAGCCCTAATTCAATCTGCTAAATCTCATATCGAAGATCTTAACAGCGCAGGCGCGGGAAATGTCGAGCACATTCAAGCGATTGTGAATATGTTGGAAGCCAGTCGCAGCCGGGTTGAGGAAGTGTCTTTGGCCGCAAAAGACCATGTCGACGCCCTGTCTCGCGCGGTCGAGGAACAAAATGCTCAGATCGAGCTTTCCGGCGCCTCTTTGGCAGAGCGGGTGGAAAGCGTTAAGAACGCGCTTGCATCACCGCTATCGGATATCAAATCGGTCATAAACGACGCAGATTCGCGCCATGAAATGATCGAAACTGTGCTGCGCCGCCGCGTTTCAGACTTAAATGAATCAAGCGAAAAGGCCGTTCAAGCCGCTGAAAATATTAGAGAAACCCTGCGTGGGCAGGCGCAGGAAATCTCGACCCTTTCAGGTCAAGTCGCCGGGAACGCCCGCACCATCAACGAGCAGATGACTCTGCAAAAAGACACGCTTTCAAAACAAGTTCTGGAGTCCCTCAAAGGGTTGGACAGCGTAAAAAACGCTCTCGACAATCAAGTCATGCATCTCAGCAATGCCGCGGAGCAAAGCGCAGAAAAAGTGATCTCTCTCGAAGGTAAAATCACCGCCCGCGCCGAGGAACTCAAAAGCTTTACCGAACTGGCGGTTGAAAAGCTCGAAAGCATGGATGATGTGCTGGCCGTGAAGATGGTAGATCTGAAAACCCGCGCCGAAGATATGAGCCTGTCCCTTACGGGCGCGCAAAAATCCCTTGAAGACACGGCCCTCAACGCAGAGCCAATATATTCAGGCATCATCGAAAAAGCCCAGGCCGCGCAAACCAGCTTTGAAAATCTGCAAAACGGCTTCGATAAAAGCGCGCAGAGCAACCTCGAAAAACTCCAAAGCATCGGCATTGTTTTTGAACAACGCCTCGAATCTTTGCAAGAAGGTTCAGATGAGGCGGCGCGCGTGCTCAAATCCTCAAGTGATACTTTAAAAATAACAACACAAGACATTGAAAATGCATCTGAAAACGCATCTGAAAAAATGCGATCCATTTCCGCTTCTCTGGCCGATCAAGCCGCGGACATTCATCTGAAAACTGATCAGGCTCTTCTCAAAATTGAGAGCATACAATGCGCGATAAACGAACAGTTTCATGAACTTTCTGCCTCTGTCGGTCAAGCCATCGCGCAAATCGAAGACGCAGGCCAGCAATTCGAAGCCCAATCCTTCAATGTCCAAAACGAAGCCGAAAAAGTCACCAAAGGACTGGAAAAAGCAGGAACGCAGGCCCTCAACCAGGCAGGCCTCCTCAACGAAGCCGCTCATAAGGTTGAGGTTGACACCGAAAACCTCGTCGCCAAAGTGCAGGAACAATCGCGCAGCCTTGTCGATAACGCGGGCGAAACCCTGTTTGAAATCAAAAAGGCCGGCGACAGCTTCGCCGTACGTGCCCGCGAAGTCGCAGAACATCTCAAGGCGGCCCTCGGCACCTCCGAAAAATACGGACAGGAAATGCGCAAGCAAGTGGGACTCGTTGCCGAAGCCTCTGCAGCCTCTGCGGATGCACTCAGCGTATCGATTAAGGCACTGAAATCGCAACTCGATGATATCGGCGTGGCGGCCAAAACCGTAAACGCGCAAGTCGATAACAACCGCGAGAAAATCGCCGGTGAATCCGATCGCTTGCTCAGTATATCCTCGGCCGCACTCGAGGCCGCGCGCGAAGCCACAACCGATTTCGTCAAACAATCGGAAAGCTTGTTTAAAGCCTCTCAGGATGCCTCGAAATTTGTTGCGAGCATCCAGAAAAACGCAACCCGTCAGCAACGCGAAGCGTTCATGGGGTCTGCCAAATTTATTGTCGAAAGCCTGCACTCGCTCTCCGTCGATCTCACCCGTATGCTGGATGGCGAAATCTCCGAAAAAACCTGGAAAGCTTACCAAAAAGGTGATGTCGGTGCCTTCACCCGCCGCCTGGCCGAAATCGGCAATAAAGTTCCGCTCGATAAAGCCCGCACAAAATTTGCAAAAGACACAGAATTCCGCACATACGTACAGAGATTCTTGCGTCAATTCGAAGAAATGGTCGATCAGGCGGTTGAAAATGACCATGGCGGCATTCTCACAACCTCGATCGGTTCAAGCGAAGTCGGCAAGCTGTACGCATTTTTATGTGAGGTCGCGGGCAAAAAAACAATCTTTGAACAAAGAACGTTAAAAGTCGCTTAACCTTTGCGCTGTTAAGATGAATTTGGGGTGTTGATAAACGCGGCAAAATCGCTACAATCAACCTAAGTTTTCTCTGGCTCAACCGCGAGGCCAAATTTCATATGAGCAGTTTAATTAAAACTAAATTTTGCGCCGGAATCTCTGATATTTCAGACAGCTACTCGGGCTTTATTATCGACCAATGGGGCGTACTCCATAACGGCGAAAAACCCTATGATGGCGTTGTGGATTGCCTGAAGGAACTGAAAGCCCGCAAGAAATATATTATCATCCTGTCCAACTCCGGTAAACGCGCAGAGGTCAACAAAGAACGCCTGAAAAAAATCGGCATAGGCCCCAGCCTGTATGACCAGATCGTGACATCCGGTGAAATGACCTGGCAGGGCATCCACGATCAAAGCGACGGATTTTTCAAAGATCTGGGTCAAAATGTCTACGTCATAAGCCGCGGCGGCGACCGTTCTATCGTCGATGGTCTGGATGTAACCGTCGTCGACGATATCAATGATGCCCATTTTCTCCTGATCAGCGGCGCAGACTCGCCGGAAAAAACCCTCGCCGATTACGAACCAATCCTGAAGACCGCCGTCCGCAAGCATATGACAACGCTGTGTGCAAATCCGGACAGCCACGGCGTGATGGGCAAAAACAATATTATGGGCCCCGGCACGCTCGCCCGCCGGTATCAGGACTTCGGCGGCGTCGTCCACTATATCGGTAAGCCACACCAGCCGATTTTCAAGCACTGCATTAAAATTTTGCAGGAAAAGGATATCTATCCCGGCCAGACAATTATGATCGGCGATACCCTCGCGCACGATATTCTGGGCGGCAATATGGCCAATATTGACACCTGTCTTGTTAAAACAGGCCTCCACGCCGCCTCGTTCCAAAACACCACAACACCAGCAAGCGTCGATAAAGCCCTGAAACTGCTCTCAAAACAATATAATAATGTAATGCCGAAATATTTCCTGCGTTCGCTCAAATGGGGCAATCCCTTGCCCGACCGCAAACATAAAAAACGTGCAGCCCGCTGATTAAGGTTTTTGCGGTGGAGGGCCAGGCGGCGGCAGAAAAACCTTCATCGCGCTCCTGATTTGCGGCAAAGCCTCTTCCGCAGCCTTTTCCCCCAAATCAATCAGCTCGCGCGCGCGCTCAAACTCAAGCAACCCAATATGCCCAATCTGCGGCTTGATATGAATATCTGGCGGATCCCCCGCAAGGCGGGACCGCGTCATTCTGTCTTGCATAATGCTTAGCGCCGAAACCATAACGCCAAATAAACTAGGGCTGTTTTCTTCGCGGCGAAACAACCGTTTTGTCATAGAGGAGCTGATCTTTTTCTGTGTTTCCGGCGGCACGTCCTCGTCATTAAACATGTCAAACCCCGTCACGGTCTGATAATTTTGCCCCGCTTGTCCAGCCTTCCCGATGATATCCGTGTTCAAATCCACACCGATGGTCATCCGCGCCCCCATCGCCTGAACCGGCGCAACCGGCACCGGGTTGACCAGCGCCCCATCCACCAGCCACCGATGGTTGCGCTCAACCGGCGGAAACACCCCCGGCAATGCGAAAGAGGCCGTCATCGCATCAATAACAGAGCCTTTACGAAGCCAAACCTCATGCCCGGTCAACAAATCCGCCGCAATCGCAATAAAGGGGTGCGGTAAATCCTCAATATTCATGTCTTTAAAGTTTTCTTCCAGTAATGATTTCAGGCGTCCCCCGCCGATCAGCCCCGCACTGCGGACTCGAAAATCAAGATAAGAAAGAAGCCGCATCCTGTTCATCGCCAGCGCCCAATCCTCCAGATGCCGAAGTTTTCCAGCAAGATAAGCCGCCCCCACAACGGATCCGATGGATGTACCCGCAACAATCGAGGGCTGTATGCCCTCTCGCATCAGCACGTTCAGCACGCCGATATGGGCAAACCCCCGCGCCATCCCCCCGCCAAGTGCCAGGCCGATGCCGGGTGTACGCGAAGGGATCACATCCTCATGAATATCTTTATCACCACCATGTTCGTTAGCCATGTTTCCCCTGTGTTGTTGTATTGATTAAACTGTTGTATTATCGCCTTCTTTCATTATAACACGATCATCATGTCAAACGATAAAACAATCCTCGCTGCGCCGCCACAAAACCACGCATCAAAAACCACTTCTAAGCTTATGAAAAGGTTAACGAAAACCTATATATTGCCTTACACAAAACCGCTGCTTTTGGCCCTGTTGTTAATGGCGGTTGCCGCCGCCACCACAGCCGCAATCGCCCAGCTGATGCAGCCTATTCTGGATGATGTGCTCAATGGCGAGAAAAAATCCATGGTCATCCCCATCGCAACCTTCGTGTTTTTCGTCTTCGTGATAAGAGGTCTGAGCACGTACGCCCACACAATTATCACACAAAAAATTGGTCAAAACATTGTGGCGGACATTCAACGCGATCTGTTCATGCATTTTATGCGCCTCGATCTCGGGTTCTTTCACGCCAACCCCAGCGGCCAGCTGATTTCCCGCGTCATCAATGACGTAAATGTTATGCGTATCGCCACCACGGATATCCTCACGGGGCTGGGTAAAAATCTTTTGACCCTGATCTTCCTGACGGCCGTAATGTTCTATCAGGATTGGGCTCTGGCCCTTGCTTCTCTCACCATTGTACCCTTTGTCAGCATTTTTGTAGCATCCTTAGGCAAGCGTCTCCGCAAGGTTTCAAAATCTATTCAAAACGAACTCGGCAGCCTCTCCGATCGCCTCTCTCAAACCTTTCAAGGGATCAGACAGGTACAGGCATACGGCATGGAGGGCGCAGAAATCGGGAGATCAACCCAGGCCATTGATACTGTTAAAACACTCAACATCAAGGCCGTACGTACAGGCAACCTCTCCACCCCCGTCAATGAAATTCTGGTGGGAATCGTGTTCGCGGGCATTATCATTTATGGCGGTTACGAAGCCTCCAAAGGCAACATAACCGCCGGGCAGCTCGGCGCATTCCTCGCCGCATTCACGATGGCCTACGAACCCCTGAAGAAACTGGCCAAACTCAATAATATCCTGCAAACCGGCCTTGGCGCAGCTGAACGGGTTTTTGAGATGATGGATCTGGAACCAGGCATAAAAGACGCGAGCAATGCTCAAATTCTCAAAACACAAACACCCTCAATCACCTTCAAAAATGTTAAATTTAAATATCAGGAAGAATCTGATAACGCGTTGAATAATATATCTTTCACAATCCCCACAGGAAAGAAAATAGCCCTCGTCGGCCCCTCGGGCGCAGGCAAAACCACCGTCATGAATCTGATCCCGCGTTTTTATGACGTACAAGGCGGTGAAGTGGCCATCAATGGAACCGATCTCCGCAACTTCACTCTTGCCTCCTTGCGTGACCATATAGCCCTCGTATCCCAAGACATCACGATTTTTGATGATACGATCGCGGTCAATATCGGCTATGGCAGGGCAGGGGCGTCACATGCGCAAATAGAGGCCGCCGCCAAAGCCGCCGCCGCCCATGATTTCATCTCGGGCTTTGCGCAAGGCTATGAAACGCAAGTCGGCGAAGACGGTGTCAAACTCTCTGGCGGCCAGCGTCAACGCATCGCCATCGCCCGCGCTATCTTGCGTGACGCGCCGATCCTGCTTCTGGACGAGGCCACATCGGCTCTGGATAATGAATCCGAAAAACTGGTACAGGAAGCCCTCGAAAAACTACAAAAAGGCCGCACATCTCTGGTCATCGCCCACCGCCTCTCGACCGTCCAAAACGCCGATGAAATTTTGGTCATGGATGCCGGCAAAATTGTAGAGCAGGGGACTCACAAGGATCTTTTGCAGAAAGAGGGGCTCTACACCGCCATGTATAAAGCAGGCTTGAAAGAGTAAATATTTATCCCCAAATCCACCCGCAGACCATGATCCCCCGTTGCATATTTTAGATTTTTTAAGCACACTGTTGCCAAAGTAGGAAATAAAGGATCCATGCCATGCCTTGCCATGCCGCGATGATAGACAAACCCACGACTCTAAAGCCCGATATAAAGGTTGAAAAAGCACTTAAAGAGTTGCAAAAAAAGCAACTCGACGCTGCCCCGGTTGTCGACCATGATGGCATCATCGTCGGCATATTCTCGATCTCCGGCGTCATGCAAAACCTCCTGCCTGTATCCGTGGCGATGAGCAACGGCATCCAGCTGGACGTGACCGTTCGCGCCGCCCCTGGCATCGCCAAGCGCCTGAAAAAAGTTTATCCGCTTCCGGTTTCCGATCTCATGGAGCGTAAATTTCACGCAGTCTACCCCCAAACCCCGATCTGGGAGGGCGTGAATATGCTTGTTACGCATGGCGCGCCGATTTTTATTGTTGAGAATGAAAACAAAAAATTTATCGGAATCCTGGATTTTCATACCGCACTGGCAGAACTGCAAAGACTACAAGAAAGCGAAGCCTCATGAAAAAATATCTTAAACCCGCCTTGTTTATTCTGCCGATTATGGCCCTTGCCGGCGCAATCCTGACGGTTTCTGAATGTTATGCCCAAACAAAAACCACCGTCACCGCAGAGTCAAGCAGCATCAATGAACACCACAACGCTTTAGAAGACGTGCCAAGCGACGTCATCTTCGAAAAGGACACCCTGCAAATCAAAAAACAGGATGGTGAGATTCTGGATTTTAATGTCGAACTCGCCACCACCGATAAAGAACGCTCGCAGGGGCTTATGTTCCGCAAAAATCTCGCTGATAACGAAGGCATGTTGTTTATTTTTAACAACCCGGTGCGCGCCGCTTTCTGGATGAAAAATACGTTCATCCCCCTTGATATGATATTCATCCACCCCGACGGGGCAATCCATCACATCCACCACAACGCAAAACCTCAGGATCTGACCAAAATTTCCTCGAACTTTCCCGCCCTCGCGGTTCTGGAAGTCCCTGGTGGGTTGAGCTCGCGAATGGGGATAACAATCGGAGATCAAATCCTTCACCCCGCATTCAAAACGGAATAACTCTGCGCCACCGCCTTATTTTTTGAATTTAGATTGTTGCGATTTGAAAAGACTTCATGTAGAACTACGCATTCATGGGTTCGGAGTGTAGCGCAGCCTGGTAGCGCAACTGCTTTGGGAGCAGTGGGTCGGGAGTTCGAATCTCTCCACTCCGACCATTCTTTTAAAAGATTGGCTTTATAAACATGCAAAGCCCCAAAAATCTTCAGGCGGATGAATGGTCTGATTTGGCACAAAAAGCCCAAACCGGCGACAAACGCGCTTATAACACACTCCTGACACAAATTGCCCCCTATATACGCAATTCCTTGCTTTCTGGCCTTGCCAATGATGATTGGGCGGATGACATCACCCAAGACGTTTTGATCTCTGTGCATAAATCCCTCAAAACCTATAGCGCAGATAAACCCTTCAAGCCCTGGCTCGGCGCAATCATGAATTTCCGCCGCACCGATTTCCTGCGCAAGCACTACAGCAAACGCGAAAACAAGCAAACCTCGCTCGATGATGTGGGTTTTTTAAAGTCACATGTAACCAAACCTGACCATGCCGGCGAATACAAAGATATAGAAGAAGCGCTTCAAAGCGTTCCCGCCGATCAACGAAAAGTTTTTGAGATGATAAAAATTCAGGGCTTCACAGCGAAAGAAGTCGCAAATGAAACAGGCATGAGCGAGAGTGCCGTCAAAGTCTCCGCGCACCGGACAACAAAAAAGCTAAAGAAAATTTTAGGCAATAAGTAATATGAGCGAACATAAAATAGAAACACTCATCACATCACTATGCGAAGACGCCAGCGCAGAAAAGCCCTTGCGCCATCCCTTGCTCAGGGGCCTTTCTTGGATTTTATTTTCTGCACTTTACTTGACGGCACTGCTTCTGATTGTAGGGATGCGGCATGATCTATCCGAAAAAATATATGATCTGCGCTTTCTTTTCGAAATCGGCCTTATGGGCTTCATAGGGCTGAGCGCAGCCATTTGCTCTGTATATCTGTGCGTGCCCGATATGCGCGGCAGAAATTGGATGATATCGCTGCCGTTTTCTGGATTGGCGCTGTTTACAATCTGGAATATCGTTCATATCACGTCTGATGATTTGGTCATGCCGAAGCTTCACATGGATCATTGCATGGGCGAGGGCGCGTTTATGAGTGTCATTCCTCTGGCGATTCTCTTCTTTCTGGTGAGAAAAGGCGCAACCACAAGGCCAATTATGATGGCGGTGATGAATATAATTTCGGTCACATCCATTGCCTATATCGGCCTTAGATTTACCTGCGCGATGGATACAGTCGGCCACGCAACCGTAAGCCATATCCTGCCCTACGCACTGGTTGGGGTTCTGCTTGCTGCCGCCGCCCGTAAGCTCTATAAATGGTGAACAATATTTAACTCACGCGCGCCGATTTTTTAGGCTCTTTATCGGTGAGATCTTTGTCATTGGCAAAGTTCACATTGATCGGCTGGCCGCTGCGGTCTTTCATAAAACCAGAAAATCCGTCCTCATCCGCCATCAACATCTGAATAAGTCCATGATATTTCTCGCCTTTGCCGCGCCTTGTATCGTAAAGAATACGGTCCTCATACCCGCTGAGCCAAAGCGCCTCAGGATTTCGCTTGGCGATAATAACATCGCCCTGACTTTCCGCTTCATGCGGCGAGCGATGCGATTTAAAAATAATCAACCCATCCCCCAAAAGCTCTTTCAGCATCCGCCCCATATTACCAGGCATCGCCGCATAATCACTTTCGCGCAGCTCAAGCGGGTCAAGCACGCTCATAACCTCCATCTTGCCCCACTCGGTCGACATCGAAAACCGTGACCGCGCCGTATCGGACTGCCCCTTCATGGCATTGGTGTGCATGAACCATGCCTTCTCTACAGGGACTGAAAAGGCTTTATGCCCCTCAATGTCTCGGCTCTGGAAAAGATACTTGAACTTGATGCCCATACGGCGAAGCTCTTCATGCAAAATCCGCAACGCCTCTTCGTCGTCATTCACTTTAAGAATAAGCGGCGTTTGATTCTCAACACTCACATAGGGCAGGGATAGCATGCGCGTAACCGCATTGCGGCTCATCTCCATCCACTTAAAGCCCGCTGCGCCATTATCATTAGGGATGTAAGCGCCGTTATTATCGCGCAGCAAGAACTCATCCGGATGTGACAGATGCGAAACAAAATTGATATGCATCTCGGGGAAAATCGTATTGATGATATTGAGAGTATCGACAAGCGCATCATCAAAGCGCTCCGGACGAAACGCCCATTCTTTGGATCCGATCCGAAGGAGACTCACGCCCGCTTGCCCGGCCGCAAACAAAAACCGATACAGCATTGCATTCGTCAAAACCATAGGATCACCGCCTGACAAAAGCAGCTCACGAATAGGATAGCGCCGCTCTCCTGTTACGGTGTCTTTGTGATCATTCATAACCAGCTTCTGGTTATACTCGATAATATAGTCACGCAGCTCTTCAGGGCGCACACTTGTCTTGCCCGTATCCTTGTTAAACAGATCAAGGCGGTAACAATACCGGCAATGCGCCGAACATACAGGCGAAGCATATCCCAGTACTATTTCATCATATTTATGCAGCAGCTTGCCATGATAATCATCCGCCTGCGGCGTGAAATTCATCTGATTGGCAGGGTCTTTCGCACCCTCCATACTGAAGGTTTCATCAAGACGCGGCAGGATTAAGGCGCCAATAGCCTTGCTCGGCGGCATCTTCGGAACGAGAATATTTCCCTCAAAGTCCTGTAATTCCTCGCCCATCACCAAGGCTTGATAATGCGGGTTCGTGCCGAACATCATGCGCTTATCAACGCCCGCCTCTTTCATCGCCTCATATTCTTCTTCGCCATGGATCTCAAGCAAAAGCTCGGATACCCGAGAATGCGTGAAACGCCCGCGAAGAGGGCGAACAGGGCGCATATTGGATTTGGGAACACGTTCGTCGGTGCGGATACGGTAATTGCCGTCGAGCATATATTTGTCCTTTAAATGACTAGAAATAAGAAATTATTACCTCACTCAGCAGTGCGGATCATCTCACAAGCCTTAAGGACAAATCAAGTAAAAATCCCTTAAATACAGGGGTGTTTACTATGTTTCTAAGCTGCAGAGCAGCATAGTTTCGCACTCGCAAAATAAATGTTGCAACTGCGAAGTAGTATAAATTGAATATTATTTATTACGTGTACATTCTTGAATACAGCTTTGAAAAAATCGGTCTTATGCGCTAATGTGACCTAGGAGGATAACAATGTCAGTAGCTAGAATTTTCAAACCTTCAAGAAATACGATGCAGTCCGGCAGAGCCAAAACTAAAAGCTGGGTTTTGGAGCTGGATCGCGCTGAATATATAGGCCCTGAAAATCTTATGGGGTGGACGCAAAGCGGCGATACAAACAATCAGATTAGTCTGAAATTCGATTCTTTGGACAAGGCCGTGGCTTATGCCGACGAAAAGGGGTTGGAATACGTTATAAACCCCGAAACAGTTCGCAAAACCCGTCCACGCAATTACGGCGATAATTTCAAATATATCCCGCCGCAAGGCTCGGCCTCGAAATAAAACAACAAAACAATTATATCACGGATTGCTTTTTGGCATGTGTCTTCCGTATAATTCCAAAAGATGGTCCCGTAGCTCAACCGGATAGAGCACCTGCCTTCTAAGCAGGGGGTTTCAGGTTCGAGTCCTGACGGGATCGCCATAAATTAAAACAGCTTCAAGGGCAATTCCCATAAATACGAGGGCGAGATAAAAAAGGTCCGGAGACCTTTTGAAGATGCTCCGGACAAACGGCGGTAATAGAGGGTGTGTAAAATCAATATGCTTCAAAACCGAAACGATTGCAAGCAAAAAAGATAAAATTTTAAAAAAATTTTGCCAAAATCGGAACTATCTTTAATTGTACAATCAAAAACAAGTATAATATATAATATTATAAGTAATAAACTTATAAAGATTATATTAAATATATAAATAATTATATTTATTTGTAATTAAAATTATCTATACAAAAATAAAATACTTGTTTTATTGCAATTTAGGCGGGATAGTAAAAAACTATATTTAAAAAAGCATCTCACTTAAAAAGGAACTGGAAACCGTGGGAGCAAAGCACCGGGCCTAAAACCCGGAGGGCAAAGAAGCCTGTAAGGTGAACGCTGCAAAACACGGCATGAGGGGCTTTAAATGCCGTTTTTTCAGATCCCCAATAGAAAAAGTCCACAGAATCGTCTATTATCTAAAGAATAATTCATTCCCCCTCTTTCCTCCCTTTTAAAAGCCTCTTAAGGTACATAACAAGAACAAAAATGAAAAAGGTATCACATGGTTAATTGTATAAGTTTATTTTCTGGGGCTGGAGGACTGGACGTAGGAGCGGAAGCCGCTGGAGCGAACATTATTTTATGCGTTGAAAATGACCATGATTCTTCCGAAACACTTCGGATGAATAACAGCAACGATAATAAAATTATTTTAGAAAAGGATATTGCTGAAATTTCCTTTAAGGAGTATCGGCGTTCCAAAGACGATTTAATTGTTATTGGAGGCCCGCCTTGCCAACCATTTTCAAAAAATGGTTATTGGGTGAAGAACGAAAACAGGCTTATTGAGAAAGACCCACGCAATCTGCTTTCTCAGTTTTTGCGCGTTCTGGAAGAAACAAATGCTAACGCATTTCTTTTTGAGAATGTGGAAAGTATGCTCCATCCCAGTAATAAAGCAGAGTTTCAAAGATTTTTATTTTCCGCAGAAGCGCTGGGTTATAAATGCACTGACTACAAGGCCAACGCTTTGGATTTTGGGGTGCCTCAACGTAGAAAAAGGATTTTTATCTTTGGCTTTAAAAAAAGAGGTGCCGGAATTTCAGCACCAATGCCAACACATTCCGATCCTCAAACACCTCTTTCTGAAAATTTACCACCCCATAGAGGCGTTGGTGAGTTTATAAAACAGTTTGATAAAAAGAAATTTTTTGAACCTTCTGAAGTGGCCGATCATGGAACTTACTTCTATGAACTTTCTCACGTGCCGCCGGGAACAAACTATATTGGGCTATCCAAATTGAATGATTATGATGGCCGTACGTTTAGGTCTGGTTCCCGTTTTTGGAATTTTTTATTTAAGCTTCACCCTGATAAACCCTCAATTACAATAGCGGCACAGCCGGGGCCATGGGTTGGGCCATTTCATTGGAATAACAGAAGGCTTCGTGTTCCTGAGATCGCCGCTATCCAGACATTTCCCGAAAACTATAAATTTTTTGGCAACCGACGTTCTGTGCAAAAGCAAATAGGCAATGCCGTTCCATCTCTTTTAGGTGAAAAAATGTTTAAACATTTGGTGGAAAATCTTTAATGTCGTTTAGAAAAGAACTCTTGCACTATTTTTTAGAGGATGCTCTGAAAGCATATTCGGAGGATTTTCTTGCTTTAGATATCAGCAATCCAGTTAAGTTTGAATTAAACGGTCTGAACTATTCGGCTCACATATCGTATGTACATGATTCTGGAGAAAATCGTACCAATGACGATGAAGCACGCATTCAGTTACAGAGAAACATAATCAGACAACAAGAAGAAAACCTTAGGCAAGGTTATATACCCGCCTTTATTGGCTTTTATGAGAAAGGGAAAACTTTTGTAGCTTGGGACTCCGCATACATCTTTTCCTTGACCTTTGAAACGGTTGGGTCTGTTTATGCCAGAAAATCGCATGTTGATATTGTGGATCAAAGAGGCGGCGCACTGAGAAGGCAGCCTGCTAGAAACTTGGGAAGAGATACCAGCGTTTTGGCATTGCCTGCAAATGCTTTGGGGCTTTACTTAGAAAACATCGCTCTTTTTCACCAAATAGAAGAAGAGGCGGAACTGCAAGATTTTCTAAATGAACAGCCGCAATTTGTGGATGGCTCTTCCAAGTATTCAGAAGAACGAATAGAATATAATTTCTCTGAGCAAGGCCAAAGAGAGAGAAAGACTATTGTTTCAAAAAGGATAGCCTATCCACGCAATCCTAAATTTTCAAAAGAAGTGTTTTCCGCCTATGGTGGTACCTGCGCTATTTGTGGAAAACAGTTAGGCATTGTGCAGGCTGCCCATATCATTCCGCATAATCATGATGATTGCATAGATCGAGTTACAAACGGAATCGCACTATGTGTTGAGCACCATTCGTTATATGACACATCACTGCTTATGCCGAACAAAGATAAAAAGTTGTATCTAAACCCAGCCAAAATTGAGTTTCTTAAGGAAATCGGACAAGCAAAAGGTCTGGTGGAAGTAGCAGAAAGAGCAAACCATGAATATACAATCCCAGAAGATGCTAGATTGCATCCCTCAAATGACTTCCTTGAAAAAGGTATCAAAATCCGACTTGGGCAGGCGGTTTGAGGCTATTCAGAAAGCGTGTGAGGACAGTGAAATGTTACTGTCTTCTTCGCAAGATGACTTTATGAGCCGGAAAGATACTGGTTCATATTATACACCTATTGATGCTTGTGATTTTTTTTGGGATCAGTTTTTCTCTTTAAGGGAGATAAACAGCAAGGAGAAAGCTGAGCGTTTTATTAAAGAAACCGAGTTTGTCGAGCCAGCAGTGGGTGCCGGAATATTTATTTTTTCTTTACTGAAAAAGTTGTTATTTCTTGGTTGCAGTTTTTCCTCCTTCACAGAAATAAAAATCACCTCCCATGACGTTAACTCACGCGCTCTTTCATTCGTTAAAGAACAGTTGCAGGTGCTGGAATCTGAAACCGGTTTATCCTTCGGAGACTGGCGATTTAAAAAAGGCGATTTTTTAAAAAGTGCAAAACCTTTTCATACGGATAGAAATTTGGTTTTTGTTGGAAACCCACCTTTTGTGAGAAACGAGTCGGGAGCAAAGTGGAAGAATAGCTTTGCTGATTTTTTTGAAAAATCTTATCTCACACAAAAGAGAAATGCGGATGTTGCTTTCATCCTGCCGTTATCATTTACATTCAGTAGGGACTATATTTTGCTAAGAAAACTGGTCTTATCTGATAAAAACAGTCTCTATATTGCTAATTTTGATAATATCCCCGACTGCATTTTTAAATCTGGCAAGCCAGATAGTCTGAATACGAATAAGGCTAATAGTCAAAGATGCTCTATTATCTTTGCTTTCAAAAATCAAAAGAACCGAGTTTATTCCACCGGCCTGATTAGATGGAGTGCATCAGAACGTCAACAGGTGTTTTCCAATCCACCAGTTTTTTATGATTGTTTAGCTATAACCGACGAAAAACAAATACCAAGACCCGCTTCATCCAATATACATGAGTATTTTGTTCATAATGGCCATAAATATAACTTTTCGGATTTATTGAATGGAGAGGGAGAAAAATATCTTCATGTTGCAAGTGTAGCAAGAAACTATATCAGTTTCAGGGATGGCCCGTCTTCAGCCAATCACAAACTATCATTTAAAACTGAGGAGGATTATTTCACAGGGCTAGCTCTGTTATCATCAGATATATTTTTTGATTACTGGCTGTCATATGGTGACGGCTTCCACTTAACAAAGTCAGACATTTTAAATTTTCCCATTACAGAAGAACTAATGAAATGGGCCAAAAAGGAACGATCTAAAGCGGCAAAAATTTGGTCTGGCCGCAAAAAATATAAAAAGGAAAAGCTGAACGCCGGTGTTTTAAGCACGTCATACGATTTCAGCGATGTTTTTACCGTATGGGGCTAAATCCCCGGTTGTGGTTGAAGTCGATAACGAGAATACGAAAAAAGACTTGGATGCCCTAGATATTGAGTTACCGCGCTTGACGCCGCGCATAAGGCCGCCGAAATTTTTGATCATTCGAAAACCGATGAAAAACGGCAGTTGATCGGATACGTATTTTCGAACTTGGAATTGGAGGGCGGAAAGCTACGGTATGCGCTGAAGACACCGTTCAACTTGTTTGTTGATTTGCATGATTATAAAGAATGGCTCCTCGAGCAGGATTCGAACCTGCGACCAATTGATTAACAGTCAACTGCTCTACCGCTGAGCTATCGAGGAAGACCGAAGGCTGTTATACAAACAGCCTATGTGGTCTGTCAATTCATAAGTTCACACAAAAAGGATTATGCGCCCCCTTTTGGGCTTTGTTATGCTGCGTCGCCTTCGCCAAAGAATTCAGCAACTTGATTCTGCAGATTCGTAGATTGGTTGGCCAATTCTCTCGCAGTCTCAAGAACTTGCTGGGATGATTGCCCGGTCTCCTGGGCGGCTTCGGAGACTGTGATGATATTGATTGTGACCTCACGTGTGCCGATGGAGGCCTGCTCCACGCTGCGGGAGATTTCCTGTGTGGCACTGGATTGCTCTTCTACGGCAGAGGCAATGGTCGCGGTGAGCGCGTCAAGCTGGGTGATGGTATTGGCAATATCCTCGATAGAGGAGGCCGCCCCCACTGTCACGGTTTGCATGTTTTTAATCTGCGCGCCGATTTCCTCGGTCGCCTTGGCGGTTTCGGTGGCCAGGCCTTTGACCTCGTTTGCAACCACCGCAAAGCCTTTACCGGCATCGCCAGCGCGAGCCGCCTCAATGGTGGCGTTGAGTGCCAGCAGGTTGGTTTGTTCGGCGATATCGTTAATCAGATTGACGACTTCACCAATTTTATCGGCGGCTTCTTTAAGCGTACCAACGGTTGAGTTTGTGGCCGTCGCTTTATCCTTCGCAGTGGCGGTCAGTGAAGAATATTCCTGAATCTGACTGCTGATTTCAGCAATGGAACAGGTGAGCTGTTCAGTCGAGGCCGCAACGGCGGAGACATTCGTTGAGGCCTCTTCTGCGGCTGCAGCAACGGATGTCGCCTGTTCCTGAGTTTTATCAGCCATAGCAGACATGCTTTGCGCGGTGGCCTCGAGTTCGGTGACAGCACTGCTGACAACCTGGACGACACCTTCGACGTTTTTGCCCATGGCTTCTTTTGCAGTGATAATATCCCAGGTCAGCATAGCGCCGACATATTCGCCTTGGGCATTGTTAATGCGCGAGACCAGAAGGCTCATGATTTCAGGGCCGATTTTGATTTTGGCCCTGTGGGGCAGGTTGGTTGGATCAGCCAGCATAGCGCGCTGATGCGCCGGATCTTTGTGGAAGATATCAATAGATCGGCCAAGGATATCATCAGCCTTTACTGGCAGATATTCCTCGAGTGTGTTGAGGGTTTTGATCGATGTGTTGTTGATATAATTCACCTTCAAATCATCCAAAACATTGATCGTCATAACATTGGTCGGCATGTCATTGACCATTTGTTTCAGCAGGAAGGACTGTTCGGCCCCCTCCTTAAAGACTTGAATAGCGCGAGACATTTCACCAATTTCATCGCCGCGATCCTGCCCCGTCACTTCGGCGGTGAAATCACCGGCACTGAGGCGCGACATCAAGGTTGTTACGCGGTTAAGGGTGGTGGCAATAATGCCGGCCATCAATATAGAAATGATAGCGGCGATAGCCGTAATAACCACGCCCATTACGATCGAGGTAATCAAGACTTTGTGAATAGAGGCGGCGGCTTTTGCCCCAAGCTCTCTTTGTAAGGTTTCATTATCATGAAAAATGCCGAGATAGGCCGCCAAGACTTCGGGACCGATTTCATCCATTTGATTATAAACAGCAATTTGCTCGCTTTTTAAAGCACTATATTTTTTAAAAGCTTGCTCATACGCACCAAGGCCTTTTTGGAGAGACATTATATTTTGACGATCAAAACCAGTATTCAAAAGACCTTGAAGGGCTGCACGCGAATTTTCATGCTCTTGCACTACACGCTCAGCTGCGCTTTTTTTACCGTCAATCATATAGGTTTTGGTATAGTAGCGCGTGAGCATAAAATGTTGCTGCATTTTTGAAGCATGGTAGAGTGCCGCAGGATTTTGTTGTGCATGCGCATTTTCTAGCGTTTGAGATAAGGTTTGCCTCATAGATGGCCCAATGCTCTCAATGGTATCACTGATGTTTAGAAGTTCGTGTTCATGTGCAATAATTTGATCGAAAAGATTTTTATAGTTCACGGTTTTTTGTTCAAGCGATTCAAGTGTCTTTAACTGATCGGTGTTTTTTATCACTTCATGGGCGGTCTTTTTGAGCGCGGTCAGTTTTTCAATATCTTTTGAAACAATATCCTGTGATTTTTCATCGCGGTTGATTCTATATTTAAAAACGGCGCGGCGGATGTCGCCTAGAATAATAGACATGTCAGCCACAACCATAGAGCTGCGCGCGGAGGTTCTATATTCTGTGAAAATGCCCTCAAGGCGGTTCATGCTGAAAAATGAAAACACAGTCAGGATAACAACCAGCAGGACAATGATCCCAAAAGAACCCATCAGCTTGTGGGTGATTTTGATATTGTTGAAAGATGTTTGCATTGCGAAACCTCATGTGTGATTTGATTCTAAACATGAATAGCGCAGTATAAATACTGTTACTTTATAAGCGCGGTTTTACAAGTGCATACTGTTGGACATACTGTGGTATTTTATAAATTGGAGACGGACCTCTATCGAATTGAGCGGCTAAATATCTAAGATGACAATAAGAACCCTAATTCGATTTAGGTGCATGCCCCCATATCTGCCCCTAAATACTTATCTAACTAATTGATATAGCTTTATAAATTTAAATAGAGTATAGTCCATTTTAGTAGAGTCCGCAATGCATTAGACTCATAAGGAATTTTGATTTACTACTATAAGCTCAGGAAATCAACATAGAATAGTAAAGAATGTAAGATGCAGTTAGTAAAATACAGGGTGAATAAATTTCGATCTATCAAGGGAACTGAATGGATTGATATTGACCAGTGGGCTTGTTTTGTGGGCGTGAATGAATCTGGAAAAACAAACCTGCTCTTGCCTCTGTGGAAGTTTAACCCTGCCGATAATGCGACCAGCATAGACCTGCTGCATGATTACCCCAGAGATGAATATTCTGCGATTGGCGATGATGCGTCAGAAATCGAAACTGATTTTTTCATTGAAGCTCTGTTCGAAATAAGTTCCGAAGAGGCGACGAAATTCGAGGGTTTTTACACCGAATCTCAAGCTGAAGAATCTGATGACGAAGAAGATGAGGAAGCTGCAGAAAGCCCCACTCAAGACAACAAGCCTGAGAAAGTCGGATTTAAAAAATTCTTATTGATCAAGAAGGATTACAAGGAACGCTTTTACATTTATCTCTCAGATGAAAAGGCTGAGATAAAGTCCGAAGATCTGGAGGACGTTCTCGACAAAAGCACATTCAAAAAAATATGCGCCGCAATACCTAAATTCGTTTATTACTCAGAATACGGCAATTTGGACTCTGATCTTTACCTGCCGCATGTCAAAGATAATTTAGACCGCATAGAGCAGCTTTCTGGCAAAGAGCGAATGAAGGCTAGAACGCTGAAAATACTCTTTGGGCATTTGGGCTTGAATCCAGATCAGATAATGGAGCAAGGTCAGGAGAGTAATCCAAACAATAACCCGCATGATAAATCCGATGAACAGATTGAAACGGAATCTCGGAAAAAGCAGGAAAGATTTGCAAAGCTCAGCTCTGCCGCCTCTAGGCTATCAAAACAATTCCAAGATTGGTGGAGTCAGGGCAGCTACACATTCACCTTTAACGCGGACGGACATTATTTCAGAATTTTCGTAAGCGACGCTGAGAGACCGGAGCCAATTGAGCTAGAGTCCAGAAGTAAGGGTTTGCAGTGGTTTTTCAGCTTCTTCTTGGTTTTTCTGGCCGAGAGTAAGGATAATCATGAAAACTGTATCTTGTTGTTGGATGAACCAGGCTTAAGCCTGCATCCGAATGCGCAAATGGATCTTATTAAATTTTTCAATCGGTTGTCCGACCAAAACCAGTTGATCTACACAACGCATCTGCCATTCCTTGTTGATCATAATAATTTGGATAAAGTGAAAGCGGTTTACACGGATAAAGGGCTTACCAAGGCATCAAATGATATCAGTAAGGCGGACAAAGAGAAAAAGGCCATACAGCCCGTTAATGCTGCCATAGGTATTACAGCATCTCAAAGTTTGCTTGTAGGCTGCGATATTGTCATTGTTGAAGGTGTTTCGGATCAGTATTACCTGACGATGATCAAAAATTACCTGATTGCAAAAGGCAAAATTAAACCAAAAAGAGAGATGGTTTTTATTCCTGTCGGCGGCGCGAAAGGTGTGAAGCCCGTTGTTTCTATCATACAGGGTGCTCAGGCGGATCTGCCTTTCACAATCTTGGACTCAGATGAAATAGGAGCGCAGTTCCAGACAAATTTAAAAAATGCTTTCTATGTAGACGAAAAAGAAAAAGTTTTGGGCATAGATACATTCTCAGGTAAAAAAGGCTCTGAGATCGAAGACATTATCCCTCTTGAAATTCTGGTTGATTCCTTTGACAGATTATACCGTGCGGAAGACGGCTTGGAATTGGATGCCATAGACGCCGCAGCGCCGATTATCCCTCAGTTAAAGGCTTTTGCGGCTGAGCATGATCTTGATTTGGAAGAGGGTTGGAAAGTTGAACTCAGCAAAAGAATTAAACAAAAATTCAAAGACGATGTGCCGGATGAGCTAGAGCAAAGCTGGATTGAGCTTTTTAAGGTGATTAATGGATCTGGTGAAAAGCTCAAAAAAGTTAAGAAAGCTGCATAAGTTGCAATTTGTCGCCATAGAAATTCCTGTAACTTAATAGACTTTTAGGACGAATAGGGTAGTATGAACAAGATGAGACAATTCGCGCTTGCATTTTTGACGTTCCTTATTGTCGTGCCGTCTCTGGCATGCGCCATGCCTGTGTGCAAAGATGAAGCGGCAGCGGCGCAGCCCTGCCACCCAACATCCCATGAACAGCAAAGCGAAGCCGAAGCAGATACAGCCGACGGGGTTATGCTCCTTGTCGATTGTATGACTGTCGATTTGTTCGCTCAGGATACCGCCAGCACTAACTTACAGCCCGACCAATCGGTCGATACGCTTGATTTCGCATGGGCAGATATTACGGCCACACACGGCTTTGAGCCGCGCAATATCAACGCGATCCGCGGTCCCCCGATCACGGATAGTGCCACGAGTCCGTCTCGGCCTCTCTACCTCACAACACAACGCTTCCGCATCTAAATCTGATCTCTTTTAGTGTGCCTGTCATTGGAAACATGACGGGCGCTAAGTGCATTTGTTATGCGCTTTTCGCTTAATCAAAAGGAGATCAGACCCATGCGAATTAATAAACACCATACAATACTATTCACCGCGCTTTTTGCTCTACTGGCCACCATGCCCGCCCATGCCGAGACGTTTGAGACATATGTGCAGCGCTTAAGCCAACACCCGCAGGTCGAAAGCATATTGGCGGGCAGCGATGCGCTTAAATCACAGGCCGAGGGTGAGCTGGGTCTACCCGATCCCATGTTCATGATCGGCGTCGATAATGTGCCGATATCGGATCCGGCCTTTGATCGGTTTTTACCGACCTCCAAAGTGATCGGGTTTTCACAGAGCATCCCCAACCCTGCCGCGCGGGAAGCCAAGTCCGAGCGCTTTGAGCAGATGTCGGAAAAGCAAACCCTCATGGCGGATTATACCAATGCACGGCTGCGTTTTATGCTGGTCTCCAAGCTGGCAGAATATGAGAGCGTCAAAACACAAAAGAAACTGATCAAGACCCAGCTCGGCCATTACAAGGAGTTGGAAAACACGTTCAAAGGCCAGATTGAATCAGGCCGCTCTGTTTATCAGCGCTTTTCGGAAGTGGATGTGGAACGCGCCGAGGCCGAGCGCAAGCTCAATGATCTGGATGCACGGCTGGCCTCGATTGAAGCCGAGTTTGTCCGGCTGGTTGATAACGTGCCGGACATCGATATGCCGGAGATCCCCGATATCGCGTGGGACAAAAACCCCACAACGCTCTATCCGGTGATGATCGCCGCCGAGGATATCGATATCGCCAAAAAGGATGTGGGCATAGCCGATGCCGCCTTCCTGCCGAATTTCGGGGTGAATGCCGTTTATAAACAGCGCGAGGATGGTGAGCGCGGCAGCTTCTCCGGCGATGACTGGTTTTCCGTACAGGCGCAGGTCAGTATACCACTCTGGGCAAACAGCAACCAGAAACCAAAACTCAGGGCCGCCAAAGAGCGTGAGCGCAGCGCAAAATTCGCCTATGACGATGTGCGCCGTTATTGGGACAAGCAGATGATTTCCCTGCAGAGCAATCGCGATGCCGCCGCCAAAAACGTCAAAGTCCTGCAGGACAAAGACTGGGCGATGAAAAAGAAGATCGATGCCGCGCAGCGCAATTACGAAGCGGGAACCGAAAATCTGGATTCCGTTTTGCTGGCCAGAATTGACCGCCTCAATATTCAGGCGCAGCTGGCAGCGGTTAAAGAGATGCATATCTCCCGCGCTGCCGAGTTTAATTCCAACATTATAGGCGCTTATCAGGAGGCATCAGAATGAGACACTTACTTCCCGCATTCTTTATCATCTTAACCTTGTTCGCACTGCCCGCGCTGGCGGCAGGAGAAAAATACACATGCCCCATGCACCCGCATTATGTGGCCGACCGTCCAGGCACTTGCCCGATTTGCGGTATGGATCTGGTGGCGCTTGAAGGCGAAGATGATGCCGCGCCTATGTCCTCTCCTGCGCCGTCCGGCGAAAAGAAAATTCTATATTGGCAAGCGCCGATGAGTCCTGATTTCAAAAGCGATAAGCCTGGAAAATCCCCCATGGGCATGGATCTGGTGCCGATTTACGGCGAGGAAACAGCCGCCAATACAGGGCGCACTATTGTCCGCATTGATCCTGAAACCATCCAAAATACAGGCATCCGCTCGGAGGAAGCGCAAATGGCCAGCTTCGGCACATTGGTGCGCAGCTATGGCGATGTGACGGAAAATGTCCGGCTGCAGTTTGATATCTCCAGCCGCGTCGAAGGCTGGGTTGAAGATTTAAAAATTCAGGCTATGGGAGATGAAGTCAAACAAGGCGATCTGCTGTTTAATCTATACAGCCCTTCGCTGATCTCCGCGCAGCAGGATCTGATCGGCGCTCTTGGCACAGGCTATAAAGGCCGGATTGAGTCCGCGTCCAAGCGGCTGGTGTCTTTAGGCATGCAAAAACGCGCCATCGAAGAGGTCAAGAAAAGCCGCAAAGCCTTTCAAAGCGTCCCATACTACGCGGAGAGCGACGGTCTGGTCAGCGCGATGAATGTCCGTGACGGCACCTATGCCAAACCTGGCATGAATTTGATGATGCTGCAAAATTACGAAAGCGTCTGGGTTGATGTCAGTGTGGCCGAACAGGATATTCCGTTCATCACCAAAGAGACCAAAGCGCAGGTGTCGCTGCCCGCGCTCGGTCTGAAAGGCCAGCAAGCGGATATTGATTACATCTACCCCACGATTGACCGCGCCACGCGCACAGGCCGGATCCGGCTGGTGCTGGATAATGCAGACGGCAAATTAAAGCCTGGCGCTTACGCCGATGTGGAACTTGAAACAGGTGTCGAACGGCGTTTATCCATCCCCAGCGATGCCATCCTCAAAAGTAAGGACGGCGATTTTGTTGTGGTCGCCATGGATCAGGGGCGCTTTCAACCGCGTAAAATTCTGGCTGGATTGAAATATAAAGGCCGGACGGAGGTATTGGACGGTTTGAAAGACGGCGACAAAATCGTGGTCAGCGGACAATTCCTGATCGACTCTGAAAGCGCCTTGCGGGAATCCTTCCGCAAAATGAAGCGCATGCAGCAGCCACTCTCGCTGCTTGAGGTGAGCGATGACCAGCTGGCGATGATCGACCATTTGATTGATGCCTCTTTGTATATCCAAAAAGAGCTGATGGCTGGCCGCACACCCAACCCCAACATGATTATGCCCGCTATCACGCTGGGCGATCATCTCATGCCTGTATTCCGTGGCACCAAGCTGCAGTTTATTTTGGAGGATGCGGAAGACGCGCTGATAGGTGCCAAGGACGACCTGACCGATAAAGAGTGGCAAGCCAGCCTGAATGCTCTGGTCACGGCCTTAAAGCCGTGGCTGCTGGAAGGCAAACCCCAGCATTATAAATCCAAGGGACTTGGGCTTTATATGGCACACGGTCTGGATGTTTACTGGCTCCAGCTTGGCGATGAGGTGCAGAACCCTTACCGCGATGGTCATCCGATGAAAATTGAATGGCCGGATAAAGTGGACACCATAGCGCCTGAAATAACCGAAAAACCCAAAGAGAATACGAGCGGAGATGCACATGCCAACCACTGATAAAAACCAGACACGCGACCCGTCCGAATCTGCCATCGCGAAGGTGATTGAATATTCGGTCAATAATCAGCTTTTGATCATTGTGATGATGATCGCGCTGCTGGTGGCGGGTATTCTGGCCGTGCAGAAAACGCCGCTTGATGCCATCCCTGATATGTCTGACACGCAGGTGATTATCCGCACTGATTTTGTCGGACAATCGCCGCAGATTGTTGAGGATCTGCTGACCTATCCGCTGTCCACGACGATGCTGGGCTTGCCAAAAACAAAAGATGTGCGCGGGTTTTCGATGTTCGGCACGTCCTTTGTTTATATCATTTTTGAAGATAGCGTTGATCAATATTGGGCGCGGAGCCGCGTCATTGAAGCGTTGTCAAAAATTCAGGGTGATTTGCCGCCCAATGTCCAGCCGCAGATCGGCCCCGATGCCACAGGTGTGGGCTGGGTCTATCAATATGCATTGATCGATAAGAGCGGCACTTATGATCTCTCCGAGCTGCGCAGTCTGCAGGACTGGTTTTTAAAATTCGAGCTGGCGACCGTAAACGGCGTGTCCGAAGTAGCCTCGGTCGGCGGGTTTGTTAAAGAATACCAAATCCTCATTGATCCCAATCGTCTCCGTGCTTTCGATATCCCGCTTAAACGTCTCATGGAGGCCGTGCGCAGCGCCTCTATGGATGCGGGCGGGCGCGTCATTGAAAAGGCCGAGATGGAGCTGATGATCCGCTCCAAAGGCTATGTCACCGATATCAGTCAACTCAAAAAGATTGTTCTGTATGCCCGCGATGGCACTCCCGTCAAATTGGAAGATGTTGCCCGTGTGATTGAGGGGCCGGAGCTGCGGCGTGGTGTGACCGAATTAAACGGTGAAGGCGAAGTCGTGGCTGGCGTTGTTGTGATGCGGGCCGGTGAGAATGCGCTTCACGTTATTGAGGGCGTAAAAGCAAAACTGGCCGAGCTGCAGCTTGGCTTGCCGGAAGGCGTGGAGATTGTTCCCGTCTATGACCGCGCCCCGCTGATTGAAGGCGCGGTGGAGTATTTGACCGATACGCTATTCAAACAGGCAATTATCGTTTCATTGGTCGTGTTTATCTTCTTACTCCATGTACGCTCGGCATTTGTCGCACTGATCGTTCTGCCGCTTGGCGTGCTGGGCGCATTTATCATTATGTCTGCGCAAGGCATCACCGCCAATATTGTCTCACTGGGCGGGATTGCGATTGCGATTGGGACGATGGTGGATGCCTCGATTGTTATGGTCGAAAATGCGCACCGGAAGCTCTCGGAGCTATCCGGCGAAGCAACGCGGGAGGAGAAAAATAAAGCCATTTTAGATGCCGCAAAGGAAGTCGGCCCTGGGCTATTTTTCTCGCTGCTGATCATTACGATTTCATTCCTGCCTGTACTGGCGCTAACGGGACAATCCTATCGCCTGTTTTCACCGCTGGCCTTTACCAAGACCTATGTGCTGGCGTTCGCTGCTGTTTTGTCGATCACGGTGATTCCGATCTTGATGCTCTGGACATTGCGCGGAAAAATCAAAAAGGCCGAGGCTAATCCTGTTAATGCGGGACTGCTCAAAATTTACCGTCCGCTCCTGCGCCACGTGCTGGCCAAACCCGCCATGACGATTATTTTGACCATCGTTCTCATCGCAAGCATGGCCGTGCCGATCATGCGCACAGGTTCCGAATTTATGCCCGCGCTCTATGAAGGTGAATTGCTCTATATGCCAACCACGATGCCTGGGGTCTCCATTACTAAGGCCAAGGAAATCCTGCAACAGACGAACCGCATGATCAAACAGGTGCCGGAAGTCCATCATGTGTTCGGCAAGGTGGGACGCGCTGATACGGCGACCGATCCTGCACCGATCACGATGATCGAGACTTGGATCAAGCTCAAACCACGCGATGAATGGCGCAAAGGCATGTCGCCGGAGGATCTGATCAAGGATTTAAACAGCCGCGTGAAACTTCCAGGCGTGGTGAATTCATGGGGCTATCCGATCAAAATCCGCATGGATATGATCTCGACCGGAATCCGTACCCCCATCGGCATCAAAATCTCCGGCGATGATCTGGAAACCATAGGCCGCGTGGCCTTGGATATCGAGGCCGCAATCAAGAATGTTGACGGCACACGCTCGGCCTTTGCCGACCGTGTCACAGGCGGGAAATATCTGGAAGTTACGCCAGATAGAGACGAGCTGGCACGGCGTAATATTGATCTCGGCGTGTTCCAAAACATTATCGGCACCGCGCTGGGCGGTATGAAAATGGCGGAATCCATTCAGGGGCGTGAGCGTTACAACATCATGCTGCGCTATGACCGTCCGTTCCGTGAAGATCCAGAGGATTTAGGCAATATTCTTGTTCCCACCCCGCAAGGCCAGCATATCCCGCTCGGTGAGCTGGCGAAGATTGAATTCGTCGAAGGCCCGCCGATGATCAAGTCTGAAAACGCACGTCTGACAGGCTGGGTGTTTGTCGATATTGAAGATCGCGATATCGGCTCCTATGTGAAGGATGCCCAAATCGCCGTGCGCGATAATGTCGATCTTCCTGCGGGCTATGCCGTGGAGTGGTCGGGGCAGTTTGAGCAGATGCTGGAGGCGAAAAAACAGCTCTCTATCGCCATCCCCGCCGCTGGCTTTGCTATCTTTGTTTTGCTGATGATTTATTTCGGGCGCGCCGACCGGACGCTGATGGTCATGCTCTCGCTGCCAGTCGCCATGGTCGGCGGCATGTGGGCGGTTTATCTCGCCGATTATAACCTCTCCGTGGCGGTGGGCGTAGGCTTTATTGCACTCGGCGGGCTGGCGGTCGAAACCGCCACGATCATGATGGTTTATATTGATCTTAGGGTGCGTGAAACCAGCCCCGCCAATAAAGAGCAACTCAGCGAAGCGGTCTTTGAAGGTGCCTTGATGCGGATCCGGCCTGTGTTGATGACGGTGATTACCGAATTCGCCGGATTACTGCCGATCTTCATCTTCGCTGGCCTCGGCGCAGATGTCATGCGCCGCATCGCGCTACCGATGGTCGGCGGCATGATCACCACCACGCTGCTCACCCTCATCGTCATTCCCGTTATTTATTACCTCTGGGAAAGCCGCAGATTTACCCAAACCCAAACCAACCAACTCAAAGGAGAAACCCATGAAACTTAAAACTTTAATTGTAACTACATTGCTGGCCGGAGCCGCCTTTGTGCCGCAAGCCATGGCCGAGGAATTCACCGTCAAAATGGTCACCAATCTGGATGCCGAGCAGGTTTATTATTTCGAGCCGAATGCATTGACCATCCAGCCAGGCGATACGGTGACATTCGTCAACGCGCAGGAGGATTTTCACAATGTCGTTTTCGACCGTGTTCCCAAAGGTGCGGAAAATGTTGAAAGCCCGATGCTGGAAGAGGACGGCGGCAAATGGTCACACACGTTTGAAGTCGCTGGGACTTACGGCTTTCACTGCCACCCTCACGCGGGCGGCGGCATGATGGGAACGCTGATCGTGGGCGAAGCCTCCGCTCCTGAAGAGATGGAAGGTGGCGGCGGTCACGGCGAACACGATCATGGAGGGCATGACCATTAAGGGCTTGACCTTGGAGCATACTCCAAGGTGCATGCTCCTTAAATAAGGACGGAATGATGAGTGAAATGACCATCGGACAATTAGCGAGAGAAAGCGGCGTGAGAACGGATACGATCCGTTATTACGAGACGCTGAAACTCATAGAGCCTGTTGGCCGGACAAGCTCCGGCTACAGGCTTTATGATGCTACGTCTGCCGCGCGGGTGGCCTTTATCAAACGCGCCAAATCTCTGGGCTTTAAACTCTCTGAAATCCAATCCCTGCTTGAATTACACGCATCAGACGGCGGCACCGCCCAGGACATGCTGGATCTTACAGAAACAAAGATCATCGAAGCGCAAAAAGATATCGAGGATCTTATGGCGATGAAGAAAAGCCTCGAAGATCTGGCGGCGGAATGTCCAGGCGGCGATCTGCCTTTGAGCGATTGTCCGATTGTGACGTTTTTACATGCACATCATAAGAGCGAAGGAGAATAATATGAAACCTAACCCCAAAAAACCTTGGTGGAAAACCCCGTTCGGCATGCTTTGCACGGCTATTTTCCTGATCGCGCTCTTTGTTCTGATTCAAGATCATGCGGTGCATATCGGCAATTACTGGATATGGCTGATCCTGCTGGCTTGCCCGCTCATGCATATTTTTATGCATGGAAGCCACAATCATACCCACTCAAATAAAGAAAAGGAGAAAGACGATGAACCACACGAAAGATCATAAAGGCGGCTGTTGCGGCGGCGATAAACATCACGATCACAGCCAGCCGGAGAAAGAAAAAGACGGCTGCTGTGACAACAAAGATCAAAAACCTGAAACAGACAAGGCTGAAAAACAAGGAGGTTGCTGCGGCAGCAAAAACTAAATGGATCATTCACAACACGGCAAATCGGCCCAATACGAAAAAAACTCTCTAACGCTCACCGGAGCCGTCGCCATGGGAACGGGCGTGATGATCGGCGCTGGGATCTTCGCCCTGACCGGACAGGTGGCGGAACTGGCGCGGGAATGGTTCCCACTGGCCTTTCTCGTTGCTGCCGTGATCGCCGGATTTAGCGCGTATTCCTACGTCAAAATGTCGAATGCCTATCCATCGGCGGGCGGTATTGCGATGTTTTTGGAAAAAGCCTATGGCAAAGGCACCATGACCGCCGCCTGTGCGCTACTCATGTATTTTTCTATGGTGATTAATGAAAGCCTGGTCGCACGAACCTTCGGCACCTATACGCTACAGCTTTTCGATGTCGGCAAGGATAGCTGGCTGGTTCCGGCGCTGGGGGTCGGGCTTTTGCTGTTCGCCTTTTTTGTCAATATTCTGGGCAATAAATTCATCCAGACATTTTCCTTCTTTATGGCCTTTATCAAGATCGGCGGGCTGGCATTGCTGGCGATTGGCGGTTTATGGGCTTCGGGCTTTGAGTTTGAAAGCATTTCCGTAGTGCCGGAGAATACCACAGCGACAGGGTTTTTAGGCGCGGTCGCGCTGGGCATTCTCGCCTATAAGGGGTTTACCACCATCACCAATAGCGGCGGTGAAATTAAAGATCCGCATAAAAATGTAGGCCGCGCGATTATCATCTCGCTGGCGATCTGTGTGGCGGTTTACATGCTTGTCGCTCTGGCGGTTGGCGGGAATTTGACGATTGATGAGATTGTAAGAGCCAAGGATTATGCGCTAGCAGAAGCGGCGCGTCCGGCCTTCGGGCAAAGCGGTCTTTGGATCACGGTTGGCTTTGCCATCGTTGCCACCGTTTCCGGCGTGATTGCCAGTGTTTTTGCCGTCTCGCGCATGCTGGCGATGCTTACCGATATGAAGCTAGTGCCGCATTCTCATTTCGGGATGCCTGGGGATATTCAAAAACACACGCTGGTTTATACGATTGTCATCGCCATTCTGCTTACAGTGTTTTTTGATTTGAGCCGGATCGCCTCGCTCGGCGCGATTTTCTACATCATCATGGATATCGCCATCCATTGGGGTGTATTCCGTTATTTACGCAAAGAGATCGGCGCGAACGGGGCTATTTTGATCACAGCCATCATTCTGGATGTGGTGGTGCTGGGCGCTTTCCTCTGGGTCAAGGCGCAGAGCGACATGCTGGTGATCTGGGCGTCGATCATCGGCCTGATTTTCGTCTTCGCCGGAGAGCGTATCTTCCTCAAACATTACAAAGAAACAAAGGACTAAGCCCATGAACGATTGTTGCCACAGCCACGACCATAAAGAGCCAGCCCCTTTGCCGGAGGGCGTTGACCCGAACGATATAACATATATCTGCCCGATGCACCCCGAAGTCGTGCAGAAAGGCCCAGGCACTTGCCCTATATGCGGCATGGCGCTGGAGCCGGAAACGATAACGGGCGATGAAGGCGAAAACCCTGAATTGACCGATTTCCGGCGGCGGTTCTGGATTGGTCTGATACTCACTATTCCGGTTTTTCTGCTGGAGATGGGATCGCATTTTTTCGGGCTTCACGGCTTGATGGACGGCACGACCTCTAATTGGATCCAGCTCGTGCTGGCCACGCCCGTTGTTTTATGGGCCGGTTGGCCGTTCTTTGATCGCGGCTGGGCATCGGTCAAAAGCCGCAATCTCAATATGTTCACGCTGATCGCTATGGGAACAGGCGTTGCGTGGATTTACAGCGTTGTTGCGACGCTCACGCCGGAGATCTTCCCTGACTCCTTCAGGGGCGGAAGCGGCGCAGTGCCTGTCTATTTCGAAGCCGCCGCCGTGATTGTGGTGCTGGTCTTGCTGGGGCAGATGCTGGAATTGAAAGCCAGAGAACGCACAGGCGGTGCGATCAAAGCCTTGCTGGGGCTGGCTCCCAAAACGGCGCACCGCATCGATGAAAGCGGCGATGCACAGGAAATTGCCATCGAGGATATTCAGGTCGGCGACCATTTGCGGATCCGTCCAGGCGAAAAAGTGCCAGTGGACGGCGTGGTCACCGAAGGCAGCAG
>CAYGJS010000022.1:0-32741 GCA_964350435.1 uncultured Micavibrio sp.
GGGTTAGGGAGGGGGGTGTGAGTCACTTGTGTAAGCGGGTCAAATTGCTTAATCGATTCGATTTCATCGCCGAACAGATCGAGGCGGAGCGGCTCGTCATAACCCGGCGGGAAGAGATCTATAATGCCACCGCGCATCGCGTATTCACCAGATTCACGAACTGTTTGCGCACGGGTGTAGCCGTTTTGGGTAAGGAAGGATTGGAGGTTTTCAAGCTCTAGCCGCCCGCCTTTTTGCGCCGAGAGGGATGCGCCTTCGAGGGCGGATTTGGGCATGACCCTTTGCGTAATCGCATTCATGGTGGTGAGCAGAATGCGGGGATAACGCCGCGATTCATTGTGCCAGACGAGGAGCTGCGAAAGGGCGGCGACACGGCGGGCGACGATTTCGGGGTTCGGGGATACGCGGTCATAAGGCAAGCAGTCCCATGCGGGAAATTCGACCACCGCCACATCGGGGGCGAAGAAAGTGAGCAAATCCTTTAATGTGGCGAGGCGGTTATCATCCAGGGCGATGTGCAGCAATATTTTATCGTCAGGCATGAGCGCGCGGGCGCGATCAGCCAGAATGCGCGCATCCTGCCCTTCAATCGCGCCGTAAATTATGCTGCGCGATTCTGTTTGTTTTTCTGCGGCCTGCATGGCTTGTCTTGCCTTGTGTTCTTCGCCGTTTTTATATATATGTTTGGGCTTGGAATAAAGAGAAGATATGACATGACCCAAAGTGCCGCCCAAAAATTAGATTCTGTTGCCCAAGACACCATCGAAAAACCCGATCCCGATTTGCTTAAAAAAGCAGTGCATCAGCATAGTCCTATTTCTAAAGAAGGGTTTTTAGAGCGCTGGTTTACTTTTTCTTTCCGCGGTTTTGTTTATCCGCAAATTTGGGAAGATCCCGAGGTGGATATTGCCGCGCTTAAGATTGATAACACCACGCGCATCATGACGATTGCGTCGGGCGGGTGTAATGTTATGAACTATCTGACAGAGTCGCCTGATAAGGTGAAGGCGATTGATCTTAATCCTGCGCATGTGGCACTTGGGCGTTTGAAAATTTGTGCGCTGAAGCATCTTCCTGATTATGAGAGTTTTTTCAAATTCTTTGGGCGCGCGGATGCAAAGGCGAATATTGCAAATTATGATCAATACATAGCGCCGCATCTTGATTCATTTTCAAAGAATTACTGGGAGGGGTGGAGCCCGTTTCGAGGCCGCCGCATCAATTACTTCAGAAAAAACGTCTATCAATTTGGATTGCTTGGCCGTTTTATCTCTGCGGTGCATATTGTTTCGAAACTTTACGGCGTTGACCCGCGCGAGATTTTAACCGCAAAAAACCAGAAAGAACAGGCTGAGATTTTTGACCGCACTTTGGGGCCGATCTTTGATAAGAAGATTGTGCGGTTTATTTGCAATATGCCCCCTGCCCTCTATGGGCTTGGCATTCCGCCGGCGCAGTTTGACGAGTTGAAAGGGGCGCATAGTGATATGGCCGATGTTTTGAAGGCGCGTTTGCGCCGCCTCGCCGTCGATTTCCCGATTGAGGATAACTACTTTGCGTGGCAGGCCTTTGGCCGCGGTTATGATACTTCATATAAAAACGCTGTTCCGCGGTATTTGAAGGAAAAGCATTATGAAACCTTGAAGGCGAATGCCGACAAAGTGGAAGTTCATCACACGACGATTACCGGGTTTTTGGCTTCTCAGCCTGTGAACAGCCTTGATTGTTATGTGTTTTTGGATGCGCAGGACTGGATGAACGCGGAAACGCTCAATATTTTGTGGAAAGAGGTTGTCCGCACCGCCCGCCCCGGGGCGCGGATTATTTTCCGCACGGCAGGGGATAAAAGCCCGCTGACCAAGGCTTTGCCGAAGGAGATGCTGGACAAGTTCAGCTATGACGCCACGCAGTCCGTGAAGGCGGTGGCGAAGGATCGATCCTCTATTTACGGTGGATTCCATGTTTATACTCTAAAGGGCGGGGAGTCGAAAAAGGATGCGCCTGCGAAAAAAGCCAGCGTGAAAAAAGTGGCGCCGCTTAAAACACAGAAGAAAACCCCAAGCGCCAAGAAAAAAGCTATCGCCAAGACAAAGGCACCCGCCAAGAGCGTTGCACGTAAGAAAAATCCCGCCGCGGTCAAGAAAGTATCTGCTGCCAAAAAGGCTGTTTAAATGATGTCCTCCGAGGCCAGTACGAAAGCCCAGATGGATGCCATGTATCGCTGGACGCGTCATGTTTATGATTTAAGCCGTAAGTATTATTTGCTGGGCCGTGATCAATTAATCAGCGGATTGGACGCCGGAGCAGATCAGAATATTTGTGAGGTTGGATGCGGGACGGCGCGGAATTTGATCAAAATGGCGAAGGCGTATCCGAAGGTGCATTTTTATGGGCTGGATGCTTCTGATGAGATGCTGAAGACCGCGAATGCGTCGTTGGAAAAATCCGGGGCGCGGGTCAATCTGGCGCAAGGGTATTCGCAGAGCTTTGACCCTGCCGCGATGTTTGGCCTTACTGCCCCGCTTGATAAAATTGTATTTTCCTATGCGCTTTCGATTATTCCGCCGTGGAGGGAGAGCATAGATCATGCTTTATCGCTTTTGCCTATCGGCGGGGAAATCCGGATTGTCGATTTTGGCGGAATGGAACAGCAGCCTGCGTGGTTTCGAAAATTTATCTTCTGGTGGCTGTCGCTGTTTCATGTTTACCACAAGCCTGAAATTCTTGCGTATTTGCAGGAACTGGACAGGATGGGTAAAGGCCGCCTGCAGGCCACGCATCTTTATGGCGGGTATTGTTATCTGGCGACGTTTAAAAAAATATAAATGTCATTCTGAAGGGCTTTAGCCCTGAAGAATCCAGATCCTTCAACGCCAGCGTTTCAGGATGAGGTTATTGAAGCTTATACGCGAGAAGTTTTTCAAAAACTTCAGAGCGGATATTGGCGGGAGGGTCTTCCTTGCCTGTAATCCAGTTATAAAGATTAGGGTCGTTTTCCTGAAGCAAGTCTTCGAAAACATCAAGCTCGTGCTTGCTCATATGCGGGACGTGTTTTTTTGCAAAGGATCCCAGAATCAGATCCATTTCCTTGGTGCCACGGTGGTCGGCACGGAAGATAAGTTTATTCCTTAAGTTTTGGTGATCGTCTTTCATGATCAATATATGTCATTGCGAGCATAGCGAAGCAATCTAAAAGAGGCGATTGCTTCGTCGGCATTGCCTCCTCGCAATGACAGTATATTATATTTCTATGTCCCGGCCATTTGATCTTGATCCGCTGTTTCGCCCCTTGACCTCCCTCCCCGGGGTTGGGCCGAAGATTGGCGGGTTGATCGAGAAGCTGGTGGGCGGGCCGAAGGTTCTGGATCTGCTGCTGCATAAGCCGGTCGATTTTATTGATCGCCGTTTTTCACCGCCGATTTCCGAAGCCCCCGATGGGCGGATTTGCACAATGGAAGTCATGGTCACCAGTCATCAGCCGAATGCACGCAAAGGCCTGCCTTACCGCGTGAAGGTGCGGGACGAGAGCGGGGTTATGTCGCTCGTGTTTTTTCATGCGAATAAAGCGTGGATTGAAAAGCAGCTTCCTGATCGCGAGAAGGTGATTGTCAGCGGCAAGGTTGAATATTATCAGGGCAATCCGCAGATTGTGCATCCCGACATTGCGAGATTAGAAAACCGCGCCGATCTGGAAACGCTGGAGCCGATTTATCCCTTAAGCGCGGGGATCACGAACAAGACGATCCGCAAGGCGATGGAGGGGGCGATCGGATTTATTCCTCGGCTTCCTGAATGGGATGATGCGGCGTTTTTGGCGCAAAAGAAATGGGAGGATTGGAACGTTTGCATGACGGCGTTGCATGATTTTGAGGATGGGCGGGTGTTGTCGCCCGAACATCCCGTGCGGCAGAGGCTTGCGTATGATGAGCTTTTGGCGAACCAGTTGACGCTTGCGCTGGTGCGGCATCGGCAGCGGAAGATTAACGGGCGGGCGTTTGCAGGCGACGGGGCTTTGCGGGCGAAGTTATTGGCCGCCCTGCCCTTTGCGTTGACGGGTGCGCAGGAACGTTCGCTCGGCGAGATTGATGAGGATATGCGGGAAGACGCGAAGATGCTGCGGCTTTTGCAGGGCGATGTGGGTTCGGGCAAGACCATTGTGGCGGCGATGGCGATGCTGGCGGCTGTGGAAACGGGGGCTCAGGCCGCGATTATGGCGCCGACAGAGATCTTGGCGCGCCAGCACGCGGAGACTTTTGCGCCGCTCATGCAGGCCTGCGGGGTGCGGATGGTAACCCTGACGGGGCGTGACAAGGGCGCAGGCCGCGCACAAATTCTTGCCGAGATTGAGGATGGGCGGGCGCAGGTGATTATCGGCACGCATGCCATTTTTCAGGAGAGCGTGGCGTTTTCGGATTTAGGGCTGGCGGTGATAGACGAGCAGCATCGGTTTGGCGTGCATCAACGCTTGCAGCTTTCATCCAAGGGGCGCGGCACAGACGTTTTGGTGATGACGGCAACGCCTATACCGCGGACGCTGACGCTCACGGCGTATGGCGATATGGATGTATCGCGGCTGGATGAGAAGCCTCCGGGGCGTAAGCCTGTGGATACGCGGCTCATCCCTTCGGAGAAGATGGACGATATGGTGGATGGAATTGCGCGCCAGATTAAAGACGGGGCGCGGGTCTATTGGGTATGCCCTTTGGTGGAGGAGTCGGAATTTCTGGACGTGGCGGCGGCGGAAGAGCGTTTTGATATTCTGCGCCAGCGTTTCGGCAAGGTCGGTCTTGTGCACGGGCGGATGAAGGCGTCAGAAAAGGACGAAGTGATGCAGCGTTTTGCGGGCGGTGATCTGGATATTCTGGTTGCCACAACCGTAATCGAAGTGGGGGTGAACGTGCCGGAGGCCACGATCATGGTGATCGAACATGCGGAGCGATTTGGCCTGTCGCAGCTGCATCAGCTACGCGGGCGCGTCGGGCGCGGCGGGGATAAGAGTTATTGTTTCTTGCTGTATTCAGGGCCGCTCGGGCCGACGGCGAAAGAACGGCTCGGCATTATGCGCGAAACCGAGGACGGGTTTTTGATTGCGGAGAAGGATTTGAAGCTTCGCGGGGCGGGTGATATTCTCGGCGTGAAGCAGAGCGGCATGCCTGTGTTTCGGCTGGCGGATTTATCGGTGCATGGGGAGTTGCTGAAGGCGGCGCGGGATGATGCAAGGCTGATTATCGATAAGGACCCCGAGTTATCGGGCGTGCGGGGTAAAGCGCTCACGACTTTGCTGTATCTGTTTGAGCGAGATCAAGCGATTGCGTATTTACGGAGCGGTTGATTTCCTTTTTGCAGCGGGTTTTTTACTCACAGGTTTACAATCCTGATTGCCGGGGATTTTGAGTTCTTTGCGCAATTCGCCCATTTCACGGATGATGCAATCAATGGTAAAAGTGACTTTTTCCATTTCATCGCGCGAGGGCATACCATAGCCGCGGGAGCGATCATCGCCGCCAATCACACGGGCGGGGATGCCGAGTGCGGTGGCGCCGTTCGGGATATCGTTTGTGACAACGGAGTTTGAGCCGATTTTGGCGCGTTTGCCGATTGTGATATCGCCGAGCACTTGCGCGCCTGCGCCAATCATTGCGCCGTCTTCGATTGTGGGGTGGCGTTTTTCGCCTTTTTGGTCGGCGCGCCCTACGCCGCCGAGTGTGACGCCGTGATAAATTGTTACATCATCTCCGATGATGGCGGTTTGGCCGATGACGACGCCTGTACCATGGTCGATAAACAGGCGGTTGCCGATTGTGGCGGCGGGGTGGATTTCAACGCCAGTCAGAATGCGGCCAATATTGGCGAGGAAGCGCGGGATGGCGCGCAATCCGATTTTTTTCCAAAGAAAAAAATTCAGGCGATGAAACATCACGGCGTGAAAGCCGTTATAGGCCAGTACGACTTCGAAGAAGGTCGGCGCGGCGGGGTCGCGGGATTGGATGGATTTTATATCATCAAGAAGGCTCATTTTTTCTTCGCCTTTTTAGAAGCCGCTTTCTTTGCAGGCTTTTTTATCGCCGCATTTTCTGGGGGCTTTACGATTTTATCTTTTACATCCGTCGGCGTGAGGATTCCGGCGGACACGATCATCTTGATGCCCTCCTCCACGGTCATGCCGAGAATATGGATATCTTTGCGCGGAACAAACAGCAAGAAGCCCGAAGTGGGGTTTGGGGTGGTTGGGACGAAGACATTCAGGACTTCATCGCCCGTAATGCGTTGAACCTCCCCTTCCGTTGTCCCCGTCAGGAAGCCGATAGACCACACGCCTTTGCGGGGATATTCAATCAGCACGCATTCACGAAAGGCGTTGGATTGCGTGGCCATGATGGTTTCGAAAATCTGTTTCAACGCACCATAGATTGAGCGGATAATCGGCATGCGATCCACGATATATTCGGAGATGCGGATAATCAGGCGGCCAAGGAAATTGGTCGCGAACCAGCCGACGAGGATAAAAAAGGTGATTGCGGCGATCAGCCCCAACCCCGGAATGGTTGTACCACCGTAGAGGCCTTCATACCATTGATCGGGGAAGAGTTTGGTGACGTGGCTGTCGATGAAGGTCAGGAAGATATAGGTCAGATAAATGGTGATCGAAATCGGCGCGGTGACAACAATCCCCGTTAGAAGATAACGGCGAAGGCGCGTCGCGAAGGTGGTTTTCGAGCCGTGATGCGGCTCTTGTTCTGTGGATTTATCTTTGCTCATTGGCGCATCATGCCGCGAGGGGGCGGCGAAAGCAATGGGAATATAAGGGGCTTTAGCGAAAAAATGGTGATCTTCGCAGGCATTTCTTTGACGCGGAGCTAACGCTCCTTGCAAAGTGGCAAACACTAAACTCGGCTTTGCCTCGTTAAGTTTATTGTTGAACCCGGCTTCAAATACGTGGCCAATATTTTCACAAAAAAACTCCCTAGCGGAGGCTTATTTTTGTAAAAATGGTGATCGCGCAGGGATTTGAACCCTGGACCTACTGATTAAAAGTCAGTTGCTCTACCAGCTGAGCTACGCGATCACAAATGTGGGGTGCCTTAAAAGACTGACGCACCATATGGTTTTAGGACTCGCGCGTCAAGATTAAATTTTCATCAGATCCCCGCCGTTTTAAGCAGCTTTGCCGCTCGCGGGGATGCTATTTTGCAATGTCATTTTGAAAATTTTTCGGAGAGTTGTTTTGCGACGTTTGGGGTCACGAATTGTTCAATATCGCCGCCGAGCATGGAGATTTCCTTGACGAAACTGGCGGAGACGAATTGCCATTTCTCGGACGCCATCAGGAAGACGGTTTCGATGTCGGGATCAAGCTTGGCGTTCATCCCTGTGAGCTGGAATTCATATTCGAAATCGGAGACAGCGCGAAGGCCGCGGAAAATGCAGGTTGCATTGACTTCGCGGGCAAAATGCACCAGCAGGTTGTCAAAGCGGCGTACTTCTATCTCGCAGCCCTTTTCCTTCATATTTTCGATATCGGTTTTAATCATCTCTACGCGCTCTTTATAGGAGAAGAGCGGGCCTTTGCGTGAGTTATCGGCGACGCCGATAATCAGCTTATCGACCATGCGGCTGGCGCGCTTTATAAGGTGCAGATGCCCCTTGGTGACGGGGTCAAACGTGCCCGGATATACACCGATTAAATATTTTCCTGCTTTTTCAGTCATACTTGATTTTTACCCTCGTTTTGGCGGCTGTGCCACCGATTTATTGTTTTTTCAGGATTTGCTCCAGCGTCGCCGACATTTTCGGCATGCTTTTGGCGATATCATGCGGGGGGTTGAGGAGAATCAGGCCGCTTTTGGTCATGCCTTTGGGGGGCGGGGTTTTGAAGGGGGCGTTCATAACAGCATGAGCGGCAGTATCGAGCGCGTTTCCCAATCCCTTTATCAGGGTTTCACAATGATTGGCGGTCGCAAGAACCGGATACCAGATGAGGATTTTAGCTTTGGGCGCGCGCTTCAGGATAGCCAGCGCAGTGCCGACGGTTTGTTCATATTCCGCCTTGATTTCGTAGCTGGGGTCGATCAGCAACAGCGTGTCCTCCCCTGCCCCCGCTGGAAGGTTTTTAAGCACGGCTTCGTGGCCTGATTTTTTGATAATTTTGACGTTGCCCTCTGAGCCAAGGTGTTTTTGCAGATGGGTGATTTCTTGAGGGTGAAGTTCGCATAGATGCATGTGGTCATTTTTGCGCTTAAGACTCGCGATGCAGCCCGGCGAGCCGGGATAAAGCGGCGCGGCGGCAATGAGAGCCTTGGCGTAAGCCTTAAAAGCTTTGGGCATGCGGGCGGGGTCAAGGCGGGAGAACCCTGTCTGGAACTCCCCGACTTTCATGGCTTCAGGGGCGGTGAGGTCATAAAAGCCTCGCCCTGCGTGGGTGTCTATATAGGTGAGCGGTCGCGCTGGGGAGGCCGCCATCATATGCGTCCACAGCGCGCAGAGAGCCGCATGTTTCTGGATATCGGCCCAGCCGCCCGCGTGATAGATATGTTGGTAAGAGAGCATTTGCGCTCTTTTACTCCTCTGATTCCGTATCTTCAGAAGGTTCGTCAGAAGCAGTTTCTTCTTCTGGTGATGGGGCGGCAGAGGCTTCTGTCACTTCGGGTAAATCATCGCCTTCAGCAGGCGCTTCGTCCTCTTCTTCCTGAATGAGCCAAGCGACGGAGACCACGTTTTCGTCAGGGTCGACTTTGAAGACGGTTACGCCCTGAGCGCTGCGCCCTGTGGTGCGGATGTTTTCGACCGGTGTGCGGATCAATTTGCCTTTATCCGTGACCAGCATGATCTGGTGGCTGTCGGTGACGGGGAAGGTGGAGACAACTTCGCCGCCATTTTTTGCCGTCAGGGCCATATTGGTGACGCCCATGCCGCCGCGGCCAGAGGTGCGGTATTCATAGGCGGAGGTGCGCTTGCCGAACCCTTTGTTGGAAATTGTTAGAACCATTTGCTCCCTGGCCAAGAGCTCGCGGAAGCGTTCTTCGGATAGCTCCAACGAGGTTTCTTCGTATTCGAAGCCTTCATCATCGCTACCGATGATCTGGCTGGCGGCTTTCAGGTAGGCGTTGCGCTCATCGGGGGTGACGTCGACGTGTTTGAGGATGGACATGGAGATCACTTCATCGCCCTTCTTCGCAAGTTTCACGCCGCGCACGCCGGTGGAATTGCGCCCAGCGAAGACGCGGATATCAGTGACGGGGAAGCGGATGGCTTTGCCCATTTTCGTGGCCAGCATGACGTCTTCGTCTTCACTACAGATTTTGACGGAGACCAGCTCTTCGCCCTCGCCGAGTTTCATGGCGATCAGACCGTTGGAGCGGATATTGGCGAAATCGGTGAGTTTGTTACGGCGCACGGAGCCATGCGAAGTCGCGAACATGATATCGAGCCGCTCTATCACATCGGGGTTTTCGGGCATGCGCATATAGACGCTGACTTTTTCGTCTTTTTCGATCGGCAGAAGGTTGATGATCGCCTTGCCTTTGGATTGGGGCGTGCCGAGCGGTAGCTGGAAGACCTTCATGCGGTGAACGATACCGCGCGAGGTGAAGAACAGGATCGGCGTATGGGTGGAGGCGACGAATAGATCGGATACGAAATCCTCGTCTTTGGTTTGCATGCCGCTACGCCCTTTGCCGCCTCTGCGCTGGGCGCGGTAGGTGTCGAGCGGCACGCGCTTGACGTAGCCGTCATGGGTGATGGTGATGACCATGTCTTCACGCTGGATGAGGTCTTCCATATCCATTTCAAATTCGGCGTCACACAACACGGTGCGGCGCGGCGTATTGAATTTGTCTTTGACCTCCTGAAGCTCCTGCACGAGGACTTCGAGCAAACGCGCCCGATCGGCGAGAATGGCGAGGTATTCAGCGATTTTATCGGTGATTTCTCGAAGTTCGTCGCCGATTTTGTCGCGCTCCAGACCTGTCAGGCGGTGAAGGCGAAGCTCGAGAATAGCGCGGGCCTGCGCTTCGGACATTTGATAATTGCCATCTTCGACGACGTGTTCGGGGTCGTCGATCAGTTCGATCAGCGGGGCGATATCTTTTGCGGGCCAAGGTTTGGCCATCAAGCCTTCGCGGGCTTCGGCGGGGTCTTTGGCTGCGCGAATGAGGGCGATGATTTCGTCGATATTGGCCACAGCCACGGCAAGACCGGCCAAAATATGGGCGCGGTCGCGGGCTTTGCCGAGTTCGTAGATTGTGCGGCGGGTGATGACTTCTTCGCGGAATTTCACGAAGGCTTTGATCATATCCCTGACCAGCATCGTCTGCGGCTTACCGTTATGCAGAGCCACCATGTTACAGGCGAAGTTTGACTGCAGGGCGGTGTGTTTGAAGAGCTGGTTCAGCACGACATCGGCGATGGCCGCGTTTTTGAGTTCGATCACAATGCGGACGCCTTCGCGGTCGGATTCATCGCGAATTTCGTGGATGTTTTCAACGATCTTGTCGCGGCCAACCTCGCCGAGGCGTTCCAGCAATTTGCCTTTATTCACCTGATACGGGATTTCATGGACGATGATGGCTTCGCGCTTGCCGATTTCCTCTATCGAGGTTTTGGCGCGCATAACGATAGAGCCGTTGCCGGTGTGGTACGCCTTATAAATGCCGTTTTTGCCCATGATATTCGCGCCGGTCGGGAAATCGGGACCGGGGATGATTTCGTTGATTTCCTCAACGCTCAGCTTGGGGTTGGCAACCATCGCGATACAGGCATCTATGACCTCGCCCAGATTGTGCGGCGGGATATTGGTCGCCATACCGACGGCGATGCCCCCTGCTCCGTTGACCAGCAGGTTCGGGATACGGGAGGGCAGAACCACGGGTTCGACCATGCTTTCGTCATAGTTGGGCCTAAAATCGACGGTTTCTTTGTCGATATCCTGAAGGATGGTTTCGGCGGATTTATCAAGGCGGGCTTCGGTGTAACGCATCGCAGCGGGGCTGTCGCCATCCATCGAGCCAAAGTTTCCTTGCCCGTCAATCAGCGGCAGCCGAAGCGACCACGGCTGCGCCATACGGACCATAGAATCGTATATCGCCTGATCGCCATGCGGGTGATATTTACCCATGACGTCCCCGACGACGCGGGCGGATTTTTTGTAAGGTTTATCGGAAGTATATCCGCCTTCGCGCATGGCAAAGAGAATACGGCGGTGAACGGGCTTCAGACCGTCGCGCACATCAGGAAGAGCGCGGGATACGATAACGCTCATGGCGTAGTCGAGATAGCTTTGCTTCATTTCCTCTTCAAGGGAAATGGTGGGGAAAATTTCGTCTTCGGTTACGGAAGAATCGCTCATAAAATCACGCTATCGTTTCTGTTTAAAATTTGATGATATTTTGTAGCAATTTTATGGGCTTAACACAAGGGAAAGCGCGATTTTTATACAGGGTTTAGGGGGTTGTAAAAACGGCGGTCAGCCTGGTTTTTTCCGGTTTATTATTGCGGCTTTGGCTGGGCGCTGTTTTGCGCGGCGGTGCGTGCCTGAATTAAGGCTTGGTCCAGCATACGGATGATCTCAGGGGCGATGCGGGCATTGATCTGGTCTTGCTTGGCGGCGGCGGTTTTGGCTTCAGGTTTGGTGTAGTATTCCACCATCGCCTCCAGCTCGGCTTGCGAGTATACTTCGGCGTAGGTGTCGATGCTGATTTGCTGCAATGCCTTGACGTTGATGATTTGCATGAGCGCGGCGGCGGCTTTGCTGCGGTTTTCGGCGGAAGCATCTTTGAGTTTAAGCTGAACGTAGCGATCCACGGCTGATTTGATTTGCGACTGGACGGGGCGGATTTGCTCTAATTGCGTGGCCAAGGCCAGTTTTTCCGTTAGATCGATCTTCTCGCTTTGTGCGAGAGCGCTCCCTATCGTGATGGCGAGCGCAAGAGAAGCAATCGCGATAAAAACAGCTGACAGAAATAGATTGCTTCGTCGCATCAACGCTCCTCGGAATGACAAAAGGTTAAAACGGGATTTCGTCTTCGAATTCTTCAGCAGGCGCGTTTGAGGATTGCGCAGGCGAACCTTGCGAATATCCGCCGCTCTGGCTGTCGCTGAAGGATGAGCCGCCCTGGTCGTACCCGCCAGCGGACGCGCCGCCACCGCTGCGGCCATCGAGCATCACGAGCTTGGCGTCAAAGCCCTTGAGGACAATTTCGGTGGTGTATTTCTTTTGGCCGTCCTGTTCCCATGAACGGGTTTCAACCGCGCCTTCCAGATAGACTTTCGCGCCTTTTTTCAGGTAGTTCTTGCATACGGTGACAAGTCCGGGAGCAAAGATCACCACGCGGTGCCATTCGGTTTTTTCACGTTTTTCGCCGGTGTTTTTGTCTTTCCAAGTATCGGAAGTCGCCACAGACAGATTGCAGACCTCGCCGCCGTTTTGCATTGTGCGGACTTCGGGGTCATTGCCCAAATTTCCAACCAAAATCACTTTGTTTACCGAACCAGCCACGTTTTACTCCTATATTTGAATGAGAATCCTACTATAGCGAGGCAAGTCCCCGCGCCAAAGCAAAAAATAGATACAATTTTATTTAAGTTTCATAAACGCTTTACCTGGGTTTGTTACTCTATCTTTTTAGGGTTTAAAAACGGGGGTTAAAAATGTTTCCTATATTGAAGAAGAAAATCGAATTTGCGCTGGGTTTAACGTGCTTATATCTGGTGTGCGCGTTCGCGGTGCAGATATCCGTGCCCGCCGAAGCCGATAGCGCGCGCGAGCCAATTACAACGATTAACCTGACCGCACATATGGACGCTTATGATGTCGCAGATGGTACGTTTGATAAAGCGGCACTTGAATCTATCGCCAGCACAGAAGCGCATAAAATGATGAATAACGGCGATATCGACCAGTATGAAGACCGCTTGCGCGAAAGCGGCATGCTGAGTTGGTAGCCACCCTGCCTTTATGAATATCTCTGAATTAAGACGCAGGAATCATTGACTCCTTGATGAGCGAATCCATATCCTTATGTATCGTTAATCAATAGAAAGGAGGTGATCAAATGAATGATCCAGAACACAGTTTGAAGGTCGGCATTTGTCACACCCGTAAGGGAATGAAGGCATAGCCTGCATGACTTCGGGTCGCCGGCCGACCTGAAAATATGTATCAAAGATCACGTATCTACGGAAACCCCGCTCTCGCGTTAGCCACAGCGGGGTTTCTTGTATTTTGGATATGGGGGAATTTACGCGGCGAGGGCTTTGCAGGTTTTTTTTGTTGCTTTTTATATTCCATAACGCTAAAAAGTCTTATGAGAAACGCCCATCCATTAGAAAGAACAGCGTTCACAGCCGATATTTATCGCGCTTTGAACGATTTTCAGCGCCGGCATCGCCTTTCATCCCCTGAAGGGTTTGGCGTTTCAGTCGTGCTGCGTGATGGTCATGCACCCGTTTTCAGAAATCATATGCCTGACGGAAGCCTTACTCAGGTTGAAAATTATGCGGTGTTTCCACGCAATGGGGAGAAGCGATTGAACGATCTCTTTGCATCTCCTGCTCAGGGTCAAACCTTTGAGCATGAGGATCGTTTGCAGCTTTTGGAATATATATTGCGCCAAAAAACTTATGACGCTTTAGAAATGGCCTTAAATTCTGAAGAGGCTCTTCCTATTAAACTTCTCTCTTATGAAGAGGGTCGATGCTTAATTACGTTTCACGATCCCTTAGATGATGAAGATACAACGTCTTATGTCACGTTAGAAATCCTGCAAGATGATCTGGAGTTTTTTATTGAAGCTCTTGAAAGTGATTATGAAGAGGATAAGCTTTTCGGCACGGTTTTAAAGAATTATGAAACGCTCTTAGATGCTCTTACCAAAGTTGATCCCTCTTATGATATCGATGTGCAGCATGCCGCAGATCAAGCGACGTCTGCCGGAGAAAATGACTTTGATGAAGGGCTTGACACTCCACGGGCAGCTTAAGAATCTCATTTTGCTGTTGTCATTTTCCGAGACAAAGCCATATAAAGTCTTATGCTGACAGAAATCTCCATCCGCGGGGCGCGGGAACATAACCTCAAGAACATTAACGTGGATATTCCGCGCGACAAGCTTGTCGTGATTACAGGGCTTTCCGGCTCGGGTAAATCTTCGCTCGCCTTTGATACGATTTACGCGGAAGGGCAGCGTCGATATGTTGAGAGTTTGTCGGCCTATGCGCGGCAATTCCTGGAGCTTATGAGCAAGCCGGATGTGGATTCGATTGAGGGGCTGTCGCCGGCGATTTCGATCGAGCAGAAGACGACTTCGCGCAATCCGCGTTCTACGGTGGGGACCGTGACGGAGATTTATGATTATATGCGGCTTCTCTGGGCGCGGGTGGGTGTGCCTTACTCCCCCGCTACGGGCAAGCCGATCAAGGCGCAGACGGTTTCGGAGATTGTTGACCGCATTATGGGCACCGGGGACAGTTACTTTGTCAATAATAACCATAACCGGGGACAGTTACCTGAGGGGCAAAAAGTAACTGTCCCCGGAATTGCAAATGAAGGCAAAAAACTCTATATCCTTGCGCCGATTGTGCGCGGACGCAAAGGGGAATATCGCAAGGAATTTAAAGAGCTGCAAGCGAAGGGCTTTCAGCGGGTGAAGGTCGATGGCACGCTTTATGAGATTGGCGAAGTGCCGGAGCTGGATAAGAAGCTGAAGCATGATATCGAGGTGGTGGTTGACCGCCTCGTGGTGCGGGATGATATGGGCAATCGTTTGGCGGATTCTGTGGAAACGGCTTTGCGGCTGGCCGATGGATTGGTGATTGCGGAAAACGCGGATAGCGGCGATCAGGAAATTTTCAGCGAGAAATATGCCTGCCCTGTTTCGGGCTTTACGATTGCGGAGATCGAGCCGCGCCTGTTTTCCTTTAACTCTCCGCATGGGGCGTGTCCGAATTGTGATGGCTTGGGGCAGCGGATGTATATGGACGAGGATTTGGTTGTACCGAACACAGGCAAATCGCTTAAGCAGGGTGCGATTGAACCGTGGTCCAAAGGGTTTGCGCCGTTTTATATGCAGGCGCTGGAGGGCGTGGCGGCGTTTTATGGCTTCCCGATGACGACGCCGTGGGAAAAGCTGGAGCGGAAGTTTCAGGAGAAAATCCTGTTCGGGTCGGGCAAGGATATTATTCCGATCACCTACAATACCAAGAGCGAAAGCACGTGGAAATCGAATAAACCGTTTGAAGGGGTTATTCCTTCGCTGGAGCGGCGGTTGATTGAAACGGATTCGAATTCGGCGCGGGAGGAGCTTTCGAAATACCAAGCGAGCGCGCCATGTGAAGCCTGCGAGGGGCATCGGTTGAAACCCGAAGCCTTGGCGGTGAAAATTGACGGCAGGCATATTTCCGAAGTCGGGACTTTGAGCATCGAGGATGCAGGGGCTTGGTTTGAAAAAATTGCGCAGCTCCCCCTCCCTAGCCCTCTCCCTCAAGGGGGAGGGAAAGAAGACGAGCCGTCTTCGGGTGGGGGTGCTGTTTTATCCCGTCAGCAATACCAAATTGCCGAGAAGATTTTGAAGGAGATCAATGAGCGCCTGACATTCCTGCGCAATGTCGGTTTGGATTATTTGAACCTGTCGAGGTCTTCAGGAACGCTCTCAGGCGGGGAGAGTCAACGGATACGGCTGGCTTCGCAGATCGGCTCCGGCTTGACGGGCGTATTATACGTATTGGATGAACCCTCGATCGGGCTTCATCAGCGCGATAATAACCGTTTACTGGAAACGCTGACGCGGCTTCGTGATATGGGCAATACGGTGATTGTGGTGGAACATGACGAGGACGCCATTCGCGCCGCCGATCATTTGATTGATATGGGGCCCGGTGCGGGGGTGCATGGCGGAACAATCGTCGCGCAAGGGTCGCCCGAGCAGGTGTTTAAAACTGAAGGCTCTGTGACAGCGGATTATATGAACGGGACGCGGGAGATTGCTGTCCCCTCCTCCCGCCGTAAGGGAAAGCCGAAGCAATTCATTGAGGTGATTGGCGCGTGCGGGAATAATCTGCGCGATGTATCGGCGAAAATTCCGCTTGGCACGTTTACTTGCGTAACAGGGGTTTCGGGGTCAGGAAAGTCGACATTTACGATTGATACGCTATACCGCGCGGCCAGCAAGACTTTGATGAAATCCAAAGAACAACCGCTGGAGCATAAAGAGATTAAGGGTTTGGAGTTCGTGGATAAGGTGATTGATATTGACCAATCGCCGATTGGCCGCACGCCGCGCTCTAACCCCGCGACCTATACGGGTGCGTTTACGCCGATCCGCGAGTGGTTTGCGGGATTGCCCGAAGCGAAAGCGCGGGGGTATGGGCCGGGGCGGTTTAGCTTTAACGTCAAGGGCGGGCGCTGCGAGGCGTGCAGCGGTGACGGGGTCATCAAGATCGAGATGCATTTTCTGCCTGATGTGTATGTGGAGTGCGAAACCTGTCACGGCAAGCGATACAACCGCGAAACGCTGGAGATAAAATACAAGGATAAATCCATCGCCGATGTTTTGGACATGACGGTCGAGGAAGCGGCAGAGTTTTTCAAGGCGGTGCCTAGCATTCGTGACAAGATGGATACGCTGAAAGATGTCGGCCTGACCTATATAAAGGTCGGGCAACAGGCAAACACCTTAAGCGGCGGGGAAGCCCAGCGGGTGAAGCTTTCGAAGGAGCTGTCGAAGCGATCTACGGGAAAAACCCTTTATATTCTTGATGAGCCGACGACGGGACTGCATTTTGAGGATGTCCGAAAGTTGCTTGAGGTTTTGCATTCTCTGGTTGAAAAGGGCAACAGCGTGGTGGTGATCGAGCATAATCTGGATGTTATCAAGACCGCGGATTACGTGATTGATATCGGCCCTGAAGGCGGGCATAAGGGCGGGGAGATTGTTGCCTGCGGCACGCCCGAGGATATCTGTAAAGAGCAGCGCAGTTATACGGGGGAATACCTCAAGCCGCTTTTGGCACGGAAATCGGCGAAGATTGCGGCGGAATAGCTGTGTTTGTAAAGGCTGCCATTAAGGGCTATGGGGCGGAGGCTTTTATGGGGCGCAGGATTGGATAATCTGCGTGTTTGCTTGATCAGTCAGGGTGGTGGCTATCGTAAAACATGGGTTTTCCCCGCGTGAAGCACACAAATCAAAGTGAAAAACCGTCTCGATGTATCCATATCCATCTCGATTTTATCCGATAATCGTTCCATGAGCAGCTCTGCGCCTTCATTGTGCAGCCCCCGTCGCCCCATATCAATCGCTTCGATCTTCGATGGATTGCCGTTTTTCAGCGCTTCGCCGTAACTTTGCACAATCATGAAGTAATCTTTAATCAAGCGGCGATACGGCGTGAGCGAAAGCACCATCATCGGCATCTCCGCGCCCAGCGCGTTCTTGCCGCGTAACACAAGGCGGTTTTCTTCCAAAGACAGGGCAATCGAATATGGTCCGTTATTGTCACCGCGCGGTTTGAAAACACTCCCAGCTTTTAGATCATGAAGGGCTATTTCTCGGTCACGGATCAAAAGATCGCCGCCCCGAAGGTCTTCAACGTCTTGTATTGTGATGTCCTGGATTGCGCGTTTAGGCATCGCCTACCGCAGTCTTGTTGGTAATGATAGCGTTTATAAATGCGCTCATATCTCTATTATATTGCATTGCACAATAAATTGTCACGCTTATTATTTTTGGACGGCTTGCTTAAAATCGTCAACCCAGCGGGCAATGTCTTCGGGCCGGGTTTTCATCGCGCTGCGGTTCACCACCAATTTTGATGAAACCTCCAGAATCGTTTCCACTTCGGACAGGCCGTTGGCCTTCAATGTTCCGCCGGTGGATACCAGATCGACAATCCGGCGACAAAGTCCGAGAGCCGGCGCAATCTCCATCGCCCCGTTCAGCTTAATGCACTCGGCCTGAATGCCTTGCGCCGCGTAATGACGGGCGGTCAGGTTGGGGTATTTGGTCGCAATGCGGATATGCGAATGGCGGGTATTGTCTTCTACATTATCCTTGGGCATGGCAACCGAAAGCCGGCACTTGCCGATCCCAAGGTCTACGGGTGCATACAGCTCGTCATAGCCAAATTCTTCTATCGCATCACTCCCCACAACCCCGAGATGCGCCCCGCCATAGGCGACAAAGGTCGCGACATCAAAGGCGCGGACGCGAATGATATCCAGCCCTGCATGATTGGTCGTGAATTGCAGTTTACGGCTGTTATCATTGGAAAAATCCGCCTCAGGCACGATATCGCACGCCGCCAGCAAAGGCGCCAGCTCTTCGAGAATTCTGCCCTTCGGCAATGCGAGAATGAGTTTTTGCAGTGTCATAAGAAGGAAATACTCGGAATGATGCAATGCGGCAAGGAAGAATTTTAAAATTCATGATTGCGTTTGGTCATTCCGGCTCTCGCGTCAATGCCGAAGCGTTTAATTGCTGCGCCGCCGCCGTTTCTAGATATTTGGCTAGATCGCGGCCATCTGAATGTAGCCGCGCTTTTGCTTCTTTCCAAGATGGAAGCGTCTGTGCTTCAAATACGATCGTCATTCCACCTTTTGCTATGCGTGCCGCAATATCCATAGCTTCTTTATGGGCACCAGAATTCTTAAAAGACATGATATCCTCGCGTGAAGCCCATGCGCTGCGCGTATAAAGCCCGCCAACAACATTGTATCCATGGGAGAGATAACCTGGGCTGGCTTGCGCCTGAATTCTGGACGCTCTTGTATGATCAATAAAATTAAATATTGTAGATAGGCTGGCGTCTTTTAAAACTAATTTCGTGACTGCTATATGCATTTCAATCTCCTCAAGCCTTCTTTATCCGCGCACCCACGCCGCCGAGCTTACCGACAATATCTTCATAGCCGCGCTCAAGGTGGTAAATGCGGTTCACAGTAGTTTCGCCTTCCGCCACCAGCCCCGCAAGGACGAGAGCCACAGAAGCGCGAAGGTCCGTTGCCATGACTTCTGCGCCTTTCAAACCCTTAACACCGCGCACAATCGCGCTATTGCCCTGCACAGAGATATTCGCGCCCATGCGGTTGAGTTCCGGAACATGCATGAAACGGTTTTCGAAGATGGTTTCCGTCACCATCCCCGCGCCCTCGGATATGGTGAGCATCGCCATAAACTGCGCCTGAAGGTCGGTCGGGAAACCGGGATGCGGTTCGGTCATAATATCAATCGCCTTTAAGGGCGCGTTCACATCACGGCTGACGATAATATCGAGCCCGTCCTGATCTATCTCTGCACCTGTCTGGGAGAGATGACCGACAGCCGCGCTTAAATGCTCCATCCGCGCGTTTTGAAGGCGGACTTCACCGCCTGTCATGGCCGCGGCCACCATATAGGTTCCCGTTTCGATGCGGTCGGGGACGATAGAATGATGCGCGCCGCCCATGTGCGATACGCCTTCGATACGGATCGTGTCGGTTCCAAGGCCGGTAATCTTCGCGCCCATCTTAATCAAGCATTCGCCAAGGTCGGTAATTTCCGGCTCGCGCGCGGCGTTCATCAGCACGGTTTCCCCCTTCGCCAGCGTTGCTGCCATCATCAAATTCTCAGTCGCCCCGACGGAGACTTTCGGGAACATAATCTTTGTGGCCTGTAGGCCGCCTGCGGGGGTAGAAGCATGAATATACCCTTCCTCCAGCGTAATCACCGCGCCCATTTCCTCTAGTGCCTTGATATGCATATCCACTGGCCGCGTTCCTATCGCGCATCCACCGGGCAGTGAAACCTTCGCCTGACCAAAGCGCGCCAAAAGCGGCCCCAGGACAAGGATAGAGCCGCGCATCTTGCGCACGATATCATAAGGCGCCATTGGCGGCATAGCACCCGCCGCGACCGGCCCGGCATTGATCGCCATTAAATCCCCTTCGCGCTTCACGGCCGCGCCGAGATACTCCATAAGTTCTGTCTGGCTCTGCATATCGCGCAAGGAGTTGGGTGAGTTTTCGAAATACACGGATTGATCGGTCAAAAGCGCCGCGCACATGAGTTTCAGTGCGCAGTTCTTTGCGCCGCTGATCGGGATTGTGCCGTGCAAAGGCTGCCCGCCTGTGACTTTGATTTTATCAAGCGAAGAGGACGCAGGCGCGGCGGCGGCGGGCGCGTCAGCCTTAAAGCCGCGGGAGCGTAACGCCTCGCTGTCCCATATATTTGCCGGATCTATCTGCGTAACTGGTTTCACAAGCCATACTTCCTTTAAAGAACAAAAATTGCGCAATGCCTTCATTCGCATAAACCCGTGCGGGGAGCGGCGTGGTGTTGGAAATCTCCAATGTCACATGACCCTCCCAGCCCGGCTCAAGCGGCGTGACATTCACAATCAATCCGCAACGCGCATATGTGCTTTTACCAAGACAGATAACCAGTACATCTTTGGGGATGCGGAAATATTCCACCGTATGGGTGAGCACAAAACTGTTAGGAGGTATTACGCAAATATCAGTGGTTCTGTCAACAAAACTCTGCGCCGAAAAGTCTTTAGGATCGACCAGCGCATTATCAACATTGGTAAAAATCTTGAAATCCGGGGCGCAGCGCGAATCATAACCATAGGACGACAGGCCATAGGAAATCACGCCGTCGCGCTTTTGCTTTTCCACGAAAGGCTCAATCATGCCCTCATTCACCGCCAATTCGCGGATTTGGTGATCGGCGAGTAAGCCCGGGGGCATAATCAAACCGTTTTCGCTCTTGGGCGTATTATTTTGGGGATCACGCTCTTTCAGCATTTCCATCATCTTTGTCCTTTTTACTCAATTCTTTATCGGATTTTTGCAGTTCCTTGCGTTTGCGCAGATTATCGCGAAGCGCCAATGCACGTTTATCAAGTTTATCCTGAGATTGTTTTGCCGACATAGCGACCAGCATAGTCAAAAAGAGGCGTGACATGCCAGAGATTTTGCGCTAACTTCCCCCTCGTTCTGGGGATAAACCCATGATCCGCCGCGGTAGCTCAGTGGTAGAGCGCGTCATTGGTAATGACGAGGTCGAGAGTTCAATTCTCTCTCGTGGCACCATTTCTCCCGCAAATGCGAATTTGGGGTCTTGGATCAAAATCCCTTCGCCTATTTGTTTGATATGATTGAATAATTTGAACGGCGTTGTCGTTTCAGGGTGTTTTATACCGCCCTGTTTCGTGTAGCTGAGATGGCTGGAAAACGTCAGCCCCAGCACCAGCCTGCGCAGCTCCAAAACCCTTGAATCCCATAGGGTTTTCGGCGCAGAAACGTATCGCAAAGCGTGTTCAATCAAGCTATCCAAAGTCATTGTTGGTCGCGCCGTTTGAGCGGCTTTTTCCAGCATCACCAGCTTGCGCTTCTCGGCTTCGTCAATGCGCTGCTCATAGGCTTGGACGACACGCGGATTCGTCGCCTCGACAATCCGATCCACCAGATCGCTGATCTGTCGCTCGCAGCTTTCCGCCTCGCGCTTGAAGCCCGCCGCGATTTCATCGGCGCGGGCGAGACGCTGGTTCCAGCAATCGATCAGCATGGCTGTGGCGACCTTCACCAATGACGGCGCGGGCTGAAGCTGGCCGAGCAGATCGCCAAACTCGCCTTCGATCTTGTCGCGCGGGATCGTCTTGGACTTCTGGTCACAATCACGATTGACGCAGAAGTAATAGGCGTAGTGCTTCCGCTTGCCTTTGCACCAACCGCCTGTGAGGTGATAGCCGCAGCCGCCGCACTTGACTGCGCCCCTGAGAGCGAAGTCCTCGCGGGTGTCGATGCGCGTTGGCGCGTAGGTGCCCTCTTTCAGTCGTCTTTGGATACGCTCATAAGTGGCGACCGAAATCAGGCCTTCATGCTGGCCCTCCCGAAGGCTTACGCCCCAGGCCTTAGAGCTGACGAGGCCTGCATAAACCTCCTTATCCAGGAACCTCACAATGCTCTGCGGGCGGATCGTGCCGTTTGGCTTGTCCTTCGGATACTCAGGCTGGGACTCGAGCCAGCGCAGCAGCTCAGCTTGCGAGGCGAAGCGGTTACTCGCAAAGCCCTCCAGCGCTTCCGCGCAGATCGAGGCCACAGGCTCATCACGCACCAGAGCTTTCCCGCCGCCCTTGGCGGGCACGAACTTCATGCCAATGGGCGCGCGGAAGACCCAATAGCCTTTTTCAAGGCGGGCTTTCATCTTCTGGACAACCTGGCGGCTGTTCTGCTCGCGCTCAAGCTGCCCTTGCGCGGCGATGATCGTTTCAATGAATTTGCCTTCGGGGCTCTCTTCAAATTTGAAGTTGAGGGACTCCACGCTCGCGCCGCGCGAAGACAGCTCCTGGCGCAGCGCGATATGCGCCGCCGTATCACGAGCGAGCCGCTTCAGATCATCGAAGATGACGACGTAGTCTTTGTGCCTTTGCGCATCCAGATAAGACAGCAGCGCGACCATGCCAGGGCGCTTGAGGTAATCCCCGCCACCCGAGATCGAGTCCGGAAACACCGCCTCGACCTCATAACCTTTCTGCGCAGCATACTGACGGCAGCGATGCTCCTGCGAATTAAGCCCATCGCCGTCCGAGGCCTGCTTCAGGGACGAAATTCGGCAATAGATGACGGCTGATCTTCTGGTGGATGTGTTTCGTATCATGCCTCGACCCCTTCCCCTGCAGTATCGCAGGGGCGGGCTGCAGCATTGTTGAAATATTCGAATTTATTTTGATGACTTAAACATACATGATCGCGAAGTGCTTGCGCCGATGGATCACGGAATTTGTGCGGTTGTCCACAGGCGTTCGTGTCTACTGTGAACCCCAGATCAACGAAGCTGGCCATGATCGCGTAAAGAGCCCGGAGCAATTCCATCTTCTGGTCATCCGGGATGTCAGTGTCTTCAAGAAGCGGCATGTACGCTTCGAGATCAAACCGAACCGTGCACCTGGTTTCGCGCTGGACTTGGCCCTCTATTGGCAATGCGGACGCGCGCTCCGCTATTTGTGGTATGGTCCTGGTTTCCTCCATGACGCGTTCTCCTTTTCTGGTTAGCGTTTATCGATCATTTTCGTTCCTTCCTCTTCTTGCGCCGCGCATCGGCAGGATTGCCGATCACGAACAGAACAAAGCATGAACATACGCTCACTTGTACATTTTGGCAAGAAGAATCTGCTTGGCTTTAGGCCCGCGATTTAGCGGGCCACTCTATCTCGCGACTTATCGCGGCGCGTTCCGTTTGACGACGTGCGCTCTTCTTTGAAGCGCGCGCGGCTGATGTCGGCACGGGATTTGTCGTCGTCATGCCAGTCCATGGTGCGCTGGGACTCTGGTCCCCGCTCTTCAGGTTTACGACCCTGCGAACGCTCGCGCTGGCGCTTCAGCACCTCTTGGTGGGTTTCGCGGGCCAGTTCGCCGGCGCGCAGCAGGTCTTTGGAGCCAAGCGTTGAGGTCTCGCGCGGATTGCCCTCATCGTCGCGGTAGAGCTTGGTGATGCGGGTGTTAAAAAGCGGGCCGAATTTGCCCTCGCTTCTCCAGGTCGCGCTGCGCAGATTCCCATCACGCAGCACAAACTCCGGCGCGTTCTCGCTGCGCTCATCGGCTTCATCGCCCATCGCCTCGGGCTCATCATCCATGGTCTTTCATCCTTGTCTTGAACGGCTTTAAAGGATCAGCGCTCGAACGAGCGTTGATAGGGCTGCATGGAATCACGGCGCATTTTGCTCGCGGCGCGAATGAGACGGGTTTCCACTAGAAAGAGCCGATTGGCCTTGAACTGCTGGAGCCGCCAGGACCGCTCGTCCAGACAAACCCCGCCCGGCTCCATCGTGTAGGCGGGCTCGGCAACTTTGATCTCATCGCGCAGGCGATCCGCCTCCTTGCGCGTGGCAATGTCGGGGGTGTTCATTGGTGCTCCTCAAATACGTCTGGTTAAGACACGCACGACCAGACGCCGCTGCAGTACTGGGGATAGTCCGCGTATTGGGCGGGAACATTCTCGCGCCTGACCTCAAGCCAGCGATGACCCCAGCGAGTCTTAACACGCACGCGGGTTTCGGGCGGGTGATAGGGGTTCGGATGGAAGCGTCCCGCCATGAACTCTTGCTCATAGTAGGGCTTGCGATCCGCATAGAGCGGGCGCGCCAGATTATCGATGAAGATGTACTGCTTGTCGTTTGGCGTGTGCATGATCTCATCGGGCGTGCGCAGCAGACGCTGCTGCTTGGTGCGGTGCTCGGCCTCGCGGCGGTAATGGGCAACGCTCATCCCGGCCATGAACGGATCACCGCCGCTCATCATCGATTGCAGGGCTTGGTGCTTGGCATGGCGGGCGCGGGCTTGCGCCAGTTCATCATCGTATTGAAGCGTCTGCACGCCGAGCATCCGTGAAACGGTGGTCGCCGTCTCGATGTCTCTGATGGTGAAGTAGCTTCGCACCTGCGCGCTAGAGGTGATGATATTGCCGGCCTTGGGGCCGAGTTGATCCATCTGATAAGTCGACTGGAATACCGCCCAGGGGCGGATGCCGATCCCTGCGCCGTAGGTGAAGAGCTGCGTCACCAGCGGAAAGCCACCAAGCTGCGCGCATTCATCCAGTATCCAGGTCTGGCGCGGCGTTTGTGGCTGGCGGGCTTTGTAGATCATCCCGGCCACGAACAGCGCCTTGATCACGGGCGCCCACGGCGCAATGAACTCTGCGGGCGGCATGATGTAGAGCTGGGTGGAGCGCCCATGCACACAGAGCTGCGCAAGTGAGAAATCAAACGGCGGCGAGACGGCGCGCAGCAGTGTCGGATCAGACAGGCAGGACAGCGCCTTGAACAGCTCGCCGACAATGCCCTGATAGCCCGTGCTGGATGAGTCCTGGCGCGCATTGGCAATCTCTTCTTCGATGCGCGCAGACACCTCAAAGCCCGCCTGGCTCATCTCGAAGGCAAAATCCAGCCACTTATCCCCGCCGCCGGGGATCAGGTTCACCGTGCTGTAAAGCTGGCCGAGCGTCAGGACGCCGTGCATGCGCACCAGCGTCAGGATGATCCCTTCCAGAAATTCCCGCGCGCGCCCCTCGAAGTAATCGGAGTTTTTGTTCGTGGTCGGAGGGATCAGGTTCTGGCACAGCACCTTCACATCCGAGATCAGGCTCGGGCTATCGATGCGCACATACATGCGGGCGCGTTCAAGTTCGTGCATTGGCGTCAGCGTCGGCGGCACCGCTACCAAATCGGGTTGACTGAGGTAAGCCTCGGAAAGCGACAGGAATGAGGGTGAGCGAAGTTCGAACTCAAGATCGCAGCGCCGCTTCAGTAGGTTAGAGAACGCGATAAAGACGCCCTCCGGCAACTGGCTTGGCATCCACTCGGGAAGTTGAGCGCCTGGAACAGGCGTTCCTTCTCCGACAATTTCATCCAAGCCGTCTAGGAATAAGACAACAGGTTTGCTCTTGCCGATTCTGCCTTGGCTGGCCTGCACGTGAAGCCAGTTTTCAAAGGTCGATACGGCGTGGCGGTAATTCTGGGGTTTAGGAGGGGCAGCCATGCCGTGCATTTGGATTTGCGCCAGCAAGCCATGCAGAGCGTTCGGGACGCTATTCTCATTCGGATGTCCGGGGAATTTTCGGAAGAAATGGATGCCCGCTCGCGCGTTCGGGAGAAGGTCACGCGCTCGGCGGTACAGGCTAGCGAGTATCGAGGATTTTCCCTTGCCTGCCCCGGATACCAACTCCCAGTAGCCGCGATCATTCCCGCCGACGAAAGCTTCAAAGTCGCGTTCTATCCGATGCGGATGGTATCCTTGCCCAAGGGCCTTGGCCATCTGCTGGTGAAAGCTGAGTTGTTCAAACGCGCCCTTCTCTTCCTGGATGTCTACCGAAGCGACAGCTTGCTCATAGGCGGCTTTGGGGTCTTCGAGATCGAGAGGCGGATGGATGCCGGACACTTCATACGGGTGGTATCGGACCCCCAGTTCTTTCAGCTGATTGTAGAATTCTCTAGTCGCATCCGGCGATCTCCAGGCTGCCCACGCAAGGAAAACCACGGCTTCACGGTGCGCACCATTTTCTATATCACCAATAGCCTGAGAGAGCTTTTTCCACTTGTCAAATGAGTGAAGGCAAGCCGGTTGCTCAAACCCATTGCGGTGACAGAGCAACCACATTTGATACCATTGGTCGGGTCGTTTGCCGGGTCCCTTATAAGGCCTAGAAACAGACCTGATGTGATCCTTTAGCAGCATTAGGTAGGGAAAGTTCTTGTTTCGTCCAGAGCCGACATTCTGCGCCCGCAGCGTTTGAATGTCCGCAACAAAGTCGGCGTTGCTCAAAACACACTCTCATTTTCTGCAACTTTGTCATCCTGTATTTAGTCTAGCTTTGGTAGTTCGGGAAGCACCGAAACCTTCTGACCCGCAAGGTGAAACTCCTGCTCAATGATTTCTCCAGTATTCTCATCTCGCCTGACCACAGCCGGTCCATCGGCGCGATGCTGGCGTCCATCAAAATACCAAGTTTCAAGCTCCGCGACACCAGTTTTGGCGTCCCTGTAGGTTTCGGCCGGGCCGTCTATCCTGTGCAAACGTCCATGCTGCTCCCACATCTCTTCGAAGATTACACCGGTGTCGCTATCAACAAGAAACTGCGACGGACCATCCACTCGATGGGAAACTCCATTGACGTACCACGATGCAAACGTACACATCAGATTGTCGCCTGTATCGTATAATTCACTGTACCACCACGAACGATCGGCGGGGCCATCTTCTCGATGAAGAACGCCACCTCTATACCACTCTTCTTTTCGGTAATTCTCAAACTGAACCAGTATTGCAGGGGCGCTGTCGCGGTGACGTCTCCCATTCTGATACCATTCCTCACGGCATATCTCGCCATTATCGACACGGCGCTCGATAATAGCCGGTCCATTTTCTCGATGCAGTTGCCCATTGAGCTTCCAAGTCTCCCGCAAGACGGCCATTTCCTGCACTTCTTCTAGGACCTCTTCGACTGTTACTTCGTAAGTTGCCATCTCCACTTTGCGCGCCGTGGTTTTCAACGCCTCCACTGTCTTTATTACATAATCAATGCGGAATAGTCAATAAGTTTCAACGGTGTGGATCATACATGCCCGCGCACCCCGCCCCGCGAGGCTACTCATAACTTCTCATAACTCTGGCGCGTTCACTCATAACGCTCGGTCAACCAGGCTTGCGACAGCTGATCGCTGATCAGCCGGAGACGGGCCCGTTTCCCCAACCTTCTCGACTGGGGAAACATCATGAGACGAATAACGCAGCTTGAGCTGTCGAATCCGGAGTTCATTCGCGATCTTCGAAACTACACCGCCTTTCTCGGCAAAGCCCTAGGGCTGACACCGTGGTGCTGGCGGGACTGGATGATTGATCTCTACCGAGATCTTGATCCGGTCATCATCGACGAGAACGGCACCGAAGTTTTCCTCGACTTCGAGTGCTTCGAGGGCACTGACGAATTCGATGACGAACCAGACACAATCGCCTATTGGTTCAGGGATTTCTGCCGGCGCGTCCCACAGCACATAAAGCCAAGAGTGCGCGCCGAAGCCCGACCGCGGATTGTGACGATGGGAACACTCTTAAGCGTCTATGACCCCAAAGAGGCGCAGCACTGGGGCCGGCGTATCACAATGGCCCCCTAGTTCAGCCAAGCCCAAAAAGCAGCCTTCGAGCCTCACTCGGAGGCTGCTTCACGCTTCATTCCTCCTGGGCGTGTCGGCCAAACCTGGGCTGCTACACGAACAGAGCGGAACGGGAGAGAAGTACTAAACGAAGGTCAGCGGCTTATTCGGGGGTTAGGCTTGTCATTCTAAGCCGCCTCGCGCCACCCGTCCGCCTTCCTCGGTCGCCCCGGAAACCGCCCCTCGCGTGCAGCGACTTCCATCCCCGCCAGCGTCCGCTCACGAATGATTGAGCGCTCGAGCTGCGCGACGGCGGCGAGGATGTGAAACACGAACTCCCCCATCGCGGTTGAGGTGTCGATTTTCTCGGTCAGGGACTCGAACTTCGCGCCGCGCGCCTCTAGCAGCGCGTTCACCTCGATCAGAGGCGGGAGGGGCACGCTTCAGGCGGCGGGCCTTTAGAGCGTTGGATTCATTGTGCTTTACATATGGACGGCAGCGCAGTTTTTCTTGCCAAGCGTTTTGCTTTTGTGTTACGTTCCGTATTGAAATTTAGGCCGTTGTTTTTATTCGACTTGATAACACGCGCGGGACGTTGCGAATCGGAACCGGGCAGATCACAGAAAAAGGGTCCTTTTTCCGCCGATTTGCTCAATGATTACAGAGCGTTGTCCCGCCCAAGAAGAGGCGAAAGTGCCATGATTAAAAATATCACAGCCGCTTTTGGTGCCCTGGCGGCAGCGACCATGACGCTCACTGGAAGCGCGAACGCGCAAGACGCGGAAGTGGTCCGTATTGAAGCGAGCGCAGAAGCCGGTCAAAGTCCGATCACTGTCGCGAGCGTTGACACATCCCCTCAGCAAGTGAACTTCGCAACGGCGGCAGAAGGCAAGCCCGTGCAATTTATCTACGGCTCTGGTGTGAACAGCTTCAATTTGCAGCGTGTCGTGGAGAGCATCGAAGAGGCGGGGTGCCCCGTTACGACTATGGAAACCGGCAATTCGACATTTGTTGTCGCAAGAACAAACGGTGATGGGATCAGCACCAAAGATGTCGTTTTTGCTGGCCAATGGAGCTTGGAAAATTGCCTGGACTAATTGGGGTCAGAACTTACAATGGTTGGAACGGATAAACCGTTTTCATCTATATTCTGCGCAATCATTTCTCTCAGAGAATCAGGTGTATCAGGATCATTAACGGCAGCACTTAAGGCTTGTTGGCTCCAATCTGCAAATATGAACTGAAGCATAATTTGTTCACTTGGATCATCAATGTCCGTGTCTTCAATAACCTCCAGTACTTTGTCTGCGACGAGGTATTTTACGAGCGCCTGATCCAGCCCATCTTCTTTCAGCAAAGAATCCCTGGCATTGTTTGACAATGAATCAACAAGCATATCGACAGCACTCTCCAGCACCTCACCATCCCCGGCGCTAAGATTGAGTTCTGCATACGCGGCCTTAAACCAAGCTATGTCTCTTTCAGCATGATCCGAGCGCGCGAGATACTCTGAAACAAGATTTATTTTTCCAATCTCCACCAAATCTCTTCGCGACAAGTTCTCCAAATCGGTTTCAGGATTTCTCATGGCGAACTGCGAAACCGCATCAGGCATGGATAAAGAACTCGCTGATATCGGGTTGCCCCTTTGGCTATTGCTTTCAGCCTCAATCAATGCGGCCTCTTGAGCGAACCTTTTGTCGAGCTCGATTTTCGCTTGGTCGCGCTGGGTCTGAAGGTCAATTCTATGAGCCCTGAGGTCGTCCAGTGTCACAACACCCCACTCATCTTCTGGAATTCCGGCAAGTCTCAAGAGGCGCTGATGTTCAGGATCAGTCGGATCGATTTCACCGCCGCTTTCAAGAATACCGATTAAGCTATCTGTCGCTTCGAGCTGCTGATCAAAGCGCTCAATCTGGAGTTCAATCGCGCGGATTTCTGCCGATAACTGCTCCAGCATCTGCAGGAACATTGCGGTGTCATTTGAAGCCTTGCGGCGCGCCGTCTCGCGGGCGTTGTGTTCAAGGATACGCGCAGCGGCCGTTGCACCGCTTCCGCCCATACCCGTGAGGGTTTCGCTTTTAAGGCCCATCTCTCGCGCATTTTGCTGATCGGCTCCGCCCGAAACGTTGAACAGCTTACCAAGGTTAAGCTCCGCGACACCTCGCTCGGCAATCTTCAGCTCCGAAATGCGATCGGCATCGGCTCTGAATTCCTGTTTAATCGTGTCCTCGGCTTTTGCCATTCGCGGCCCCACTTCCCTTGTCGGAAGGCGTTCTTTGCGCCTTCTCTTGTCTTAAATTCAAGCGCACATGAATCTTTGTGCGGCGCACAATTTCATATGCAGCTTTAGTATAGGCTGGAATGGTTAATAAATTATGGAAATTAAATGGGATTTGATTTGAATTTGAATCAAATTTTATAGAGTTTTAGGCCTTCCACTCTGGTGGAATCTTCATGCGGGTATTCAGGATATCCGTGATAAAGACATGGTCTTCCATGATGCGATAAAATACTTAGTGAGAGCGGTATATCAGGCATCTCCGTTCACCCGCCCACGCTTGACCCATTTTCAGATTGTCGCTGAGGAGGTCGAAGGCGTTATATAGACCGCCGAGATAATTTTCGGTCTGATCTGTCCCGAAATTTATGTCCGTATAACGGATAATATTGTCGATCTCCGCAGAGGCCTGCCGGCTTAAAGCCCAGCGCATTAAACCGCAGAGGCACGAACGCGGGCAAGCCGCGCTGAAAGTGATTCTTCCGGAGAGAGGCCGCTATCAAAGCCTGCTTGCTCGCTGCTTTCGATGAAAGCCCGCTGTTCGGCAGCACTCAGGGCTTCCCACTGAGCTATATCGCCAGAGGTAGGGAAGACCTTTGAAGTAATCACAATGTCGGTTTTAGTGTTACTCATTCTCATAGTGTATCATTCCCTGCGGGGCTTTTGGAAGAAAATAGCGCTTCGGCGCGCGGCCGCTCCTGAAGGTTTGCGTCATTTTGAGGACGGCTTCAGGGGCGGCGTGGCGATTTTTGGATAGCTTTGGATTGGCTTGGATTGCTTCGCTTCGCTCGCAAAGACGAATGAAAACAATGCGTTAATCAAAAATGTTGTGTTTTTGTTAAGATTTTGTTAATATTCCATATATACGAAAATTTAAAAACGTAACGGTAATAGGAGATGTGTAATGGCAGCAGGTAAAGGCAATTTTTTAGGTACAGGCCTTAAATTGGGAGTGAGTGCTTTAGCGTTGGGCGCAGTTTTTGCAGCAATTGCTAGCCCCGCAGGGGCGGCTGGTCTTGCGGCAACAGGCATTGAAACCGTTGTAGAGTTTGGCGGCGAAGCACTAGACTCATTTTTCTAAATTATTTTTTATTTGGTGCCCCCAGCCGGACTTGAACCGGCACTCCCGAAGGAACCGGATTTTGAATCCGGCGCGTCTACCAATTTCACCACAGGGGCACACCAAAAAATAGACAGCGTCATCTTTAATGCTTTCTGTATTTCATTTCAACAGCAATCTGCTATTTTGTCGCCATGACAATCGAAGACGCAACCACCCCCCGTAAAATTTCCGAAGTGCTCGTGGATTTGAAGGATCAAATGCCGCAGGACAAGGTTTGTACGTTTGATTTGCTTGAGGCGCTGCATGAGCGGGGGTTCGGATTTTTGCTGTTTTTGTTTGCGCTTCCTGCGGCTCTGCCGCTGCCGGGCCTTGGCGTGAACACCATTATCGCCCTGCCGCTGCTGTTTTTGACGGTGCAACAAACCATGGGACGGCGCAGGCTCTGGGTGCCGGAGATCATCAAATATAAATCGATCAGCCGCGCAGGTTTTGATAAAATTCTGGAAACCGCCCTGCCCTATATCACCAAGATCGAAATTTTTATCAAGCCGCGTCTGGGATTTATTACGCAAGGGGGCTTCGGGAATTTGATTGGTCTTGCGGGGTTGATCATGACCCTGTCTATATGCGTTCCCTTGCCGCTGACCAATACTGTACCGGCGATGGGGGTTGCGCTGATGGCGCTCGGGGTTATCATGCGCGACGGTTTGGCGGTGCTTGCCGGGATGGTGGTTGGCCTTGTGTGGGTGGCGATGATTGCCTATGTTTTGATCTTTATCGGGACTGAGGGGCTTGATTTAATCAAAGAAACGATCAAGTCTTTCCTATGATATGTAATGCCATTCAAATTCTGAAATGTCCGTTTGCGGTTTTGATGGCCGTGGCGGCGGTGTCCTTTGCGGCCCTGATGGCGGCGTTTGCCGCAGAGGCATTCTTAGGTCTGGAGCCTTGCATTCTATGCGTTTATCAGCGCTGGCCCTTTGCCTTGACAGTGTGCTTCGGGATAATCGGCGCGGCGTTTAAGCGTGGATTGATAAAGCCCATGCTGGGGTTAAGCGGACTTACAATGCTGGGCAATAGCGGGATTGCGTTTTATCATACCGGTGTTGAGCAAAAATTTTGGGTTTCAGCGGTTGAGGGGTGCGCGGTCAATTTTGGTGCGCTGAGTGGTTCCGGTGAGCAATCGATCCTACAGAACATTATGAGCGCCCCCACAGGGAACTGCGCGGACATTCCGTGGTCAGATCCCGTGCTCGGATTATCTATGGCGAATTATAATGTGTTGCTGTGCGCGGCTTTGGGCTTCGCGTGCCTCATCAGCCTGTATCTCTCAAGACACGCCCATCATGGTCAGGCCCGCCATAGCGCCGAGGGCTAAAGCGCTGTGGAATATGAAGAATCCGACAGATTCTTTGATTGTACGTTTTTTGGAAAAGTCGAAAAGATCGTTAAACATGGCGTCCGCCCCTTACTCATTGATATTGGAATAAGAGATGCATAGCGCGTGAAACGCAGGCTCGTCAAGGGATTTTAAGAACATGACCTTATTTCTGTTTGACATATTTGTTAACGCGTGTTAGTTTCCATGATAGAAAGTGAGCTAAATATGTATTTAAGAATACAGTTTCAAAAAGTAAATAACCCCCATCCAATTTTAGCTGGGCAATTTTATGCGGAGCATGATGCTTTTAGGCCAGGTATAAACCCTACTCCACTTGAGGTTATCCATGACCTGCCCCCTATAATTCAGCCCAGTTTTTAGTTAGTAGTTTTTTCCGAAAA
>CAYGJS010000023.1:0-32589 GCA_964350435.1 uncultured Micavibrio sp.
GCCTTATCGCAACCCTTCCCTCCCTAACCCTCCCCCTTTGAGGGGGAGGGAAGAGCTTCGAAGACGCGAGGGTGGGGGAGGGATTCCTTTCCTTGTGAATGATTATATCGATGTGGCGTTTGCCAGCGGCGCGGACGGTGTGCATTTGGGGCAGGGGGATGCGTCGCCCGCCGAGGCGCGGGAGAAGCTTGGCGAGAATGCAATTATCGGCCTTACGGCCTTTACGCCTGCGCATATGGCGGCGGTTGATGCGCAAGTGGTTGATTATGCCGGGTGCGGGCCGTTTTATCCGACGTTGACCGATAAGGGAAAGCCCGTTCTGGGCGCGGATCGTTTTGCAGAAATTGCTGCACTTTCGCCCGTGCCGGTGGTTGCGATTGGCGGGATAACGCCGCTGAATGCTCCTGAGGTTCTTGCGACCGGTGCGGCGGGGATTGCGGTGATGCGCGCGATTGGCGAGGCAGAGGATCCGGCAAAGGCAGCGCGGGCGTTTTTGTCAATGCGGGGAGGGCAGAGCCGACGAAGCCATCCATAATGTTCTTGTTGCTCAGGGTTGCTTCGCTTAGGCTCGCAATGATGATGAAAAATTTTATTCCCAAAGTTTTAACGATTGCAGGGTCCGACCCTTCCGGCGGCGCAGGTATTCAGGGTGATTTGAAAACGCTGGCCGCGCATGGTGTATACGGCATGGCGGTGATTACGGCGCTGACGGCGCAAAACACAAAGGGCGTGAGCGGGGTGCAGCTTGTGGAGCCTGAATTTGTGCGGGCGCAATTACTTGCGATTTTTGATGATATCGCGGTGCATGCGGTGAAGATCGGCATGGTCGGGGACGGCGCGATTGCCAGAGTGATTGCCGATATTCTTGAGGAGTTTCAGCCTCCGCACATTGTGTATGACCCTGTCATGGTGGCCACAAGCGGCGATAGCCTTATATCATCGGATGCGTTTGAGGTTATTAAAGCGCGGCTTATCCCGCTGGCGGATGTGATTACGCCGAATATTCCCGAGGCGGAAAAATTGCTGCGCAAAAGTGTTCTGGACATGGAGGTTTCAGCGCGGGATTTGCTGTCGCTGGAGTGCGGCGCGGCGCTGCTCAAAGGCGGGCACTTGGCCGCGCAATCCACGAGTGATGATGTGCTGGCGATGGATGATGGCGTGCGGGTCTATTCTGCTGCGCGCATTTTAAGTTCGAATACGCATGGGACGGGCTGCACGCTCTCTTCCGCGATTGCGGCGAATCTGGCTTTGGGGAATGATTTGCCGCGCGCGGTTGAAAAGGCTAAGCTGTATATCAGCGGCGCTATTAAGGGCGGTGAGTCCTTGGGTGTCGGCCACGGGCATGGGCCGGTTAATCATTTTTGGAAGTGATATATTATGAATGAATTCGAGATGATCCAGCAATACTTCCTGCCGCTCACTTTGGGGCGTGCGGAGGCTGGCGGTTTGCTGGATGACGCGGCTATTCTCGATATTCCTGAGGGGTTTGATCTGGTGATCAGCTCCGATACGCTCAATGGCGGCACACATTTTCTTGAGGATGAAGATCCTGCCAATATCGCGCATAAGGCTTTGCGGGTGAATCTTTCCGATATGGCGGCGATGGGCGCAAAGCCTTATTGTTATCAAATGAATTTGGCGTTTTCGGATTTTCCTGATGAGGCGTGGGTGAAGGCGTTTAGCGCGGCTTTGCTGGCGGATAACAAGGAATTCGATGTGTTTTGCAGTGGCGGCGATACGACGGTGGCGGAGGGGCCTTTGCTGGTGTCGCTGACGATTACGGGTCTTGTGCCCAAAGGCAAGGCCGTAAAGCGATCAACCGCCAAGGCGGGGGATTTGGCGGTGGTGACGGGGTGTATCGGGGACGCGGCGATTGGGGTTAAGCATTTGCTGAAAACGCTTGAGCTGGATGCGCCTGAATATTTCCTGAATGCCTGTCATAAGCCCGAAGCGCGCACGCCATTGTCTGCGGCGATTTGTAAATATGCGCGGGCGGCGGCGGATGTATCGGATGGGTTGATTGCCGATCTTGGGCATATCTGTAAAACATCGAAAGTCGCGGCGCGGCTCGATCTTGCATCCATTCCTTTTTCGTTGCATGCGCAGCAGGTCTTGGCCTCGGGCGCGGTTGAAGCCGAAGATTTGCTGATCGGCGGGGATGATTACGAAATCGCAATGGCGGTTGCGCCAGAAAATATCGCGGCTTTCCAGAAAGAGGCCGCGGCGCTTGGCATTCCGCTCACGCTGATCGGGCGTTTTGAGGCGGGTGAGGGCGTTCAGGTTCTGGATGCCTCCGGCGCGCCGCTGACGTTCAAGCGCGCAGGCTGGACGCATTTTTAGACGCATTTCAGACCGATGGGTATGTGATTTTATATGCTGGCCTCTTGCCTTTCCTGCGCTATGTGCGTAAATAAATCACACAAAATATTACTCAACGTAAGCAAGGCTGATCATGACAAATATCGTTGTTCCAACTTTAGGTGAATCCGTATCCGAGGCGACTGTTGCGCAGTGGCTCAAGAAAGAAGGCGAGTCCGTTAAGGCTGATGAGCCGATTGTCGAGCTTGAAACCGATAAGGTCACGCTTGAAGTTAATGCGCCGGCGGACGGCGTGATTGCCAAGATTACCGTGGGCGAAGGCGAAACCGTTGAGGTTGGCGCTTTGCTGGGTGAGCTTGATGCTGGTGCGGTGGCGAATGATCCGAAACCTGCGGCTGCGGCGGAAGCGCCGAAAGCTGAAGAGCCTAAGGCCGCTGCTGCTCCTGCGCCGGCGGCTCAAGTGGCGGCGCCTTCAGATGATGCAAAGACATCCCCTGCGGTGCGTAAGATGCTTGCGGATAATAATTTGGATGCGGCTCACGTGCCTGCGTCTGGGGATCGTTTGACGAAGGAAGATGTTCAAAATTTCTTGGCTTCGGCTTCCGCGCCTAAGGCTGCTCCCGCGGCTAAGGCTGCGGCTCCAGCGGCTCCTGCGGCTCCTGCTGCGCCGCGTGAAATCGGTCCACGTGAAGAACGCGTGCGCATGACCAAGCTTCGCCAAGTGATTGCGACCCGTTTGAAGGAAGCGCAGAACACGGCTGCGATGCTGACCACATTCAACGAAGTCGATATGACGGCGGTAATGGAGCTTCGCAAAGCTTATCAAGATCAATTCGTAAAGAAAAATGGCGTGAAGCTCGGGTTTATGTCTTTCTTCGTCAAGGCGGCAATCAATGCACTTCAGGAATTCCCTGCCGTGAATGCGGAGATCAGCGGCACGGACATTATTTACAAGAATTATTACGATATCTCTGTGGCGGTTTCTACGCCGCAAGGGTTGGTGGTTCCTGTGCTTCGTGATGCGGACCAGATGAGCCTTGCCGATATCGAGAAGAAGATCATTGATCTGGGTACACGCGCCAAAGACGGCAAGCTGTCTATGGATGAAATGACAGGCGGGACGTTTACGATTACCAATGGCGGCACCTTCGGTTCCATGATGTCGACCCCGATTTTGAATGCGCCTCAATCCGGTATTTTGGGCATGCATAACATCATTCAGCGTCCGATGGTGATGCCGAATGGCGATATTAAGGCGCGTCCGATGATGTATCTGGCGCTGTCTTATGATCACCGCATTGTCGATGGCCGCGAGGCGGTGTCTACGCTTGTGCGGATTAAGGAAGCCTTGGAAGATCCGTCGCGCCTGGTGCTTGGCGTTTAATTTAAGCCCAGACTTTAAGATTTAAAAAAGCGCCTGATCGGGCGCTTTTTCATTTATGCCCTATAAGGGTTTTATTTCCCTGCGCCGCCTTCAAGTTCGATCTTCATGATGATTTTATCCTGAAGGATTTTGAGGGTCTTCTGACCGCGATGGGGCAGAGGGATGCCGCTGCCCTGACAATAGAACACAAGCGCGAGTGCGAAAAAGGTGCGGTCGTATTCAATTGTTTCTTTGGCGTTTTTGTTCTCAACGACTATATTGATTTTGTCTTGGCGGTCGGCATTTTTTTCATCGATTTCGATGGCGACCAATTTGCCTTCGGGTGGTTTGGGCAAGTCTTGCTCTGTACATTTAATTACGACGGCCTTGTAAATTTCGTTAAGGTCAAACGTGATAAAGCGTTCTTCTATAGGCATAAGTCTTGTTCCTGAGGTTTGTTTAAGAATTCATCCAAGTTCCATTATTGCACTTTAAGGCCTTAAAATATATTTAAAATTTTTGCATCTTTTAGTTGCTTAAGGGCAATAAGGCCGAATTCATCGCGGCATTGTGTCTGATCGCCGATTTGCAGGGTATCTATTCCCGTCGCGATCATATTGACCAGTTCACGCGAGGTTGGGGTGCGGGAGCTGTAGAGTTTTTCTATTTTTAGTCCGTCGCGCGAAGCGATCATCAGAATGCGGTTTACCGGTTGCAGGATGAAGCTGTATTTACCCTCTTTACCTTCAATGGTTTCTGAGGTGTAGCCCACGGCGGGGTGGCGGTCGGTGCGCAGGATCACATGCGCGCCGCTTTCGTCCATGCACAGAGCCAGCGCAAAGGGTTCTTCTTTGCATTCTGCGTTTGCGAGCGATAGCGAAGCAATCCAGAAATTCTCTAAGGATTGCTTTGTCGGCGTTGCCTCCTCGCAATGACGAATATGGGCGGGTTTTTCGATGCGCGGGGTGTAATCGGGGATGTGTTTGGAGATGACTTCGAAGCGTTGTTCTTTACGATAGATCACATAGACATTTATGCCCGCTTTTTCGGCGATTCGCATGGACATGTTGGCGAAACTTTCGCCGCGCCTGCGCGCCCAATCCTTGTCGAAGCCTTTATGGTCGATATATAGATTTGAAATACCGGCCTCGGCGATGTTTTTCATACAGTTCGGGCAGGGCGGGTCGGTGACGAACATGCTTGAATCCCAAGCTTTTGGCGCGGAAAGAATGCAGGCGGTTTCGGCGTGGATCGTGCCGCTGGAGCTACCGATATCCTGTGTGCGGCCAAACGTATCTTCGATAGGTTTCGGCCAGAAATTGACGCGGGAAAGGGCATAGGGTTTGCCATATGCGTCTGTGCCGGCGATTGTTGCGGCGATTTTATTTGTGGGGTGCGGGCTGGTTGAGACGATATCAACGGCTGCTTGCATGTGTTCATAGATGGAGGGTTCATTCATGGCTTCAGGCTAGCTGAGAATGCAGGTTTGTGCCAGCTGGTTTATGCGGCGCGCAGGTCTGCAAAGCCCTCGGTGAGGCGTTCGATCTGATTTGCCGCGATTTCGGGAGGATCGATCGCTATCCTGTGTATTTGTCTGGGGCCAGGCAGTCTGTTAAACAATTCGTTGAGGGCGCACATTCGATCAAAATATGGGCGGCCTTTTTTGCTTTGGCTCGTACTGATGAAATCTGAAGGTTTAAGTCCGATTGCTCGCACCTCGTCTTCGGTTAAGAGGGTGGCGGTCTGATGGGTGATGCGCTCGGTTTTGTTTTGGTTGGTCGGCACAATAAACGCAGGGCTGATCGTCTGCATGTGGCCGTGAATAATGTCCATAGTGGCGTTGATCACCCGCCATTTTTCCTTGTCGGAAATATTAGGGTCGCGCGAGAAAACCTTGTGGGCTTCCATTTCCATTTCCGCGCCTGTGCTTCCGAGGATGCGGCCTTCCAATGGCTTAAGGTCTGGGCGTGCGCCGATGTTATAGGCATCAAAAGACCCTGCGAGGGCGACAATATTATCCCCAATAACATCGGGATTAGAATAAATGGCTTCGAAGCCTGCGCGTTGAACGGCCATCCAGCCCCAGAGGGTTTTGTGCGTGGCGGCATATTGTGCGACGTCTTCCGGGAGATGGTTTCCAAACTCCATTTCAAATAATCGCCTTGGATCATCATAGCGAAGGGAATCCGCAATAGCCACTTCGTATTCAAGCCTGTCGACCTGCTTTCCGCGGCTCTTAATTCCCAGAGACGCCATTTTCGGTGTCTTTAAACTGTCCATTCTGGGGCCGGTAAAATAGTTGCTTTTGCAACGCATAATATACGGATCATCCAGTGCAGACAGGGATGCGGTGGGGTATGTGAAGTCGCGTCTTGATTTTGGAACGATCTTCAGGCCCGGGATGACTGAAAGCGCATGGTATGCGCCTGTAAGAAAAGTTATATGCGGGTAAACAACACTATATTCAGGTTCAATAGTCAGGAAGCGTCCGTCATCTGTTTCGAATTTCGGTATATCAAAAGGGTGGTATGTGCCTTTTGATGAAGACCTTATAAACTTGCTCGTTAAAGAATTGACACGTTGCATGCGCTCACGATGTTTATCGGGGGTCATTCGATGTTCATCGGGGGTCATTTTATTCTCCGTAACGCTAAAATTCTAAACCTGAGAAGCTTGTAGATGATAAGTTTCTAATGTGTCAACAAAATTATGACAATTTATTTTGGGTGGTTTTTTGCTTTCGATTGCTCTATCAGTATTAACAAATTTTCGAACCCTCAAAACAAAGTGTGGATAAGCAAAATGGCTTCAGAAAAATTCGATCTTATAGTAATTGGTGCAGGTCCGGGCGGGTATGTATGCGCGATTCGCGCGGCGCAGCTCGGCATGAAAGTGGCGTGCGTTGAAAAGCGCAAAACCCTTGGCGGAACGTGCTTGAATATCGGGTGCATTCCATCGAAGGCGTTGCTGTCATCTTCCGAAAAATTCGAAGATGCGGGGCATCACTTTGCTGATATCGGGATTGAAGTGAAGCCGAAGCTTAATCTGGGCAAGATGATGGCGTTCAAGGACGAAGTGGTTGAGGCCAACACCAAGGGGATCGAGTTTCTGTTCAAGAAGAACAAGGTCACGCATATTGAGGGCGCGGCGGAGATTGTTGCTGCGGGCAGAGTAAAAGTCGGCAGCAATGAATATGAAGCCGATAATATCGTTATCGCGACCGGTTCGGATGTGATTTCGCTGCCGGGTATCGAGATTGACGAGAAAAAGATTGTGTCTTCTACCGGTGCGCTGACGCTGTCTGAAGTTCCAAAATCATTGGTCGTTATTGGCGGCGGGGTGATTGGTCTGGAGATGGGCACTGTTTGGCGCCGGTTGGGTGCAGAGGTGACAGTGATTGAATATCTTGACCAAATCCTGCCCGGTATGGACGGTGAGGTTCGCAAAGAATCCGAAAAGGTCTTCAAGAAACAGGGCATCGCATTTAAAACAGGTACGAAAGTGACTTCGGCGAAAGCGACCTCTAAGGGCGTTGATTTGACGATGGAGCCTGCTGCGGGCGGCGCAGAAGAAAAAATGAGCGTAGACATCGTTCTGATGGCCGTAGGGCGTAAGCCTTACACCGAAGGTTTGGGCTTGGAAAAGCTCGGCGTTGAGATGACGGATCGCGGCGTGATTGTCACGGATGAGTTTTTTGAAACCTCCGTCGAAGGGATTTATGCGGTCGGGGATGTGATTAAAGGGCCAATGCTGGCGCATAAAGCCGAGGACGAGGGCGTTGTGCTGGCGGAGATGCTCGCGGGGCAGTCGGGGCATATCGATTATAACTGCATTCCGGGTGTGGTTTATACATGGCCGGAGGTTGCGAATGTCGGCAAAACCGAAGAGCAGCTGAAAGAGGCAGGTATTGCCTATAACGCCGGTAAGTTCCCGTTCATGGCCAATGGCCGCGCGCGGGCGATGAATGCGATGGACGGGTTTGTAAAAATTCTGGCCTGCGCCAAGACTGATCGGGTTCTGGGTGCCCATATTCTTGGGCCGAATGCGGGGGATCTTATTCAGGAAGTTGTGTCCGTGATGGAATTTGAGGGTACGGCTGAAGATATTGCCCGTTCATCCCATGCGCATCCGACGCTCACCGAAGTGGTGAAAGAAGCCGCGCTGGCGGTTCATAAGCGTCCCTTGCATATATAGATCGTTTTCAGCAGTCACTAATTTCTATTGATATTATCGCAATGCAGCACAGATAATATTTGCATGGCTGCCATGCATCATCTTAATTGTAATAAATTCATAAAAATAGGGAGTTGTTCATGGCTGGTGCCGCATTGCAGATTGTTACAGAAAAAGTCGCATTAACAAAAAGCTCATTTCAACAGCGGTGGAGTGACGCTGCAGAAATTAGAGAGGCGGCTTCGCCTGTTTATGAAGCCAAGCCTGGATATCCAAATTATGAGCGGTTTTCAGAAATTGCCGAGGTTTTGACAACTCAAATGGAACTTGATGGTCCGTTTTCGCCGGGCGTAGTGGGTAATTTTCTGGGCGCGCTTGAGCAAAACCCTATCAGAGTTACTCAGGATGGGCCAGCGCTTACGGGGCTTGAAGTATCGCGAATGACTGCAGATCAAGCGGCGTCACAAATTCTGCTCGCGGCCTCTAAGGATGATGGTTTGGCCAGTATTCTGGATGCGGGGCGCGAAGGGGTTCGCAATCAAATTATGTTTCGAGAATGCGGATGGGTTGGTGATCAAGGTGCGCAGGATGATGCAGAATTGGAAACGATTGGTGCGCCTGCCTAATTTCTTGGATGCGCGGCTTTGTGGATGCGCATCAATTCTTCCATATTGACGTCTGTATAAAGCTGCGTGGTGCTGAGGGAGCTATGCCCCAGCAGTTCTTGAATTTCGCGCAAATTCGCCCCGTTTTGCAGCAGATGCGTTGCGAAGCTGTGGCGGAGCGCGTGTGGGGTTACGTTTTCGGCCAGTCCTAATGCCTTTCGCAGGGTTCTCATAGATTTTTGCGCTACGCCTTGGTTGAGTCTGCCGCCGCGCGCGCCGATGAAGATCGGGCTATCGTCACTGCGAGGCGTGTCGCGACGAAGCAGTCCATCTTTTGATTTTTCCGATGGATTGCTTCGCTGTGCTCGCAATGACGTGTGAAATGGAGAAAGCTCCAAATAGGCGTCCAGAGTCGCTTCAACTATCGGAATCACGGGCACTTGTCGCTCTTTGCTGCCTTTTCCCATGACGCGGATATACCCATCGCGCGGCATGTCTTTGATGCTCAGTTGCAGGGCTTCGTCGATCCGCAGGCCGCAACCGTAAAGCAGGGTGAAAAGCGCACGATCGCGCTGGCCGACCCAGTTGTCTTTGACGAAAAGATCGGCGCTTTCGAGTATTCGCATGGCTTGGTTTTCGTGTATGGGGCGCGGGAGTTTGCGCGGGAGTTTCGGGCTGCGCAGTGTCGAAGCGGCGGCGTTGTGCATATATCCGTTTTTATCCAGCCAGCCGAGAAAGTTTTTAACGCCGGACAGGGATCGGGCGCGGCTGGCGTTGCCCGCACCCTCTATGGCTTTGGATGACATCCAGCTGCGGAAGTCGGTGATGTTTACGCTTGCCAGATCATCAAGGCCGGGGGCTTTGTTAAAATGCTGCGCGAGGAAGGTGAGAAAATGTGAAACATCCCCGCAATATGCGCGGTATGTGTGCTTGCTGACCCGTCTTTCATGCTGCAGATAATCCTGCCATTGCTGCAGCCGCGCGGAGAGATCGTCGGCGCATGATAAAAGCGTGAGAGATTTTATACCGGAAGGTTCAGCCATGTGCGGAAAGACCTTTCAATCACGCGGGCGAGGAAGAGGATCTGATCGGTGGCTTGGCCTTCGCCAAAGGTTTCGCCGTCCCGTGCGCCGAAGGCGAGAATGGCCGGGGGGGTCGTTTGCATTGTGCCTTGGCTGATGTCTATGCGCAGCAAAATTTGTGATTTCACAAGGGTTGCGCCGCCGCCATAGATGGCTTCGATGCCGCTGATATTGCTTTCCAGCATCACGGAATGGCCGTTCATCCAGCTGTCGACTGTGCCGGCAGGGACGATGCGGATGCCATTGGTTTGGATATGGGGAATGTCTTCGCCATCGGCCTCGACGATCAGAACGGCGATATCGACATCGAGGAATGTTGCAAGATCCATGGTGATGCAGTGGATGAATTCTTCGAAGCTGCGCGCTTCGAGAAGGTGCAATATCGCATCATGGATGCGCTGCTGGTTGTTCATATTGGCTCTGGAATTTTCGATCAGCTCGCGCTTGGTGGCGACTGCCGCTTCTTTATCGGCTTTCAGGCGATCAATCATATAGGTCTGGAAATTGGCGACCTCGCCGCGTTTTGGGCGCTTTTTTTCGGGGATCAATAGCTCCAGCGCGTCGGGGTTTTGATCCAGAAAGTTCGGATTGTCTTTCAGGAAGGCGAGGACATCGTCTTTTGTAATCATGATTTTTTCTTGGGGTTTAGCAAGCGTTTCGGTAAGAGCATCAGACATTCGAATATAATAGCATAAAGCTGGGAATGTGAGAATATGTTTACGGGCAATAAAGACGTTAAAAAGATTTACATAATATTTATGGTGTGGTATTAATATAAAAAATAATGAGTAAAACTTTATGAGTGCATCGCTAACAGTTACTTTTGATCTCACGGGAACGTTGACAAACCATACCAGTGATTTTTCTGCGTTTATGGCAGATCGGGCTGAAATGACCAGTTCACGGGTTTTGTCTGCGGGACATAGTCTTTTTGAGGTCCTGCGAGGTGTAAAGCGCTCTTTTAGTGATGTTCCCGTTATCCCGCCAGCGTTTAAGAAAGCCGTGATTGATCGTATTTCGCCGCTTCGTCCTTCTGCTCATGATGTTTTAGCGGATATTAGAGCGCGAGGTGCGCGCGTTGTCCTGCTTTCTAATGATCCGAAGGGGGCATTGGGTGAGCGTGTTCTGCGTTATAATGGCTTATTTGATAAGTTTGATTCTGTTGTTTTTCCTGAGGATGTTCATGGTTTCAAAAAACCTGATCCGTCAGGATTGCTGCGGATTATAAGTGAGCGTCAAGACCCGCAAGGGGTTGTGATTATGGTTGGTGATAAGGCCAGCGACATGCAGGCGGCTGATAATGCAGAGCGCGCGAGCGGCGTGCATGTGTTCCGTGTAGCGATAGGTCAGGATAGTTCCGCTGCTGCGTATATTCGCGAAGATGGTCGGGGCGTTGTGCTTAACCGTCTACGCGAACTTTCAGATGTTGTTGATGCTGTTTCCTGCTCAATATCTTAAGACATTTTTACAAAATGCTTTGCCCTGTCTTTTTCCAGTCTTCAACAAAGGCTTCCAGACCGCTGGCGGTCAGCGGATGTTTATAAAGCTGGCGGATGACGGATGGCGGGGCGGTCATCACATGCGCGCCCATCTTTGCGCTGTCGACGATATGGAGCGGATTGCGGATGGAGGCGACCAGAACTTCGGTGTCAAATTGCGGGTAGTTATCATAGATGCGCACGATATCGGAAATCAGCTGCAGGCCATCATGGGAGATATCATCAAGCCTGCCCACGAAGGGAGAAACAAAGCTCGCACCCGCTTTGGCGGCCAGAATTGCTTGCGCGGCGGAGAAACACAGCGTCACATTGACCATCGTGCCGTCATCGGACAGGTCTTTACACACCCGCAAGCCGTCTTCGGTCAGCGGCACTTTGACGGCGATATTATCGCCCCATTTGCGGATGATTTCGGCTTCCTTGCGCATAGTGGCGTAATCGGTTGCGGCGACTTCGGCGGATACGGGGCCGTCAACGATTTTACAGATGGCCTGAATAACTTCTTTGAAATCACGGCCAGATTTGGCAATCAATGACGGGTTGGTGGTTACGCCGTCAACCATGCCTGTGGCGGCGAGGGATTTGATTTCGTCAATATCACCAGTGTCGACAAAGAATTTCATGCTTGTTTTCCTTTTGCTGTTTCAGGGCGTTGCTTCGCTCCTCAAATATTAAAATATTCGTCGTCGCTTGCGCCTGCTGAGACAGCAAAATCAAGAGACGAGGGAATTTGTAAGGTTTTTAGCACAAAATTTGTGGCTATCACAGAGGTTTTGCCCAAAAGTTCTGCGCTTTCTTTACGGGTTGTATGCTAGCCTATTTGTATGAAAATCGGAATACTCGGCGGGGGAATTATTGGTCTGACTACGGGCGTTGTGCTGAGCGAGGCGGGGCATGATGTGCACGTGATGACACGGGAGCCGATCGAGGCGGTCACCAGCTACGCCGCAGGGGCGACGAATTATCCTTTCGGATGCGAGGAAAGCCCGCGGGTTCTTGATTGGGTGGATGAAAATGTGCGGGTTTTGGCGGGGCTGCTCGATGTTCCCGCGGCGGGCGTGTTCCAGACTCGGTGGAAGAAGCTCTCTGAGCAGTCCTCATGTGATCGCCCCTATTGGCTGGAGCGCATGCAGGACGGGCGAATTTTGGGCGCGGATGAAATCCCCGCGCCATATCGCAGCGGGATCGGGGCTTCGCTTTATGTGATGGCGGTAGATGTTTACGTGGCCTATATGCGGGCGCGGTTTGCGGATGCTGGCGGGGTTTATGAGATTGCGGAGGTGGCTTCGCCGGGCGCGATTGCCGCGGATTATGATGCGCTGGTCAATGCGACGGGCATTTATGCGCGGGATTATGTTGGGGATGAGGCGCTGTATCCCGCGCGCGGGCAATCGGTGATTGTCAGGAATCCCGGCGTAAAAGGGCATACCGCGCTGTTTGACAAGAAATTCTATCTGTATCCGCGCGGGGATCAGGTGTTGATCGGCGGGTCGTTTGATGTGGGGGAATGGGATCGCACGCCTGATGCGGCGCTCACGGCGGAGATTTTGGCATGGGCGGGGGAGTTTGAGCCGTTGCTTCGCAATCCTGAAATCCTTGATGTGCGGGTGGGTTTGCGGCCTATGCGTGAAACCGTGCGGCTGGAGCGTGAGGATTTGCCCTGCGGCACGCCGCTCATCCATAATTATGGGCATGGCGGCGCGGGGTATACGCTTTCATGGGGATGCGCTTCCGAGGTTCTCAAGATGATCGAAACCTTGTAACCTTTCGCTTATGAATCACGCTGCCTCCGTTCTTGTCCCGTATCCGGTTGATAAAGCCTATGATTATCTGGTGCCGGAAGGTCTGGAGGTCGAGGCGGGGGATTATGTTCTTGTGCCTTTGAGCGGGCGCGAGGTTGCAGGCGTTGTCTGGGGCGAGGCCGCAGGCGATGTTAATCCCGCCAAGCTCAAATCCATCATCATGAAATACTCGATGCCGCCGATGCCCGAGGTTATGCGGCGTTTTATTGATTGGGTCGGCGAATATTCGATGACGCCCAAGGGCTTTGTTTTGAAGATGGCCTTGTCTGCGCCTTCGGGTTTGACCGCGCCGAAACCTGCCAAGGGGTATGCGTCATTGCGAGCGGAGCGAAGCAATCCTGAGATTGCCGCGTCGGCTCAAAAGCCTCCTCGCAATGACGGTTTAAAGCTGACGGACAAGCAGCAGGCGGTTATGGATTTGCTGGCTGATGGTCAAGCTCGGATTGCCGCCGAGATTGCGGCGCAAGCGGGGGTGAGTGTAGGCGTTGTTAAGGGTTTGGTCGATAAAGGCCTTGTGCATGAAACCGAGATTTTTAATCCCGCGCCATGCCGAAAGCCCAATGCGGCGGGGCAGGGGGCGTCCTTATCCGAAGCGCAGGACAGCGTGGCGGAGCATTTGAAATCTATGGTTCTCCTTTCCCTAAAAGGAGAGGGGGGAGGTCAGGCAGAGTCTTTCCATCCCCACCCTAACCCTCCCCTTCAAAGGGGAGGGAATGGCGCGGCGCATGAAATGGGCGAAGAGGTTTTGGTCTCTCGCTCTCCCCTTCAACGGGGAGGGAATGGATTTAAAGCTGTTTTGCTGGACGGGGTGACGGGCGCGGGGAAGACGGAGGTGTATTTCGAAGCGGTGGCGGAGGCTCTTCGCGGGGATAAGCAGGTGCTGATCCTGCTGCCCGAGATTGCGCTGTCCAATGCGTTTCTGGATCGGTTTCAGGCGCGGTTTGGCTGCGCGCCTGCGCTTTGGCACTCCCATCTTTCGGCGGGGGCGCGAAACCGTGCGTGGCGGGGCGTGGCGAAGGGGCAGACGAAAGTCGTCGTCGGGGGCGCGCTCGGCTCTCTTTCTGCCCTATCAAAACCTCGGGCTGATCGTCGTCGATGAAGAACATGAGAGCGCGTATAAGCAAGAAGACGGGGTGATTTATCATGCCCGCGATATGGCGGTGGTGCGGGCCAATCTCGGCAAGTTTCCGATTGTTTTGGTGTCGGCGACGCCGTCGTTGGAGACCGTGCAAAACGCATGGAGCGGGCGGTATGAACACTTGCATTTGCCCGATCGTTTCGGCGGGGCGCGGATGCCGGATATTGAGTGCATTGATATGCGCGTGGATAAACCCGAATCCCAGCATTTTATTTCCCCGCCGCTTAAGGCTGCGATGATTGAAACGCTGGAGAAGGGGGAGCAGGTCTTACTCTTCCTCAATCGCCGCGGTTATGCGCCGCTGACGCTCTGCCGTGGCTGTGGTCACCGCATGGATTGTCCGCGCTGCACGGCGTGGCTGGTGGAGCATAAATCGGGCGGCCCGCCTTCGCAGGGCTACGCCTCGACAGGCAAGCTGCAATGCCATCATTGCGGGTTTTCAACGCGCGTGCCATCCGAATGCCCGCAATGCAATGCGAAGGAGAGTTTCGCGGCTTGCGGCCCGGGGGTGGAGCGGGTGTTTGAGGAGGCCAAAGCGTATTTCCCCGACGCGAATATTTTGATGCTGGCCTCCGATACGGCGGAGAACAACGAGGCTTTGCAGAAGATGCTTGCCGATATCCGCGAGGGGCGGGTCGATATCATCATCGGCACGCAGATTATCGCCAAGGGGCACCATTTTCCGAACCTGACGCTGGTAGGGGTTGTGGATGCGGATTTGGGTTTGGCGGGCGGGGAGCTTCGCGCGGCGGAGCGGTGTTATCAGCTTTTACACCAAGTCGCAGGGCGCGCAGGACGCGAGGAAAAGGATGGGCATCGGCGGGGCCGCGTGATGCTGCAGACCTATATGCCCGATCACCGCATTATGCAGGCGCTTTCGTCTTGTCAAAACAAGCATCCCCTCGGAGGAGGGGATCCCCGCCTGCGCGGGGATGCTGAAGAGGGTCGGATTTCAGGCCGAGACCATTTTTTGGAAGTTGAGGCGGCGGAGCGCGAAGCGGCGCACATGCCGCCCTATACGCGCCTTGTCGGCATCATCGTTGCGGGGCGGGATGAGGGGCAAGTGATCGAGATTGCCAAGGCTCTGGGGCGCACAGCGCCGCAAGGCGAGAAGGTCAGCACCCTTGGCCCTGCGCCTGCGCCATTTGCAAGATTGCGCGGAAAATACCGCTATCGGCTTCTGGTTCAGGCCGATAAAAACATCCATATCCAAAAGACGATTGCGGCTTGGGTGGCTTCGGTAAAATGCCCGTCTACGGTACGGATTTACATCGATATCGACCCGCAGAGTTTTCTTTAGGGCTTTCGCTCTGGCTTTGCAGAGCTTCGCATTTACAGGCGGGGTGAAGATATTTGCATGCTGTTTAAGGCCAGAAATGCGCGGCTGCGGCTTTGGTGTGGGCTTGGATGAGGGCTTTTTCTTCCGCCGAAAAGCTGGGTTCATAATATGTGGGGGCGGAGATTTTTTCGCTCCAGCGCATTGTTAAAGACGGCCCCTCAAGGCCGCAAAAATCAAGGATGGTCTTAATCATTTCTGCAGGCTGCGTGCAAAATTCGTCATATTTGACGATCAAGCACTGTTTCTTAAGGCCTGGATTTTCTTGCAGAGTTTTGTGAATAAATTCATGGGTTTGCGCCCAATAGATCGCGTAAGCTTTTATGAAGTTTTCAGCTCTCCATTCTTTGATTATGGTCTCTGCGTCACCGAAATTAATGGGGCGGAAATCAAGGCCGAATTCGTAGTGTCCATGCCTTCGCATATATCTGATACCGCGCGGATCGTTTTCCTGTTCGCGCCCTAGAAGTTCATGCTGTTTCAGCATTGAGGCGATGTGATCTTCGGGCTTTCGCACGGGGATTATGAATTTTGCGTCGGGCAGAATTTTATGCAGATAGGGAAGACGTGAAAAAACGTAGTTGTTTTTCAGCACAATCCGTTTTGATTTTCTCAGAGCCAGTAGTTTTAGAAGGCTGTTTTTATAAAAATTTTCAAATTCGATATTTGATGTTTCGATATTCAGCGTGTTGATTTTTTTCGGGTCATGCAGGCCTTCGAAGAACGACATCCAGAGAATCTCATCCAGAGCTTCGGGGCTTTCATTGTTAATCATAATACGGTCTTTGTGCGCACGCTCGATCTTTTGCGGATTGGAGGGGATGGCGCTTCGCATCGTGTTCCAGAAGTAATTGATATGGATGAAGGGGTAGTCACGATATTGAAAGCTGGTGATGTCCTGATGATCGTTCAGGATTTCCAGTAATATTGTGCTGCCGCTGCGCGCAAGGCCGGTTACGAAAACGGGGCGATCCAGTTTATGTTCGATGATATCGAATTCGAGGAGTTTGGTTTCAAGTTTGCCGAAATTTTTAAGAAAACCCTGCGCTCTGTCGAGGGTATAGCCCATCCAGTCGATATAAAAGGGAACGCGGGACATGGGGTTTGAAATAATCCTCTTAATTTTTTTCGGCTTTGCGCTTATCATTATACGGGTCAATGATTTGGCATTCAATCCAAGCACTGTGCACGTAAACGGGGGAAGTATAAATGGGTGATCGCGAAATAAAAGTTGTTATCGCGCTCTTGCTGGCGTTTTTGATTTTCCTGTATGGCGCGACCACCGCGGCCTTAAAAATATTTCCGTATAAATATATTGAACCTGTGATGCTGGCCGGTGAAGGGGTTTTCGGTGCGTTCAAAATGGAGGAATATTCGGCGCAGGTGCGCTGGGTGCAAAAGGCGGATAATAATACTGGCGTGGTGTTTAAGGACGCGGCGCGGAGGCAGGGCGGCGCGGTTTTGTATTCCTCTACTCATGACACGGCGTTTCGTTTGGTGGATGAGGACGGGCAGGTTTTGCATGAGTGGTCATTCAAGTTCAATGATGTGTGGGATAATCAGGATCACGTAATTTCACTCGCACCGCTGGATGACAGCTTTTTCTACGGGCGGGATTTTCACCTCTATGAAAATGGTGATTTGCTGGTGATGGTTGCGGCGGCGGGCGTTACGCCATGGGGAATGGGGCTGGTGATGATGGATAAGGACTCGAATGTCCTGTGGCATCATACGGGCTATCCGAATAATGATTTTGAAATTGGTGCCGATGGCACAATTTATGTGATTGAACATATGGTCAATATGGGTGGATTTGAAACTGTCGAGATGCCGATGATTCCGTTTCTGGAGGATCATATTGTTCAAATCGACCCGAAAACAGGCAAGGAATTGGGCCGCGAATCGTTGATGAAGGCGATTGAAGATTCCCCCTTTACGGAATTTATGAAGCAGCTTTTGAATGATACGGAGGGAGATCCCACCCATTCCAATAATCTTTATTACGTGACCGAGGATAGTGACACTGTGCCGTGGCTTAAACGCGGCAATTTGCTTGTGTCCGTGCGCAATATTAATGCGCTGGTGGTTTATAACCCTGCGGAGAATAAAGTGGTGTATGCAACGGGGCTTCAAGCGCGACATCAGCATGATATTGATTTGCTGGAGAATGGGAATCTTATGGTTTTTGACAATCAGGGCAGCTTTACTGAAGGTGGGTATAGCCGCGTGATCGAGTTTGATCCGCTCACGCAGGAAATCGAGTGGATGTATGATCCGGCTCCCGGCGAGAGCCCGATGCTGTTTGAATCGAAGTTTTTTGGCAATCAGCAGCGTCTGGAAAACGGCAATACGTTGATTGCGCATTCACAGGCGGGACGGATTATTGAGGTTACGCAGAGCGGTGAAATTGTGTGGGATTACCGCGCGCCGCTAACCCGTGAGTTGGATGGGGTTGTTAAGACGGCGACTATCACCACGGCGGAGCATATTGCGCCCTCGCGTTTGGGATTCTTAGGGAAGGACTAGAAGTATGAGAGTATTTGCGTTGCTGATTGTTTTGTCAGTTTTGGTGTTTGCGGCGGTTCCGGCGCAGGCCTATATCGGCCCGGGTTTGGGGGTTGTGGCGGTGTATGCGTTGCTTGGTCCACTTGCGGCGGTGATTGCGGCGGTGGTTATGATCGGGTATTTTCCGGCGCGATATTACTGGAAGAAATATAAAGCCAAGAAAGCGGCCAGGGCAGCAGAATCGTCTGCGCCAGAGAGCGCAACTCAAAAAGATGAATGACCTTTTAAAATATAGCAGTCTGCCGCGAAGCCTGACCAGCTATGACGTGCTTAAGTCTTTGGCGGTTGTGCTGATGATTATTGACCATGTCGGGCATTTTTTTTATCCCGAAGAAATGTGGTTTCGGGTGTTCGGGCGCATGTGCGTGCCGATCTGGTTCTTTCTGATTGGCTATGCGAATACGAAGGGTGTGCCGCTGCTGTATCTGCTTGGCGGCGTTTTGCTTGCGCTTGTGAACTGGGTTTTTTTGGGGAATCTCCTGCCTTTGAATATAGTTTTGGTTTTGATGCTTTACCGGATGATTATTGATGAGGTTATGGCGCGTGCGCTTAAGGATTATGAGGGTTTTTTTGGGGTGGGGTTGATTCTTGTTATTCTCGCTTATCCCAGCCTTTTTGTGCTGGAATATGGCACGTTTGCCCTGTTTTTTGTGATGTTCGGTTATATCATGCGCCATCGGGCCATGATTGATATAAAGCAGTGGGTGTTTTGGCTGTATTTCTTTGGTGTCAGTTTTGGTTTTGTGGTGATGCAAGGGGCGTTTCTGCCGACGATTACGGGGGTGCAGTTCGCGGTTATGGCGGCGGGTGTTTTGGGGGTGATGTATGGGCTGTATCAGTTCAAGCCGATGAAATTTGAAACTATAAGCGGGGCGAAGATTTGGCCGCTGCAATTTTTTGGGCGGCGGACGATGGAGGTGTATGTCCTGCATTTCTTAACATTTATAATGGTTTCTTTGCTTGTCAGAAAGGGCGTTATATCTGCGTTTGGCAGTGATGTTTTGAGGCTGGATCAGGTTACAGGTTTCTTTTCCTGAGTTTCCGTTAAAAACCCCTGCTTTAGCCCTTGTCATGCTGATTTTCGTGTGCTAATTCCTCTTTCAATGAATTTGTATAGTTTTTGATAGGGAGTATCATAGGTGTCATCAAAGGGTCAGGCCTCTAATCTTGTAAGTCAGCGTTATGCCAATGCTTTGCTTGATTTGGCGCAAGATTTAAAGTCCGTTGAGAAGGTCGAGAAAGATTTGCTTGATCTCGAAACCATGATTATTTCTTCTCCGGATTTTCGGAACGCTCTGACCTCTCCCTTGTTTGATAAAAAATCATTGGCCGCGGCGGTGACCGCGATTGCTGATAAAGCGAAGCTTCAAGGTGTGACTAAAAACTTTCTGAATGTGCTGGTGCAAAATAGCCGTTTGGCGGCATTGCCTTTTATTATTCAAGCTTTCACAAAAGAGCTTTCTGTTAAGCGCGGCAATGTCACGGTTGATGTTACGGTGGCGCAGGATTTGAGCGCAAAGCAAAAACAAGATTTGGAAACTGCGCTTGCGAAAGGTCTGGGCAAGAATGTTGCTGTGCGTCTTGAGGTTGAACCGTCTATTTTGGGCGGTATGATAGTGACCGTCGGCTCGAAAATGATTGATGATTCTGTCGCCCGTAAGCTGGAACGCTTGAGAATTTCTCTGGGTGTGCAGGCCAATGAAAATACCAACAATAATTCCAACTTAAGCGAGGTTGTATAAATGGAAATTAAAGCAGCAGAAATCTCCGATATTCTGAAGAAACAAATTGCCGAGTTCGGCGCGCAGGCCGATGTTGCCGAAATTGGGCAGGTTCTGTCCATTGGTGACGGGGTTGCCCGCGTTTATGGTCTTGATAATGTTCAGGCTGGCGAGATGGTTGAATTTCCATCGGGTATCAAAGGCATGGCGCTGAACCTTGAGCAGGATAATGTCGGGGTTGTTGTGTTCGGTTCCGACCGCGATATTAAAGAAGGTGATATTGTGCGCCGTACGGGCAAGATCGTTGAGGTTCCCACGGGTAAAGGTTTGCTGGGCCGCGTTGTTGACGGGCTGGGAAATCCTATCGATGGGAAAGGCCCGCTGAAAAATGTGAAAATGAGCCGCGTCGAAGTCAAAGCGCCGGGCATTATTCCGCGTCAGTCAGTATCAGAGCCAATGCAGACAGGACTCAAATCCGTTGATGCTTTGGTTCCGATTGGCCGCGGTCAGCGCGAGCTTATCATTGGTGACCGTCAAACTGGTAAGACGGCTGTGGCGGTTGATGCCATTATCAACCAAAAGCATTTGAACAAAGCTTCTGACCCCAAGAAGCACCTTTACTGCGTTTATGTTTCTATCGGTCAGAAGCGCTCTACAGTTGCGCAGCTTGTGCGCGAGCTGGAAGAGCAGGGCGCGATGGAATACTCCATCATCGTGGCGGCTACGGCTTCCGATCCTGCGCCGATGCAGTTCCTTGCGCCTTATACAGGGTGCACCATGGGTGAGTATTTCCGTGATAACGGTCTACACGCGCTGGCGATTTATGATGACCTTTCCAAGCAGGCTGTGGCGTATCGCCAGATGTCCTTGCTTCTTCGTCGTCCACCGGGCCGCGAAGCCTATCCGGGGGATGTTTTCTACATTCACTCCCGTTTGCTAGAGCGCAGCGCCAAGATGTCAGATGAAAATGGCGGCGGCTCTTTGACCGCGCTGCCGATCATCGAAACGCAAGGCGGTGACGTTTCTGCATATATTCCGACGAACGTAATTTCGATTACGGATGGTCAGATTTTCTTGGAAACAGGTCTGTTCTTCAAAGGTATTCGTCCAGCGATTGATGTGGGTCTGTCTGTTTCCCGCGTGGGATCTGCAGCGCAGATCAAGGCGATGAAACAGGTTGCGGGTACGATAAAGCTTGAGCTTGCGCAGTACCGCGAAATGGAAGCCTTCGCGCAGTTTGCCTCCGATCTTGATGCGTCTACGCAGAAGCTGCTTGCGCGTGGTCAGCGTTTGACGATCTTGCTGAAACAGCCTCAATATTCCCCGCTTTCTGTGGAAGAGCAGGTTTTTGTGATTTATGCGGGAACGCGAGGATATCTTGACAGCGTTCCGGTGAACCGCGTTGAGGAATATGAAGCTCGCTTGCTCGAGAATATTCGCGCAAACGGCAAGGATATTCTTGAAACTATCCGTGACGAAAAGAAACTCGATGATGCGGTTGAAGAAAAGATGAAAGCTTTCCTCAAGGACTTCACAGCCGGGTTTGTCGGCACTAAAGAAGCCGCATAATAAGGAGCAGCAATGCCAAGCTTACGTGATTATCGCGACCGGATTAAATCGGTCAAATCGACGAGAAAGATCACCTCGGCCATGAAAATGGTTGCGGCATCCAAGCTTCGCCGTGCGCAGGAACAGGCCGAGGCCTCACAGCCCTACGCCCAGACCATGGCGGCGATGCTGGCGCGGGTTGCGCGGAATGTTGTGATCAATGACAACAGTTCGAAGCTTTTGGTAGGAACAGGCAGCGACCAACGCCATTTGCTGGTGGTTGTGACGGCAGATCGCGGGCTTTGCGGCGGCTTTAACTCGAACCTTGCGCGCAGGGCGCAGATGAAAATGAATGATCTGATCCTCGAGGGGAAAGATGTTCAGATTGTATGTGTCGGGCGCAAGGGGCGTGATTTCCTGCGCCGGATGCACAAAGACAAAATCGCCGAGAGCTTTATGGGGATTTTGGGGTCGTCAAAAGTCGAGTTCGCCGAAGCGAATAAGGTGACCGAGTATATTCTTGAGCAATTCGAAGCGGGCAGGTTTGATGTCTGCAGCCTTGTTTACAACGAGTTTCATTCAGTGTTGACGCAGACACCAACCGTGCAGCAGATTATTCCGTTTGCCTTGCCCGTTAAGGCCGAAGGTGAAGCGGATGAGGAAATGCTCTCTCCCTATGCTTTCGAGCCTGAAGAAGAGCAGATTTTGAACGCGCTTCTTCCTCGCAATATTGGCGTGCAGATTTTCCGCTCACTGCTCGACAGCGCGGCGGGGGAACATGCGGCGCGGATGACGGCGATGGATAATGCAACCCGTAACGCGGGCGATATGATCAATGACCTGACCCTGCAATATAACCGCGCGCGTCAGGCCTATATTACCAAGGAATTGATTGAAATTATTTCAGGTGCGGAGGCACTTTGATGAGGATTCAACCGCCGATGGACGCTGATGAACACAGATTTGATGAGCTAAGTTTTGCGATCAATGGGTGTGCGATGGATGTTTTGAACAGCATCGGTCATGGTTTTCATGAGAAAATCTATGAGAATGCCATGGCGGTTGCTTTTGAAAAAAGAAATGTGTCTTTTGAGCAGCAAAGATGTTTTTCTGTGCAATATGAGGGTCGTGAAGTCGGTGTTTTTATCCCAGATTTTGTTGTAAACGGTAGCGTTGTCGTTGAACTCAAAACAATAGACAAGATAACGCCGCATGAGGTTGGACAGGTTATGAACTATTTGAAGGCTTCTGGTCTGCATTTGGGGCTTATATTAAATTTTAAACATGCAAAACTTGAGTGGAAGAGGGTGGTAAACGCATTGTAATGATCTGCGTTTATCGGCGTTCATCCGCGGTAAAATTAAAAGAAGAGGACGAAAAAAATGGCAACAGCAAAGAAACCAGCAGCGAAAACAACGGCCAAGGCCGCTGCTCCGAAATCAACAGCATCAAAGAAGGCCGCTCCCTCAGGCGCGCAAGGTTTTATCTTGCAGATTCTGGGCGCGGTTGTGGATGTGAAATTCGAAGATGGTCAAATCCCCGGGATTTTGAACGCGCTTGAAACGCAAAATGATGGCAAGACGCTTGTACTGGAAGTGGCGCAGCACCTTGGTGAGGGCGTTGTGCGCGCGATTGCGATGGACTCGACCGATGGTCTTGTGCGCGGTCAGCCTGTGGTTGATACGGGCGAGAATATTGCGGTTCCTGTCGGCCCTGAAGTCTTGGGTCGTATTTTTGATGTTATCGGTAATCCGATTGATGATGGTGCGCCTGTAAAGACCAAGCTGCGCTGGGGAATTCACCGCGAAGCCCCATCATTTGCGGATCAGGCGAAAGAAACCGAGCAGCTCGTGACCGGGATCAAGGTTGTTGACCTTCTCTGTCCATATGTGAAGGGCGGTAAAATTGGTTTGTTCGGCGGCGCCGGCGTGGGTAAGACCGTGACCATTCAGGAATTGATTAACAACATTGCAAAAGGTCACGGCGGCGTGTCGGTGTTCGGCGGCGTGGGTGAGCGTACCCGCGAAGGGAACGACCTTTATCATGAGATGATCGAAGCGGGCGTTATTAAGGTCGGCGATCATGAGAACTCTAAGGTTGCCCTGTGTTTCGGTCAGATGAACGAGCCGCCGGGTGCGCGTGCGCGCGTTGCGCTTTCTGCTTTGACCATGGCGGAATATTTCCGTGACGAGCAAGGGCAAGACGTTCTTTTCTTCCTTGATAATATTTTCCGTTTCACGCAGGCCGGTTCCGAAGTGTCTGCGCTTTTGGGTCGTATTCCGTCTGCGGTGGGTTATCAGCCGACGCTGTCTACCGAGATGGGCGCGATGCAGGAGCGTATTACCTCGACAAATAAAGGTTCGATCACATCCATTCAGGCCGTTTACGTTCCTGCGGATGACTTGACCGACCCGGCGCCGGCGACAACATTCGCGCACCTTGATGCGACAACAGTTCTCTCCCGCGCGATTTCCGAGATGGGGATTTATCCGGCTGTGGACCCGCTTGACTCAACGTCCCGCATTCTTGACCCGCGCGTGATCGGCGAGGAGCACTACTCCGTAGCAAACCGCGTGCAGCAGACTTTGCAGTCATACAAAAACCTTCAAGACATCATTGCGATTTTGGGTATGGATGAATTGTCCGAAGACGACAAACTGACGGTTGCGCGTGCACGTAAGATCCAGCGCTTCCTGTCACAGCCATTCCACGTTGCGGAAGTCTTCACAGGCACGCCGGGTGTGTTCTGCCAGCTCGAAGATACGATTAAAGGCTTTAAGGCTATTGTTGATGGTGAGTATGACCACCTTCCTGAAAGCGCTTTCTACATGGTTGGAACGATCGAGCAGGTTGTGGAGAAGGCCAAGAAGATGGCAGCAGAAGCGGCTTAAACGCTTCTGTACCTAAATTTGCTGGACAATGCTTGTTATTTTACGTATATAAACCTATAACGTAAGTGAGGTTTGTTATGGTTGCAGCACGTTTATCAAAGTTTTTTGGACTGAATTCACAGGCTTTTCAGCCTGATATTAAAGCTGCTCGCGCCCTGCCTAAGGAAGAGCTTTGGGAACTTGTTTCCAAAGGGCTCTATAATCTGGATATAAAACCCGCCCTTGAGCCAAAAGATCCTCTGGCTTTTGGGCTTCGGCTTCCGCTAGATACTCAATTTCAAAGTTTTTTTAACAGGAATTGTTGGGCGCACACCGCGTATGCTTTTGATCTTGCCCCTGCTGAGCAAAAGGCCGTTGAGAGTGCGGTAAAGCTTGCTGTTTATGAAGAAATTCATGCTCGCCGTAATATGGAAGGCAAACCTAGTTTTGGAAATTTGCGAGATGAGGCTTTCGAAGATGTCCCGTATCTTGTTTATGACATGCTTAAGGATCGGTCATCCTTATTTTCTGCGGGTCTCAATGATGGTCAACCGCCGATGTTTTCGTCTGATCAACTTGTTGATTTTATGGATAACATTAAGGATGGGACACTTCGTCCAGACTATGTAGCCCCTGAGCCCAGATCGAATGCGCAAAATGTCGCTATAGATGCATATTTAACGAAGTTAGCGAATGTGATTGAGGCAGCCGGTTATTACGATGACCTTACACTTGATCAAATTACAGATGAATCTCTTGCCGCGTTAAGAAAGACTTTTGCGGAGGATAAGGATGTGCTAGAAAAAAGTCGCGCAGGCGCTGCGCCTTTGGACATTGCAATTTAAAAGAACAGATTATGACCGACACGATAAATTTTGAACTTGTTTCCCCCGAAGCCAAATTGGTGTCCGAGCCCGTGAATATGGCGGTTATGCCGGGTGAAGAGGGGGAGTTCGGCGTTGCAGCGGATCACATGTCGTTGGTGGCAACCCTTAAAGCGGGCGTAGTTGAGCTTTACATTGACGGTCAGGACGCGCCCCGCAAAATCTTTATCGCGGGCGGATTTGCCGATGTGACGGGTGATTCTTGCATAGTGCTGGCGGAGGAGGCTATTGCCGTTTCCGAGATTGATCTGGAAGAGCTTATGCAGCAAATCAAGGGTCTTAATGATGATCTGGCTGCTGCGAAGGACGATCTCGACAAGGCCCGCATTGAAAAGCGTATTGATATGCTGGAAGCCAAGTTATGCGCGGCGACAGGCAAGTTGGTCGCATAGAACTGTTTTTATTGACATAACCTTTTAAAAATGTTCTCTGGCTGAAAAGTTGGAGATTTTTTTTATGACAGAATTTTCACATCAGCAGGGTGATTTGTCCATGTGTGTGAGCTTTTCAATGGCTGCAGGAGATGTCGCCGTCCAATGGAACGCGCGTTTACAGCGCGGCGGGGCAAGGTTGCGCGTCGAAAATGCGCCTGCGTTTGATGATCCGAACAATGAGATGGCCTTGATGCAGGAGTTGGGGGCTTTGGTCGTTATTGATCCAAGATTTACGAGTGAGGATGTAGTCGCTTTTGGTCAATGGGCGCGGTCTATTGATAATGCGAATTACCGAGCCTCTGCTGGGTGCTCTCACTTAGGATAGGAAGATGCCAAGAGATAAAGGTTTAAGAGTTAATGGAAGTATTGGCGGTGGGGCTAGCCTTGTGCTGGAGTTTTCTATTGCGAGCGGCGGGCGGCCTTGCTGGCGCGTTGAGATGGATATGCAGAACGATCATCTCACTGTTGATGGAGCGCGTAATATTGAGGAGCTTATTTCTGAGGTAGGTCGGGAAATATCTATGCGTGTTGATAGAAATAACGGTTCATTTACGCCAGCTCATTTTTCTGTGTTTACATCGCTTGTGCGCTCTATTCAGAGCGCAGCGCATGCTGGGGCTGATGTGCCTATAGATGTGGTTTATCATTAGGTCAGCGAAAAAGGTTTAATCCTTCTCGGCTGGGCCCCATTTGCCTTCATGCAGATTGATTTCAACGTATTTTTGCGTTTTTAATTCCACGCGCAACGAGTCTTCATCGGTGCCGGAGGTAAAGAGTTTGAGGCAGTCTTGGGTGATGAACCGCTCTTTGGCAGCTGAGTCCACCCATTCCAGAAGCGCATCGAATTTACCGCCGTCATTCAAGAAGCCGATCGCCCGTTTGTGCTTATGGAGCTGTTTCAGGCCCATCGCACAGACCGCGTAATAGGTGTTTTCAATCGAGGCCACGTCAATCAAAATCGCTTGGGCGGTGTCGCGGCAGATTTCATCTTCAAAATGCGGGAAGTGGTCGGGCGTTTCCAATGGCTGGGGCGGGGGGCAATAGGCCTCCAATGCGGGCAGAACGTCTTCGACTTTGTTCACGACTACCAAAAAACGCGCGTCATAATCTTTCAAGGATTTGATATAAGTGATCAGCGGGTTCCAATACCCCTCAATATTCACCAGCACGAGCGGTTTATTGTGCAGCCCCAGATTGCCCCAGTATAAGACCTCCATGGCCTCGTCTACGGTGCCGTAACCTCCCGGCAGGGTGATAATGGCATCGGAAATATTGAACATGCGCTTTTTGCGATCCCACATATCATTGACCATGATGGTTTCGGTGAGGCCGGCCTGCACGCGCTCAGAATCCTTGAGGTTGCGCGGGATGATCCCTGTGACTTTGGCACCAGCGCGCATCGCCGATTTTGCAACGCGGCCCATCAGTCCGGAATCCATGCCGCCATAGACAAGGCGTTTGCCATGCTCACCGATCAATCGCCCCATTTCGGTGGCGGAGTCCTGAAATATAGCGCGGGCATGGCCGGAAGAGCCCAGATAAACGGCGAGGGTATTATAAGTTTTCATTATGTGTTTCCTAATTTGTCATTGCGAGGAAGGCGAAGCCTGACGCGGCAATCTATTATGGATTGCTTCGCGCGCGCTCGCAATGACGGTTGTGGTTATTCAATGTGGAAGTCCTTCGGGATGAGGGTGGGGGCAGGCAGATCCTGTCCCTCTAAGGATAGCACAGGCATACATCCGCGCAAGGAGTTGACGCAATAAAGTCCATCGCTTTGCAGCAAATCTTCGGGTGTAAGGGAGCGTTCAATCGCCCCGAGTTTTTCGATGGCGCGGCGGCGGGTGACTCCCCCTTGCGCGGCATCGCTCAGCGGCGGCGTGAAGAGTTTGCTGCCCTTTTGCATGATAATGGCGGCGACGCTTGCGCAGGCGATGTTGCCGGCATTGTTCAGCAATATGGCTTCATTTGCGCCTTTGGCGGCGGCTTCGCGGGTGGCCAGAATGTTCTCGCCGTAATTGGCGCATTTGATCTGTGAGAGCGGTGAGCCTTCGTTGCGGCGCACGTTTTGCGCGATGATCGCATGGATGGGCGGGAACTGCGCCGGAACGGGCAGGGCGCGGATTGCGGTGTGGGTCTGACGCGTTTCAGGCTCGCGGATGCCGTTTGCCCCTGCGCCGCCGGTGACGAAAATATTGAGGGCATAGCGTCCAGTTGTTGCAGTATTCTGCTGCAGCAATTCTTGCGCTGCCTGCAGCAATGTATTTGAATCAAACTCAGAAGAAAATCCTATAACCCCAAGATTGGATTCAAGCTTTTGCATGTGTGCATTCCAGAATTGCGGCTTGCCGTCAATTACGAGAATGGTTGAGAACACACATTCACCAAGGCGTATGCGATCATTGATGTCATATATTTTTGCATCATCGCTCAGGAAATTGCCGTCGACCCAGATCATATTTATGCTGCTTTCTTGTTCTTTTTGGTTTTGTGCCATGTTTCGGCAATCTTTACGAAATTATCAATCATCGTTTGGCCATGCTGCGTCAAAACGGATTCGGGATGGAACTGCACGCCGTAAATCGGGTGCAGCAAATGGCGCACGCCCATGATTTCCTCGCCTGCTTGTGCGGTGATAATCAGTGCATTATCGCTGGGCAGGTCAATATGCAAGGAGTGATAGCGCCCGACCGTAATCGGCGAGGACAGGCCTTTGAATATCCCGCTGCCGTCATGGGTGATGAGGCTGGCTTTGCCGTGCATGGGCTGCGTACGGGTTGTGGCGGCGCCATAGGCTTCGCCGATGGCTTGGTGGCCGAGGCAAACGCCGAGGATCGGCAGCTTGGCTCCCAGCGTTTTGACCAGATCAACGCAAATTCCTGCTTCTTTCGGGGTGCAGGGCCCGGGGGACAGGACAATGCCCGATGGGTTCATTTTGCGGATGTCTTCAATCGTGATTGCATCATTGCGCACAATCTCCGTGTCCCCGCCCGCGATTTCAACATAGCGTGCAAGGTTGTGAACGAAGCTGTCGTAGTTGTCTATAACCAGATACATGAGCGGTAATTAAGCATATTGCGGAGGATAAATAAATGAGAACGTCATTGCGAACGCAGTGAAGCAATCTGTGAGGATTGCCGCGTCGGTCTGTTGACCTCCTCGCAATGACAATTGCTTAACCCGCCATCAGAATGTCTTCATCGACTTCGGCGCCGTGCAGGCCGTTTTGACCTTGGAAGCTGCGGAAGATGGCTTCGGCTTTGTCGAAGGTTTCCTGATATTCTTCGTCAGGGTTGGAATCGGCGACGATGCCGCCGCCGACCTGGAAGCTCACTTTATCGGCTTCATATACAAGCGTGCGGATCAGGATGTTACTGTCCATATTGCCGTCAAATCCAACATAGCCCATGGATCCGCAATAGACGCCGCGGCGGGAGGGCTCCAGCTCTTCGATGATTTCCTGTGCGCGGATTTTCGGCGCGCCGGTGATTGATCCGCCCGGAAATGCGCCGCGCAACACATCGAGCGCAGTCTTGTTTTTCTTGAGCGTGCCGCGCACGGTGGATACCAAGTGATGCACACTGGCGAAGGTTTCGAGCTTGCACAGATCGGTCACTTCTATAGATTTTGCAAGGCAGGTTTTCGAGAGGTCATTGCGCAAAAGATCAACGATCATGGTGTTTTCGGCGCGGTCTTTTTCGCTGTCGATCAAGGCTCGGCGATAAATTTTGTCCATGGTCGGACTGCCCGATCTTGGGCGTGTCCCTTTGATGGGGCGGGTTTCGACTTTTCCGTCCTTTACAGTGATAAAACGCTCGGGCGAGGCGGAGGAAATTTTAAAATTGCCGCAATTCATATAGGTTGCAAACGGGGCGGGGTTGACGATGTGCATGTTGATATAATGTGCGAAAGGATCGAAGCCCTCAGGCAGCGGGGCGTCAAAACGCTGCGAGAGATTGGCCTGAAAGATATCGCCGGCGCGGATGTAATCGACGACGCGGGCGACCATGTCGATATATTCATCGGCCTCAAAATTCGAATGCCAATCCAGATCGGTGCCATTATATAAGGGCAGAGCAGGCGGGTTGTCGATCAGGCCGAGCAGATAATCCTGTTTCTTGCGGGCATTATGATAGGTGTCGGCATAGGTGATAATCCATGCCTGATTTTTTTGATGGTCAAAGGCAATCACCTGATCGTAAATCCCCACCGCCATATCGGGCATATCGGCGTGGCGGGCGGCGATATCGGGCAGGTTTTCGAGATCGCGGCCAAGATCATAGCCAAAATACCCCGCGACCCCGCCTTGAAAGGGCGGCAGGCCGCGCACAGTTTGTGCATCGGGAATCCAATGGTTCAGGCGGCCTTTGATGACATCAAACGGATCGCCCTCGACAACCGTCTGTTCTTCCCAATTGGTCAGGGTTATTCGTCCGTCTTTTGATTCAATGGTTTCGATGGGGTGGGACACAATAAACGAATAGCGCGCGGCATTGTGGGCGCGGTCTGCGCTGTCGAAGATCAGGGAGTAGGGCAAATGCTCAAGGCAGGCAAAAACCTTCAAGGGGTCCTTGGTTTTAATGTCGCGTATAAATGGAGTCATTGTTTAAGCTCCCATCCCTGCTGCATTGTTTTTGCTGTTCGTATTTATATAGCTCATATTTTCAAAATGAGCAAAACCTTATATGCAACAATATTATCATGAGCCGATTCTATTGGGTTTGAATATTGCGCAGTGAATTTTGTCCACAGGGCGAATTTTTTCTTGACATAATCTTCATAAAGCTGGTAATGCATATTGCATAAATTATTGATGGAGAATTTTGATGACTGATACTGATGGTTCAAATACTGCTGCTGATGCTGATCGTGATGCTGCTGCTGATGCTAAGGCCGGTGCTGCTGCTGCTGTTGAGGCTGCTGATGATGATGAGCCTGAACAATCTTTGTCGCCAGAAGGAATAGCACATCTCGCTATTAGGTTTAAAATGGTTAAGCGGAATATCGCTTTATTACATGCACAGTTGGCATTGCTGGAAGAAGATTTGGAAGGGAAAAGGCTGTTCGTAAAAGGTCTTATTTCTGACCAACAAACAGAGGTAAAATCAGCAGAACGAGCCTATAAAAAGGTTCGGCGGGGGCGCGGCGCTGGGGGAAGCCTTGATAAGCTTAAACAAAATTATTCACACGCCGAAGCTGCATATTATAAAGCCTTGAGCGGTATGGTCGAAACACGCCTTCGTCGAATTGATCAATCGCTTATAGCTTCGGGCTATGGTGGTGATCTTAAAGCGTTGAGAACCAGAATTGAAGATGCCCTTATGCTTGCGAATGAAGGTAAAGGTAAAGGCTCAGGCTTAAGTTTCTTTGCTGGCTCTAAGGCGCGAGAAGAGGCGAAAGCGCAAGGGAAAGAGGCACTCAGTCAATTATTTGCATCTCTGAGCGCTGAAACTTCGGACGGTGAGGACATCAATGCTCCGCAAATCATAGCCTTTAGAGTTTTGCAAGCTAATATTGATACAGCGAATCTGGAGTTGGAAGGCTCACCTAAACTGATAAAAGCCCGTGAACGCGTTGAAAAGGCTGCTGGTTTGCTTAATGATCGATTAGAGGCTTTAAGACCTTTGCGTGAGACTTTTAACGCGCAGGTAGCACCCCTGAAGGGTCTGAGAAGTCAGTTCGGTGATTTAGGCCTTGGTCAGGTGGTTGCGAATGATTATGATGGCGATGCTAAGCTTGAAGTTGGTTTGGAGACTCAAGCAGTTCAGATGCGTCCGAATTTGATGTATGATGGTCGAACCGTTGGTGGTTTGGCGGGGCGTTTTATTAAGGCTCATTCGGGTGCTCAAGACTTTATCCAACCTCAAAATGATAATGATGGTCTTAATTCGCAAGCTGGCAATGCTCCAGAACCTGTAGCTGCCTAGGGGTGCTAATCTAAAAACGCTTTAATCGTTGCGCTGGCTTCGGCGAGGCCGCATTTCACGACTTCGACATCGGCGGGGAAGGCGGTTTGCAGGCGGCTCGGCAGCATGGGGTCGAGCATGACAAACACACCTTTATCTGCGCGCCGCCGAATGAGCCGCCCGAAGGCTTGTTTGAGTTTCAGCCGCGTAATCATTTCATCATATGTCCGTCCGCCCCCATTATTTTTTAGGGCTTCGCGGCGGGCTTTGTGAAGGATGGTGGGGCGCGGCCATGGCGTGCGGTCGAAGACGATGAGCTTCAGGCTCTCCCCGGGAACATCGACCCCGTCGCGGATGGCATCAGTGCCAAGCAGGCAGGATTTTTCATCTTCGCGGAACATATCGACCAACGTGCCGGCGTCGATCTCATCGACATGCTGGGAATAGAGGGGGATGCCGCGCTCTTCCAGATCGCCGGCGATGCGGTCATTGACTGCGCGAAGGCGTGAAATTGCTGTGAACAGGCCGAGCGCGCCGCCGCCGCTTGCGTCAAACAGGGCGCGGTAAGCCCCCGAAACCTGACCCAGATCGTCCTTGCGGACATCATTGATGATAAAGATTTTGGTTTGCTCGGCGTAATTAAACGGCGAGGAAAAGGCGTGCATCTGAGGGTGCGGGGTGAGATACTCCGCGCCGCTGCGCTTTAAGGCTGCTGTCCAGTCTGCTTGGTCGTCGTTACTGGAATCCCGAAGCGTTGCCGATGTCACCGCCATGCCCTGCACATGCGGGGCGATCGAGGCCGCGAATGGTTTCATCGGGTCTACGTGGTGGCGATACAGGCCAACATCAACCGCTTGGCCGTTGATGCGTTCAATCTCCATCCAGTCGACGTAGAGATTTTTGTCATCCCCCACCCTAACCCTCCCCCTTTGAGGGGGAGGGGATGCGGTATCGAGGGTGGTTTGTATTGTTTCTAAAACGCCTTCAAGGTTTTGCAAAATTTCGTTATTCCAAAAGCGTATAACTTGAAACCCGCTAGATTCTAAAAAGGCTGTGCGCGCCATGTCATGCTCTTTTTGCTCATCGTGCTGTCCGACGTCGATTTCAATGATGAGGTTCTTTTCGATGCAGGCAAAATCGACAATATAGGGCGGGAGCGGGTGCTGTCTTCGGAATTTAACGCCGCGTTGTTTATTATTGAGCGCGTGCCAGAGTGTTTGCTCTGCTTCGGTTGGATTTTTCCTAAGCTCTTGGGCGTGTTTTATGGTTTCGGGGGATTTGCTCCCCATCCTAACCTTCCCCTCGGGGAGGGGAAGGGATTGATTTTGCGCTCTGTTTAAGCCC
>CAYGJS010000024.1:0-31868 GCA_964350435.1 uncultured Micavibrio sp.
GGAGGGGGCGGCGGCGGAGGCGGCTCCGCACCTTCCAAAGCAAATTCGATCGTATCGACGATGCCGAGGTCATACCCACCACGCGTCACCGCCAGTTGAACCGCATCAGCATTGGCAATGCTGAAGCCGTTAATCACATGATACCGCTCGCTAAAGCCCGAGAAATAAGAAACGCCCGTATCCTCATTCGCGATCCAGCTATCGACTTCGCTGCCATTTATGCGGAGCGAATATGATGTATTGCCGTCATTCTCGTCATAATATTTGATCCGCAAATCATACGCGCCCGTAACCCCGTCAAAGACCGTATCGATCGTCGCGGTTTCGCCGATGCCGCCTTCCAGCTCGACATATTTTTTGCCCGATGCAAGGCTGTGCCCCTTAATCGCATAGCCTGAAAGGGTCAGGTCCTCGGCCTCATATAGCACCGCTGTTTGCGGCGCGGGTTCGGGGACATCGGCAATATTCAAAGTAACCGTGCCGATATCAGAGCCGCCCTGACCGTCTATAAGCGTGTATTCAAAGCTGTCCTGCCCAAAGAAATCAGCCACAGGATCGTATGTGAAATCACCATTGGAGAGCAGGATCACAGAGCCACCTTGGGCAGTCGTGAGCGTACCGGCAACAACGCTGAGCGTCCCGCCATCACTATCACTATCCGCGCCGTTTCCGTTATCGACAAGGACATTGCCGATCAGCGGCGCATCTTCGTCACCCCCGAACACATCATCTTGTGCCACCGGGTCAACATTGGGAGGAGGGGCATCAGGCGCAAACAATCCATTTTCGAACACGCCGTCCGCGAAAATAATTTTTTCAATACTCGTAAGAGTATCAGTGCCCTCGCTGCCAGTAAGGGCAACAACCTGAAGCGCGCCGCCCAGATTTGTTAAGGTGTAATTCACAAAATCCAGTTGATATATGGTGCTGTCTGTTCCCGCGCCACCGAAAAGTTGATCATCACCCGCCCCGCCAATCAGAATGTTATCCGCGCCGTTGCCGTAGATGTAATCATTCCCGCTGCCGCCGATTGCGTTTTCAATCACCGCGCCATAGGCAATCGCGACATTGCTGATAAATTCGCCGACATTACTAAACGCGCCTTCGCTCAGGCGGATGGTCTGGTTATCCGCGTATCCTGAAACATCCAAAGTATCAATCCCGCCGCCATCCCAAATCGTCACAACCGGAAATACATTCATTGTGAAGTCAAATTCAGCGCGGCCCGCCGTGGAGTTAAACCCGTAAACCGTATCCCCCGCCCGCGTGGTCATATCCGCGCCAAAAAGCTGCTGCACGGCATAAATGTCGAAAAGCTGAGGCGTCGAGGCATATTCACGAATGCCGCCATGAATATGATCCGCGCCGCTTTGGTCCGCATTGAAATACGACATCACCGAATATTGGCGGGTGTCATTCGTCCAGATCGCATCATTCGCGTAAGTAGGATTGCCGCCATTGTAAAGGCCGCTATGGCCAAGGCCGAGCGCATGGCCAAGCTCGTGAATGATGGTCATGTAAGCGTAATTGCCGAAATCCGACATATCGGTGCCATAACTGCCCGTAGACACGTTCACACTGATCCGCGCTTCGTCTACGTTTCCGCCACTTGTACCTGCGCCATTATTATAATACCGCGTTGCCGCTTCATTGACGCTGGGGCTGAAAATATCAATATTGCCGTTACCTGCGGACACCTGTGTGAAGGTGATATCGGCCACATCCGACCATTGCGCCAGCGCGCGCTCAATCCCCAAAACATTATTCGCGCTGTATCCTGAGATGCTGTAAGTGAAATCGCTGATCCCGCCCCAATTCGGAACGCTCCACCCCGAAAGCGCGCTCCAGAAACCCGAAGTCAAATAATCGGAAAATTGTTCTTTCGTGGCGGCAACCGTGGGCGCGCCTAATGCATCGGTGTTTAGGGCGGAATTATCGATATTCGCTGCGCCGTCGCTTCTGCCGCTCATGCACATAGCGCAGCCGCAGCCGAGTGTCTGTGTTGTTTCAAGGCTTAAGGATGAATTGGTCGTAAACATGGCCAAGCCTGTCATTGAATTCTAAACCGCATATAGTTTGTAGCAAATTTGATTAGGAAAAATCAATTAAATTCAGGATAGGGACATCCGGCGCGGCAAATAAAAACTTTGACATCGCCCCAAAAATCCTTATAAACACCCCTATTCCTGAGCAAAAAGGGTGAATGCCCTTTGTTGATTGAGTTCAATACCTGCTGGTTGATCGGGATAAGAAAAAACAAACCGTCTATGAAAGGACATATATCATGAGTGGAAAGCGTTTAAGCGCCAAACATAAAATCGACCGCCGCATCGGAGGAAACCTCTGGGGCCGCGCGAAATCTCCCTTTAACACACGCCAGGTGCCTCCGGGTATGCACGGTGCAAACCGCCGTGGCAAGCTCTCTGACTATGGTCAGCAGTTGATGGCCAAGCAAAAGCTGAAAGCGTATTACGGCAATATCGGCGAAAAACAATTCCGTCGTTACTTCGCCGAAGCCGACCGTCTTCGTGGCGATACCGGACAAAACCTGATCGGTCTTTTGGAACGTCGTCTGGACGCCGTGATCTATCGCGCGAAATTCGTGCCGACGGTCTTCGCCGCGCGTCAGTTCGTGAACCACAAACACATCTTGGTGAACGGCCAAATCGTAAACATCCCGTCTTACCAGGTGAAAGAAGGCGACGTCATCGAAGTGCGTGAAGCGTCTCGCAACATTCCAATGGTGATCGAAGCGCAAGCCTCTGCTGAGCGTGAATTGGTGGACTATGTTGATGTTGACCAAAAAGCGATGAAAGCGACATATATTCGCATTCCACAACTCGAAGACGTGCCTTACGCCGTTCAAATGGAACCAAACCTGATCGTCGAATTCTATTCAAGATAACGTCCTATTGTCATCCCGAACATATGTGAGGGATCAACGGGTTCGTGACATCGGAAGTTTCCTCCATCGCGCGCGATGATCGGAATAACGAATTTTATTAAAAAGCCGCTCTCACATGGGCGGCTTTTTTTATGGTTGTTTATGGATGAGAGCGGACACAATCCCATGCAGGGTTTTAACCTCCTGCTGCGTCAGGCCGCCGCGCGTAAAAATATTGCGGATATTGCGCACCATCGTCGGTTTCAAATCCTGGGCTTTAAAGAAATCGGCATGTTCGAGTTCTTCCTTAAGCCTTTGCAGAAAATCGTCAAGTTCTTGACCTGTGGCGGGCGGGCTTATTTTTCTGCTATGCGGCGGGGCAGGGGGCGCATCGCTCACGCCCTGCAATCCGATCTGCGCGACCATAAGCAGCACGGCTTGCCCCAGATTGAGGGAAGAAAATTCCGGGTTGGTCGGAATATTCACCACCGCGCTGCACAGTGACAGGTCCTCGTTACTCATCCCCGATTGTTCAGCGCCGAATACAAGAGCAACCTTCTTCCCGCTTGCAACATGCCGCAAAGCCTCCCCCGCCGCTTGCTGCGGGCTCATAACGGGCTTCATCAAATGCCTGCGCCTTGCGGTTGTAGCATAGGAACAATGACAGTCATGGAGAGAATCGGATAAACTTTCATAGAGTGTTGGCATAGGGATTGCAGAGAACGCTCCCGCAGCAAGGCTGTCGGCTTTCGGGTTCGGCCAGCCATCCCGGGGGTTTACAAGGCGTAAATCGGAGAAACCGAAATTGGCCATCGCCCGGGCTGCTGCGCCTATATTTTCGCCCATTTGCGGATTTGTTAGGATTATGCAAATATCTGAGTTCATTGTAACTGTTTGTTATTATTGAATATTAAGAAAAAAATTTACTTTTTGTTAACTTCTGTGTATCGTTTAATCATATACCAAAGATCGAAAGATTGCGAAGGGGAGAAGCATGATGCGCTCAACCGTTACCAGTTTAATCCGCAAACTGCCAAAGCAGCTCAATATTATTGAGGAATTTGCGGTGCTTAATCCGAGAAGAAAGCTTCTCTTATGCGACCACCTTTTTATAAAAGGGCATGAAAGTTTTGAAAACACCGTAAAGGCACTTTGGCCGCAAGCCCGCGAAATGGATATCAAGAAACTTGAAAAGTTTCTGATTTTGCTGAAAAAGACAGCGCATTAAAACCAGTTTTCCTAGGAAATAGCATTTGAGGGTTCACATGCTATTTAAGTCATCGCCCCGCAAGATCAAAAGATCGGCGGGGCGTTTTTTTTATTTCTTTTGTCATTGCGAGGAAGGCCGAAGGTCTAACGCGGCAATCTGGATTGCTTCGCTCACGCTCTCAATAACAAGGAACAGTGTTTTTTATGCGGCTTTCTTGAATGACAGACGCTCGCGCACTTTTTCAGGGCCGATCAACAGCAGGAGTTTATCCATCTCCGGCCCATGTTCCATTCCGGTCAAGGCCTGGCGAAGCGGCATGAATAGGGCCTTACCCTTACGGCCCGTGCTTTCTTTCAAGGCCGATGTCCACGCGCCCCATGTGTTTTCATCAAAATGATCGGGCAGAGCCGCTAATGCTGCGGCGATATACTCCGGCTCCTCGATCACGGGAGTAATTGAGCCCGCAACAATCCTATGCAAATCCTGTACATCGCCGAGCTTCTCAAGATTCGCCCGCACCGCGAGCCAAAACTCTTCATCAACCCCTTCGGCGCGGGGTTTAATCGCCTCATACGGCGTTTCATGCAGAATTTTCGCATTCAGCCGCAGCAATTCCGCAGGATCAAATTTCGGCGTGCCGCGGGAGAATTTGGAAAAATCAAACCCGTCAATGAGCGGCTGCAAAGACGTCAAAGCCTCGATAGGGTCAGACGTTCCCATCCGCGCCAGCAGGCTGTTCACCGCCATGGGCTCCAGCCCGTCTTCATCGCGGATGTCTATGATGCTTAAGGACCCCATACGCTTGGAGAGCTTGCCGCCCTCGGCATCAGAAATCAGCGGTAAATGCGCAAATTCCGGCGGCTTCGCGCCCAAAGCTTCAAACATCTGCACATGCGTGGCCGTATTCGACACATGATCTTCGCCGCGCACAATATGCGTAATCCCGAAATCAACATCATCAATCACCGAGCATAGGTGATAGAGGGGCTGACCGTTTTCGCGGATGACCACAGGGTCTGAAAGATCGCCGCCTTCAAACTTCACTTCGCCGCGAATATGGTCATTCCACATGATCGGGGCATGACTCAGCTTAAACCGCCAATGCGGTTTGCGCCCCTCCGCTTCGAATTTCGCGATCTGTTCGGGCGTAAGGTTTAGTGCGCCGCGATCATAAATCGGCGGCTTGCCCTGGTTGAGCAAAGCTTTGCGTTTAAGCCCCAGTTCTTCGGGCGTTTCATAACAGGCGTAAATGAAGCCCTTGTCTTTTAATTCCTGAATTCTGGCTTCATAAAGATCCATGCGGTTTTTTTGATTGGCGTTATCATCCCAATCCATTCCCAGCCAGATCAGGCTTTCCTTGATCGCTTCTTCGTATTGAACTTCGGAGCGCTCCGCATCTGTATCGTCAATCCGCAGCAGGAAATGACCGCGCTGGCTGCGCGCAAACAGCCATGTAATCAGGGCTGTACGCGCATTGCCGACATGCAGCATTCCGGTGGGCGAGGGGGCAAAACGAACTTTGACTGACATAAAGTAAAACTCCTTGTGAACCCATGTGTATAGAAGAGTTTCAGAGAAAAATAAAGGCTAAGAAATTATTGACATAAGTTAGAAGATATTGTTAAAAGACTATCCATAATAAATAAAACATGAGGAATATTGTGTCTGTAATTGAAGATAATCGGTCGGGTGTTATTACGGCCACGAAGAAAAAAACCGAACCTCCAAAACAATATCAGGTTTCGCTTCATTCTCTAGCTCCGTTACCTTTTGCAACAGATTGCCATTTAAACATATTAAGGGATAACTTTAATCTGAGCGCGGAAGAAGCTTTCGACAAGTTAAGAACTGCATTTGCGCGAGGGAGTGTGGGAGTTTTTGTTTCATCGAGAGAGGTTGTAGAAACGAAAGCGGCAATGGCAAATGGTGATATTCGCGCTCACGGAGCGCACAACCCGTTTATCTTTAATATTAAATTTTTTGTTGAACCTGTAGAATTATAAAAAATCACTCTTTCCCGAATTTATTGGTGATCGGATAGCGGCGATCGCGGCCAAAGGCGCGGGAGGTGACTTTCACCCCCGGCGGGGCCTGGCGGCGTTTATATTCGGCGCGGTCCAGCATCGCCCAAACGCGGTTGATCGTGGCGGCGTCATGCCCGCGCTTCGCGATTTCACTGACATCCATTTCATGTTCGATCAGGCACTGCAGAATATCATCCAGAACATCATATGCGGGCAAACTGTCCTGATCAGTTTGATTGTCTTTAAGCTCCGCCGTAGGGGCTTTGGTGATAATACGGGTCGGGATGATCTCCCGCTCGCGGTTAATCCAGCGCGACAGCGCATAGACTTCAGTTTTATACAAATCCTTCAGCGCATTAAACCCGCCGCACATATCGCCGTATAGAGTGGCATAGCCCACCGCCATTTCAGATTTATTACCGGTAGACAGCAGCATCTTGCCGTTGGAATTGGAGAGCGCCATCAGGATCAACCCCCGCGTGCGCGATTGCATATTCTCATGCGCGGTATTGGCAAGGCTGGGGATTACGCCTTCAAAAGCGGCCATCGGTTCGGCGATTGAAAGTACCATATACGGACAGCCCAAATTCTCGGCCTGCGCTTTGGCGTCATCCAAAGAGTCCTGCGAGGTAAAGCGCGAGGGCATCATCACACATTGCACATTCTGCGCACCGACAGCCTCGGCGGCGATCACGGCGGAAATCGCGCTGTCTATCCCGCCTGAAAGGCCGAGCAATATTCCCGGAAACCCGTTCTTGCGCACATAATCCCGAAGGCCAAGCACAAGCGCGTTATAAAGTTCCTCCATGCCGTCTTTGTCATCCCGAGCGAAGCCGAGGGATCTTTCTTGTTGGCAGTCTATGAAGATCTCTCCGCTAGCAACCGCTCGGTCGAGATGACAGGTGAGGGTGCCTTCTTCAAATTCAGGCATTTGAAAAACTATCTCGCCATCCGCGCTCATCACAAAGCTCGCGCCGTCAAAAACAATCTCGTCCTGCCCGCCGATCTGGTTCACATAGACAATCGGCAGACCTGTTTCGCGTGTGCGGAGTTTTGCGATATCTTCGCGTGTATCATCTTTGGAGATTTCATACGGGCTGGCATTGGGCACGAGCAAGATTTGCGCACCTTGCGATTTTAAATGCGCGGCGACTTGCGGGAACCAGAGGTCTTCGCAAATCGCGATGCCGATTTTCACCCCGCGAAAAGTGAAAGCATCTGGCAAAGCGCCTTTCGCAAAGACGCGGCATTCATCAAATACGCCGTAATTGGGAAGGTCGTGTTTGGCTTGGGTAAGGATGATTTTTCCGCCCTCAATCAACAGCGCGGCGTTATAAATCTGCCCGTCAATTCTCCACGGACACCCAATCAGCGCGGCAGATTTGAAGGTTTTCGATTTTTCGCATATACGCTCAACACAAGATTTTACTTCGTCAATAAAGGCAGGCTTCAGCACAAGGTCTTCTGGCGGATAGCCGCACACACAAAGTTCGGGAAAAATGATGAGGTCGGTACTGGCGGCTTCCCAGATGCCGAGAATAATCTCCGCATTCCCATGAAGTGCGCCAACGGTAGGGTTTATCTGTGCAAGCGTGAGAGAAATCTGTGTCATAACGTTTTCAATATGTCATTGCGAGCCGAGCGAAGCAATCCACGAATATTGGAGGATCTGGGTTGCCGCGTCGCTAACGCTCCTCGCAATGACGAGACACCAACGTCTATTCCGCCGCCGCCGCCGCCACAGGTTTCAGGTCTTCCCCAAGGCGCACAGTTTTGAGTTCCTCAGCCACCAAGAATGCGAGCTCCAAAGACTGATTGGCATTCAGGCGCGGATCGCACGCGGTGTGGTAACGGCTGGAGAGGTCTTCATCGCCGATCTTCTCTGCGCCGCCGACACATTCCGTCACATTCGCGCCTGTCATTTCAAAATGCACGCCGCCCGGATGAGTGCCTTCTTCTTTGTGCACAGCAAAGAACCCGCGCACTTCGGCCAGAATATCGCCGAATTTACGGGTTTTATAACCGGAGGGAGATTTATAGGTGTTGCCATGCATGGGGTCACAGGACCAAACAACTGCGCGGCCTTCTTCCTTCACTCTCCGCACCAATGGCGCGAGCTTTTCATGCACCTGCTCATGACCCATACGGGCAATCAACGTCAGGCGACCGGGGATGTTGTCGGGGTTCAGGACATCAATCAAACGGATAAGCTCATCAGGCTCAAGCGTTGGCGAACATTTCAACCCCAATGGGTTTTTCACGCCGCGCACATATTCAATCTGCGCGTTATCCAGTTGATGCGTACGCGCCCCGATCCAGAGCATATGCGCCGATGTATCATAATAATCGCCCGTCAAGCTGTCCTCGCGGGTCATCGCTTCTTCGTAATTCAGATGCAGGGCTTCATGCGAGGTATAAAAATCGACCTGATGAATATTCGGCACGCTTTCGGCTGTAACGCCGCAGGCCGCCATAAAACGAAGCGCGTCACTGATCCGCTCCGCCAGCTCTTCGTATTTAGCCTTCAGCGGGGAGTCTCCCACGAAATCCAGATTCCAGCCATGAACGCGGTTAAGATCCGCATAGCCGCCCTTGGCAAAAGCGCGCAAAAGATTGAGCGTTGAGGCCGCTTGGTGGTAGGAGCGGATAAGACGCGCAGGGTCTGGGTCCCGCGCTTCGGCGGTGAATTCAAGGCCGTTGATATTATCGCCGCGATAGCTGGGCAGTGTCACACCATCTATGGTTTCCATGTCGCTGGAGCGCGGCTTGGCGAATTGCCCCGCCATCCGTCCAACCTTCACCACAGGCAAAGAGCCGCCATAAGTCATCACCACCGCCATTTGCAACAGAACGCGGAATGTATCACGGATATGGTTCGCGCTGAACTCGGCGAAGCTCTCGGCGCAATCCCCGCCCTGAAGCAGGAAGCCGTTCCCCAAGGCCACGTCACCCAGAGCGCGCTGGAGGTTGCGGGCTTCACCGGCAAACACAAGCGGGGGAAAGCTACGCAGTTCTTCTTCTGCGGCCTTAAGCGCAGCCTGATCCTTATAGACCGGCATTTGCTCGATCGGTTTTGATCTCCAGCTGTCTTTTGTCCAGTTTTGTGTCATGCGCATTCACTCCAAGCCTTCGCACAAATGAAATAAGAGTAGGATTTATAAAGTAAACGCTTCGCTTTTACAAATGATTAGAAAGAGGGTAAACTGAGCGCCATGAGTGACGTTTCCAAGTTCCAATCCGCATTAAAAGCCTGTGATAAAACCTTTATAGGGTCGCGCCCCGATTTGTCGGAGGTGTCGGCTATAGTGCAGGCCTCTCTGGCGAGTGATATCGCGCGGGTGCAGGCGGAGCGTTTTATCTTCACCGGCAGCGCGAATATCGCGCAAAGCACGGATGATTGTATTGATTACTTGCGCCGCTGGCACGTATTGGGCAAGCCGCCAACGCTTGCCGCGCTCTGCGCCGCCGCCGCGATGCATTTGGGCGTCAAAGCCCCCGATCATATTCTGGGGCTTATGATGGCCTCCATCTTGGGTGAGGTTGAGAACAACCAGCCCTATCATAACAATAATCACTTCCGCAAAGTCGTGCTTCAGGTCATCCGCTTGATCGACGTGCATAACCGCATCTATGGCGGCACCGCCAAGGCTCTGAGCGAAGAAAACATGGCATTGTTGCTGATCGCCGCCTGCATCCATGATTACGGCCATGATGGGCGGGGCAATACGGTGAAAGGGGTCTTTATCCCGAGCCGTCTGGAACTACAATCGGTTGCTTTGGCGATGCCGTATTTGCAGGCCGTCGGCATAGATCAGGAGGAAATCCTGAAAGCTTTGGTCGTGGCCACAGAAGTTTCACCGCTGCATGATCCCACCAGTTCGGTCATGCAGATGAAAGCGGCCTATCGTTTTCATTTTCTGGGCGACAGCAAAAAATTCGACCGCCTTAATCTTTCAACTGATCTCAAGATTTTGGAGCGTGAGCCAAAAGTTTGCCTTATGGCGTGCTTGCTGCATGAAGCGGATATGGCGACCTCTGCGGGGTTAAGCTATGCGCTGACCACATATGAAACCGTTCTGGTGCGCGATGAACTCGGCGCGCATGATGCCAAGCCTGAACACATCGTCGAGTTTCTCGATGCAATTTGCCAGCGGCACTTTCTCTCCGATGCGGGGCAGAAGCTTTATGCCGCCAATCTCGCTCGGATCTATGCGCTCGCCGAAGAAGATGTCAAATCAGGCAACCAGCCTTTCCCGAAGGCACAGCACACAGACTTCATTCTCGCGCTGGGGCAGGGGAATAAGTCTTCTGAGAATTCAAAAACAATCAATTAATGTCATTGCGAGCCGCCCCTGAGCGGCGCGACAATCCGGTTAAATGGACGTGTGGATCGCTTCGCATATGCTCGCGATGACATCTCTAACCTAAGGCGCGGTCTTCTTTTCGCCCGTGCGCATAGTCACGAATTCTTCTGCGGACGTCGGATGCATCGCCATTGTGCGGTCAAAATCCGCCTTCGTCGCGCCGCAGTTCAAGGCCACAGCAAAGCCCTGCATGATCTCCGGCGCATCTAAGCCCATCATGTGAACGCCGAGTACACGGTCACTCGACGTTTCTACAATAAGCTTCATGACGCTACGCTCATCGCGCCCCGAAAGCGTGTGTTTCATGGGGCGAAAATCGGATTTATACACCGTGATGTCATGCCCTTTTTCTAAGGCTTCTTCCTCGCCCATGCCCACGGTCGCAATCGGGGGATAGGAAAACACGGCTGTTGCGATGTTGTGATAATTCACAGCGCGCTGCGGCATTTGCCCGAACAGACGATCCGCCAGAACATGCCCTTCGGAAATCGCCACAGGGGTCAGGGCAGGGGTGTCCGTCACATCGCCGAGCGCATAGATGTGGGGCACCGAGGTTTGATAGTGATCGTTGACCTCGATATGGCCGCTGCGCGCCGTCTTCACGCCCGCTGCCTCTAAACCCAGCCCATCAATCTTCGGGTCACGGCCAATCGCCGACATCGCGGTATCACACGCAATCGCATGGCCTTGGGTGGTGTGGACTGTGAAACGCTCGCCGATTTTCTCCACGCGCTCTACGTCGCAATTAAAATGCAGATCAATGCCGCTTTTGCGCATTTCCTCCGCCAGCGCAAGGCGGATGGTATTATCAAAACCGCGCAAAAACAAATCCCCGCGATAAAGCAGGGTCACATGTGCGCCGAGGCCATGGAAAATATGCGCGAACTCCACCGACACATAACCACCGCCGACAATCACGATCTCTTTCGGCAGTTTCGGAAGAAAAAACGCATCATCAGACACAATCATATGCTCCGCGCCTTCATGCACAGGGCGGCGAGGCGTGCCGCCGACGGCGATCAGGAATTTATCCGCTGTAACGGTTTCCCCGTTTACGTCCACCGTGTTCGCATCCGTGAATTTCGCAAAGCCGCGAATGATATCCACCCCCGCATTATCAAGCAGTTTCTGATAAATACCGTTCAGGCGGCTGATTTCATTATTCTTATTGGTAATCAGCTTCGCCCAATCAAATGCTGTGCGTTCCGGCGCGTCCCACCCAAACCCCCGCGCATCTTCAAAATGAAATCCGTAATCGGACGCGTATGCCAACAATTTTTTCGGCACGCACCCCAGGTTCACGCAGGTACCGCCAAGGTCTGAGGCCTCCGCCACGCCGACATTCGCGCCGTGCCCCGCCGCTATCCGCGCCGAGCGCACCCCGCCGGACCCCGCGCCAATCACAAAATAATCATAATGCTTACTCATTTGCTTTTCCTTTTTAAGTGCGTTGCTGCACTCCTAAAATAGGTCAACTATTCGTCGTCGCTTGCGCCTGCTTAAAAAGAAAAATCAAACGACTATTATTCATGCCTTTTTTGTCATTGCGAGCGCAGCGAAGCAATCTAGATTGCCGCGTCAGGCTTTCAGCCTTACTCGCAATGACGCTAACGTCTTAATCTTTCCATCGTCTATGCAGCCATAGCCATTGCTCGGGCCGCTCTCTTATCCAGCCCTCAAGCAGGCCATGCGCTTCTTTAATAACATCTTCAACCACCCGCGGGGAGCCATCTTTATTAAAAACTGCCAGCCGATCATAGATATTAAGGCGAAACTGGGTTCCTTCAACCCTCTCATTTCGGATCGGGACAAGGGCGCAATTATATTTCTGCGCCAGTTGCACGAAAACGGGATTGGTCATCGCTTCCATACCGAAGAAAGGCACGGATACGCCCTCATTATATTTCTGGTCAATCAATATTCCGGCGCATTCGCCGGCCTTCAAAGCCTTCATGAGTCCTTTTCCGCCCGCCGCCGATTTTGGAAAACCCGATATCTGCCCGTTTATTGCTCGCGCCTCCATAAGCATCTTATCGACAAACGGGTTATTCGGCGTGCGGTACGTCAGGTTCGGCGCAACACCGAATTGCGTCAGCACCACCGCCGCATTCAACTCCCAGTTTCCCAAATGCGCGCCAAAGAAAATCGCGCCGTTTTCGCTGTTGAGGGCTTCTTTAAGATGCTCCCCGCCGATCACTTCGACCTCACGGCTCAAGATTTCAAGATGCGGGTATTCGGCAATCACGCGCCCCAAATGCGTCCACATCCCCTTGATCGTGTCATCCTTTGGCACGTCAGGGAGCGCGCGGGTGAGATTGCGATGGGCTTTGCGGCTGGCGGCAAGTCTGGGGCCGATCATCCCGCCGATCATCCCGCCGATATCGGACGCCGTGCGCGCAGGCAGGGAGGAGAAAACAAAAAACACAAACTTAACAAAGATCGCTTCGAGAAAATATTGAAGTCGCTTCATTTGATGACCTTTTTGATGAGGGCGAGCAAGGCATCCTCGTCCTCAAAACGCATATCCACGGGCATAACATGAACGGCAATCCCCTCAAGATCCGGAAGGCGCATCGCATCTTTGCGCGTTGTTAAAAGGGTCGCGTTAAGGGATTGCGCATGTTTATGAAGCTGGAGCAGATCGGTATCGTCATAAGGATGGTGATCGCTGAAAACCACGGTATCGGCAAGCTTTAAACCCATTTCATTCCGCAGAAAGTTAAAGAATTTCTCGGGATAGCCAAGACCGGCAAAGGCGAGGTAGGACGCGTTCTTATCAAGGGTTGTATATGTGCTGGCCTCCAGATTCGCCCGCAGCACAGGCTTATCGGCATGCAAACGCTGCGCACTCTCGCGCAAATCCTCACCGATCAGAATAAACCCGTCGGCTTGCTGCAGGCCGCGGCTCAGCGGCTGGCGCAGAGGGCCGGCAGGCATCATCTTGCCGTTTCCAAATCCCATCTCGCCGTTGATCACCACAAGTTTAAGATCCTTATGCAGCCCCGGATTTTGCATCCCGTCATCCATCAGCAATAAATCGGCGCCCAAACGCTCCGCCAGTTTCGCGCTATTGGCCCGATCCCCACCGACAATCGTCGGCGCATACTGCGCCAGAATCAAAGCCTCATCCCCGACATCCCAGGAATTATGCCTGGTGGCATTCACAAGGGTCGGCCCCATTTCCGCGCCGCCATACCCGCGAATAAGAATATGGGGGTTCTTTGCCAATCCGTTTTTGACAATCAAGTCCAAGATCGCAATCACGGTCGGCGTTTTGCCCGTACCGCCCGCCACAACATTGCCGACGCAAATCACCGGAATGGTGCTTTTATAGGTTTCCTTGGTGCTTTGATGAAGTGTATACGACAGCGCATAAAGTGCTGAAAAAGGCGTCAGCAGTATCTCCCGCAAACCTTGTGGCGCGCTGCTCTGGCGATACCAAAACGAGGGAGTTTTCAAGGTCATGCCGCAGTATCCTTTCGAATCAATGCATTTTGCATCATAGGGCAGAGCTGTTCCATAACGCGGTCGATCACGGCCGTTTTGTTCTGCGCAAATTTAAGGGCGGCGTCGCGGCGTTTCTGCAATTCCAAAGGGTCGCTCAGCAGCCTGTGCAGGGTTTCGGCCAGATGCTGCTCATCCCGCAAGGGAAGGGAGGCCTGCGCGTTCTCCATTTCATCAAATATGTCCTGTAAATTCTGGACATGTGGGCCGTGCAAAACCGCGCAATGAAGCTGCGCCGCTTCGATCGGATTATGCCCGCCGCCGCCGTCATCTGAAAATGTACGCCCGATGCAGGCAATGGGGGCGGCGCGGTAAAACAGACCCAACTCACCCATCGTATCCACAACATAAAGGTCAGTATTGCGCGCAGGTAAAACGCGCCCCTCTCCCCTGAAGGCAAGATGGAGGTTAAAACCTTTAAGCGCAGAATTAATCTCCTCTCGCCGCGAAGGGTGACGGGGAATAATGATACTCAGCAATTCAGGAAACTGCGACTTCAAAACATCATGCACCCGCGCCGCCAGCACTTCCTCGCCTTTATGCGTGCTGGCAAAAACCCAGCACGGCCGCATCGCAATGGCATTGTTAAAGGATGTTAAATCATCCTTATCCGCCTTTAAGGGCGCGGAACTGTACTTAAGATTGTCTGTGACATGCACATTTCTCTGCCCCAATGCCTTAAAATAACCGGCTTCAGTGTCGCTTTGTGCAAGAATAATATCAAACCCGCTCAGCAAAACCCGGATAGTGTTTTTCAGAAGCTGCCAGCGCTGAAAGGAATTCTTCGAAAGTCGTGCATTCACTAGCGCAGCCGGAATATCCCGCCGCTTGACCTCCAAAAGCATATTCGGCCAAATCTCCGATTCCATCCAAAGCACGAGATCAGGCCGCCAGTGATCAAGAAAACGCCGCACCCATTCCGGGTGATCAAGAGGATAAAATTGATGAAAAGCACCCTCTGGCAGCCGTTTCTCCATCAACTCAGCCGAAGTTTTTGTGCCCGTGGTCACCAAAAAGCGCACATCCGGAAAACGATCCTTGAATTGCGTAATCAGAATCAAGGCAGATTGAGATTCTCCCACACTGGCGGAATGAATCCAGCATAAATCCCCTTCCGGTCTTTTCTTAACAGAAACACCTTTTCGCTCCTCCACACGCTGCGGATCTTCTTTTCCACGCTTTAAGCGGCGGGCCAGCAGGGCATTCAGCACAGGCGCGCTCGCTTGCGTAATATTTTGATAAAGATTGAGCATGGAAACTTTTAAAACCCGTATATAATAAGTTAGTAACGATGTTTTAGGACGTTTCAGGGTAAAATAAAAGTCAATCAATGGATTGAGGGTTCATAAAGTGATGAAACGCATATTACAAGACAGAAAAAGCCGTTCCTTGCGCAAAGCCGCGCTTGAGCAGCTGCGTGAAACCCGCAATCAAATCACCAGAAACAACCCCGATCTTTTGGAGGGGATGCGCGTAAAGCTGGAAGAGACAAAAAAACAAAGCCGATCTGCACCGCCCTCCCCGTCAATCGCGCCCGAAACCATCAAAATCGACCAAACAAAAAACCTGCAAACCGTTTTAACTCTGCTGGCCATGCAGCCAGACAATGAAGGGCTCAAAAGACAGCTTAAAGAGTTTTTAAATTAGCCTCAGCCCTATAAATCACTCAGGGTTTTCAACCAAAATACACTCACCCGCTTCATAGGATGCAGGAACATAATGGCATCCTGGAACAAGACAGACACGTTCTAGGTAAGAAGCAGGATCTGCATTGGCACGATTAATGATAAGCCCGGTTGTAAGCATTGAAAACTCGGTGCCGCATGATCCGATCGGTGGAAACACATCCTCGAAATAGGTAAACACCGCATCTTCTTGCCATGGTGGATCGAGAAGCGCGATATCTAGATTTTCTTGATAGGCTGCCAATTCCGTACAAGGCGTGGGTAGAGTACGCCTATCATCAGAGTCAGCATATTGTTGAAACGTAAAGAAACCATCAGTCTCCGGGTTTTGAATAAAATTCATGCATTTAGCAACCATCCAAATTTCATTCATCGTATTACAACCATAAGGGGCAGAAGCAGCCTCGGCCCTGATATCGTAAGGAACCTCAGTCCTTCCACCAAGTACACCAAGCGTAAAGTTCGAAACATCATACCCCGCCGCCGCCGCCGCGACATTGCTAAGGGAGGCCTCAATATCCCCCGCAGGCTCTCCCCATCGATCACTCATGCTGAAAAGCGGTCTTTCTATGGTTGTCAAAGCCATATGGTCGAGAAAAGAATCAAAACACGTATATTCCAATACGCTGTCGGGCTTGAAAATCAAATTCTGGTTCTGGGTAATTTCCCGCTGCGCCTCAAGCCATGCTCGCGCCTTCAGGGATTCGTAATAATCGGGATCACACGCATCCTCGGCAAAAATTCCTTGCGCGCAAACCTCTTGTTTTGACTGCACCAACCCAAGCCCGCAGACAAGCAGCAAAAGAAGAACCAGCCGTTTTGTTATTCCGTTCATTAAAAATGCTCCCTCATATGATTTTACGCCAATATGGCGGCTCTGTGCAAATGTGTTTTCGGTGTTTGTTTTTTATTCAACACAGGCACCCCCGCCATACTCTACAGAGCAAGAGGGATTGGGGCAGACCATATCAGGAAAGTCTTCATCCCGAATTAAGACCGGATTACCGAAAATATCCGTACCATAATCTTCAATCAGAACCCTGACACCCGTTGGGATAGGCGGCCCCGCACACCCGGCAAAATAAAACGTCATCAGATCAAGCCGCGTTTCTGGGGGGTCGTAATTGACAAAAGCGTCCTCAGTATTCTCCGCCAGCGCGATCAAGGCCTCCGTAATCCCGTGCCTGGCTTCACAAGCCCAAGGCAAAAGCCGGGGATCTTCCTCGCTTTCAATCAGTTGATCAAAGGTCAAAAACGCAAGGTTTTTGTCAAAATCCTCACATTTCGCAAGGTAATACACATCATACATATGGCTACACACAGACTCCGCCCCGCCTGCAACATAGGACAGCGTGTTACCAACGGCCGTTGCCCCGCCGAGAAAATCATGCTCGAAATTTCCATCATCTTCCGCCCCCTCCCCCAGAATATAGGAATTCAGGGCCGTAAGAACCGCCGCCTCAACACTGGCGTCGTTATAATCTACACCCAAAAACACATCCAGGCGCGTTGTCGGGGTTCCGCCATAAGTGGGGATGCTGGCTGTATCCCCCCACCAGCCCAAAATATTCACAAGCCTGTCACTGAAAAGCTCTGAATCCGAAAAAATACCCGCAATCCCCTCATAACCAACGGCAAGGTGTTGATCAAAACAGGAATATTCCAAAACGCTGTCGGGCTTGCGGATATACATGGCGTTGACAACCACTTCGCGTTCCGCCTCTAAAAAAGATTTTGCGTAAATCTGGTTCATGAAATCCGCATCACAAGTGTTATTTTGCGAGGGCGTAGGGTGGCTTTCAAGCTTGGGCAGGTTAAGAGAATCAAAATTAGGACCGGGTTGGTTGGGTCCCGGTTCAGGAAAAATCGGATCGGTCTCGGTTCTTAAAACCTCAGGACAGGGCAAGCCCGGAATACACTCCTGCGCGAGCGCGTCATAGGAAAAAACCGCAGCAGACAAAAAAAGCGCAAACAACAAAGCCGAGGACATGATTCTTAAAATTCTCATTTCGGCCTTTCTCTAAAAGTGGAGCGGGTTTTATCCCATGCATAAACAGAATAAGCAAAATCGCTGCTCGGGTCATTATAAACAATAAAATTGCGAATGCCGTTGGTGGTATCGTTGCCCAATAGCACGCGCCGCGCCTCTATATGACCCAATTCAAGCGTTGCAGATCCTTTCCGCGCCAGAATTTTGTAATCACACCAGTCCCTTTGCGGGCTTTGGCCGCAAGAATCGCTTCGCAGAATAAATTCTTCAATCCCGTCACCGTTTAAATCCACCTGCGCAATGGTGTAATCGTTTAAATACCCCGCCAGACGCAAGGCGTTGACCGCCCCGATATCTTTCGAAAACCTCAAAGGCTCAATCGCAATCGCATGTCCGCTGGCAAAAAAAACCAGCCCCAAAACCATGGTCAAAGTGATGTTTGTATATAACCGCACGTCTTTGCCCGTTAAAAATCCAGCTCAAATTCCATTGTAACAAATCTGAGGCTTTTCAGGCAATTAATGTTTGGTTTTAATCTTGTTTTGGGAACAGGAAAGTAAGAGTTCTTATAACCCGCCAGGCAGATCGACTTCCAGAATCGGCATATCAAAATTGAAATCGCCGTCTTCGTCTTTATAAATCACGCCGATAAATTCACCATCCAGAATGACTTCGACGGAATCCTTGGCTTTATCACGAATTTTCAAGGCAAAGCCACTGTTTTTAAGCGTTGTTTGCAAATAGGATTGAAGACGGGAAACCTCTTCGGCTTGTATTTCGATCATGGAAAACTCCTCATTTTGTATTATGCCGCGTGTTGAATTGTTAAACCATTGCATACGGCTTCATGGCATTGCTTGGCAAGTATTTTTCTATCGTTAAAGGATTTTGCTTCGATAATCGGGTGAAACGTCACCGCGATCTCAACCCCCGAAGTTTTGGCCAAATCCCATAAATGATGGTGCAATTCTCGCGCGTCTTCTTTCGGCCAGGCATAGGATTGGCAAGCTTTTTGTAAAGCGGCACCTTCGGCGCGAATTTGCAAGGATACGGGCTGGATGACCAAATCTTTTAAGCCGTCTTTAAGCGTGAGCGCAAAAAGGCTGGATTTAAAAGGCATGATATCAAGCCCGTTTCCGGTCGTGCCTTCCGGAAAAATAACCAGATTTTTTTTATTCTCCAGCATGGTATCCAGAGCATACGCTTCTTTTTGTGTGTCCGAGCGGGAGCGGCTGATGAACGCGGTTTGCTGCAAAGTAGACAAAAACCCCCAAACCGGCCAGTTCGCGACATCATTTTTTGACACGAAAGAGGCGTTTTTAATCAGGGAGCCTAAAACCGGAATATCCATATAGGACATATGGTTGCTCATATAAATCACTTGAGAATCGTAATACGGCACGCCGCTTTGGCGAATTTTAATCCCGAAAATGCGGCAAACGCCCGCGTGCCATGCCCGTGTCAAAATATACGCTTTCGGCCCCTTGGTGAAAAGCAGAAGCATGCTTTGCGAAGGAACAATCACCAGACATAAAAGAAAGAACACAAAAAATTTTAAGCCGGCGCGAATCATGATTTACGCTTCGTTCTTCTTAACGAAGTCTGAGAAATGCTCAATATTATCGGCATTTCCAATCGGTTTATTAATCTTGCGCTCGTAATGCTTTTTGTAACGATCAGCCACCAAATGCGTCGGCATCACCACAAAAACATCCGTGGTGTTGAATTGCTCATCAACCACCGCGCCGTCACCAATGCACGCACCCGTGCGCAAATAGCCCTTAATCAGCGGCGGCAATTCCGCAAACACGCGCCGCACGTCCAGATCATCCTCGGGCACAATATTCATATTGATATACCGCCCTTTAATCGCGCGCGGACGAATAATTTCGGGCGCAAGATGGTAGTGATGCAAATAAGACAGCGGCTTTGAAATGCTCTTGATATCGGTGCTGGGCAAAGACGCACAGCCAAAAAGAATATCAATCTCGTGGTCGCTGACGTAATCGGCCAGCCCTTGCCACAAAAGCTGAAGCACTGGCCGCGTACGAAAATCATTGAGCACACAGGAGCGGCCAAGCTCCAAAAGGCTGTGATTGGATTTCAGTAAAGGCGCAAGATCATATTCGCCGGCGGAATAGAACTGGCCGATTTTGTCTGCGCCCTTGCGCTCCAGAAGGCGGTAAGTTCCGACGATCTTCTCTACGCCCGAAGATTTATCAATCACCACCAGATGGTCTGCAAAATCATCGTATTCATCAACATCAAGGCGATGTTTTTCCATTTCAGCGCTCGGCTTTGCGCCATATTCCTCATAAAACACTTCATATCGCAGCCGCTGCGCAGCCTCAATTTCGGCTTCGCTGCCAGCGAGGCGCACAAATACGCTTTCTTCTTCAGGATTATTTTCAATTTCTGACATCTGCTCACTTTATACAAGCGGGCAGGGGGGTCAAGGCCTTAAGTAGAGGGCGAAATGTCGTCTGTTTCCCCATTCACCCTGCTTTGATGGGCGTCATACTCGCCTTGAATTCTTGGGTATAAATCCAGCATTTCCGCGCGGCGGCTATGGGCTGCATTATAAGTCCCTCTGACATTGCGCCCAATTTCGGCATAAGCCCCTTTCACCATTAAAATCGAATACAGCGCAACGCCTGCATGTGCAAGGGTGGCGCCAATGTCGCCGCCATGTGCCGCCGCAGAATCCGAGAAGGGTTTTGCCAGCTCAATACCATTTGAAATGAGTTCCGCCCAATGAGAAGCATAAAACATCGACTCAAGAGCAAAGGCGCCGACCATGATTTTTCCGTCTAAAACTTGCTGCCTGAAATCTTGACGGGTTACCCGCACTTGCCTGACGAGGTCGGGGTCCACGGTATCTTGAATAATCTGGTTATCCTCAATCGATATTTCCGTGAGTTCGGGGTCGCTATGGCGAATTCTCAAATGTCCGCGCGAACGGTTATTCGTAAGTTTAAAGTCAATAAGCGTATTATAAGAATATTTAAAACCAGCCGCGATGCCGTCACGGGTGCTTTGCTTGTACCAATTTGTCCCTAAATCTTCAAGCTGGTGACGAATATTTTCAGGCAAAGACGAAACGGTTGCGCTTACCAAACGCGAAAAGGCCATAGAGGCATCGGCGGATTGTCTGGAGAATTTTACGATTTTTTGAATGCCGGAGAGTTTGCCCTCATTGCTTAAGTGCTCAACGATATCATTGCTGTCATACCAAAGTTTTTTTCTCTGCGCGAGGGTCTTGAATTCATCAGCGTCAAATTCAGACATCGGCCTTTCTGGCCGCCCAGAAAAGAGTAAACCTTCGTCCAGCATATCCTGTTCAAGAATGTCTAAAGCCCGCTCTGGCGCAATTTTTGTGTTATTCGTAAAGCGCACCCAAATTTTAAGCGCGCGGTCAAATTCGTCCATATGACGCTGGCGTCTATATATAAGGGCTGCCGAAATGCCTGTGCCGCAAACAGCCGCGAATTTTAAGAAAAGAGAATCTGTCGTGGCCGCAAAATAATAGGTCGGCAGGTTCGAGCTGATTTCGTTTCCCGCGCCGCGCCCGCTTTGTCTCACATTGACAAGCGTATCCATCAATGTACGCTTCAAAAGCTGGACGCGGTTTGTATCATCCCATACACCTTCACCGACCGGAAAAGCATCGGGGATATCGCGCACAGGCTGGATATCATTGCCGACCTGTTCTTCGATAAACTCCAGATGCGGAAACTCGGTTTTGATCAGATCGTCAAGCGCTTCCCGCGTGAGCCGAGCAGATTTACCACGGCTTAAAATCGCATTAAAACCAAGCGCGACCTCTCTGTCTGTCGTGCCATATACACGCTGATAGGGAACGTTATCGGAGGTTGTACCTCTGAAAACACAGCGATAATACTCTGTAGGGCTCTTCGACTCAGTGCTCATAAAACTCTCATCTTTGCGTTTGTAACGTAAAGAGATGAGTCAGGACTGTCAAGTTTATGTCAATAAAAGCCCGGTTTACTCGCGACTACTTCACGAAAACGTGAACTTCATTATCCGTGATATTCGGGCTTTCGCTGTAAGACAAGTCAATGCGATCCATCCCCAGACCCATCTGCGTCAAAGCGCGCAGCACTTTTTCTGCATTTCTGCGGGCTTTCGTGCTCTCGATCGCAACTTGCGCCGCATTCCCTTGCGTGGAATGCACCGCCACAAGATCAAAACGGGCATTCGGATAACGCTCAAGCGCCTCATTCACAGCCGTATAAACAGGCTGCTCATAGGCTACATCGGGCTTATCGAAGTTGATTTTCGCCAAAGGACGCGGCGCAGAGAGGGCACCGGTCGGCGCGCTCATCACGGCGGGCGCAGGGCTGCCGATCGTCGCATTATCCGGCATGTAGCTGGCATTTTCATACGCCGGCGCACCGGAAAACGGACGGTTCGCAAGGCTGCGGCCAATCAAGTCCCCTTGGGTAACGCCCAAAGCCAGCGCCCGTAAATTGCTGCGCTCTGAAGCCAAATAGGCACTGGTGCGGGTGATGTCGTCATTCACACTGTTCATCACGCGTTCAACAATCACCATGGTGCTGTTAATCGTATCCTCAAGCTCCGCCAGCTTCACATGATCTTCTTCAACCGCACCGGAGATGCCATAAGCTGCGCGCGCTTCCTGCAGCAGGAACGTGCCTTCGGAGGCGACATTCGCACTGTCCACAGAAAGAGCATTAAGCTGCGCAACGCTCGCGCCCAGAGATTCCAGATGACTTTCCGCACTGGACAAGCGGCTGACCAGACGGGGATTGCCCGGCGTCGTTCCGGCCTGAAGCTGGGTATTGATCGTCGCGATATCGGCGTAATAGTCGGCGGCGCGGTTTTCATTGTCACGCTGCAAACCGTTAAGAGAGCCGGAAAGGCCCGTCACTTTGTTTTGCAGATTGGCAAGATTGGCGGTCAGATCGCGCACTTTTTGCGTCACAAGGGTTTCGGTAGGGGAATAATATTGCTGACCGATCAGATCTGTAGGTTTAATCTCGCGCACTTGCATGGGCTTGCTGTAAATTTGTCTGCGCAGGCTTTCCGGCAAGGGGTCACTGGTGATAATCAGCGAAGGCGTCTTGTTAATCCCGCTTTGTGCATGGGCCTCTCCACAGAAAGGAACGGCCAGCAAAAGGCTGGCACCAATAAAAGTAGAAAGTTTGAGGCGGTATGAGTATGTTTTCATGATCTACAATGTTTCTTAAACTTTGATTTACTTACAACGCTTTTTAACGCGTGAAAACCCTTAAACGTCAGCATCACCATAAATATATCGGGTGTCAAGGCAAAGCCTGAGGGTTTTATAAGTTGTTCTCGGCTTTTTGTATAGTGTGTTCAAAGAGATACAACAGGCTTGCATTTAAAAATCATTTGCCTTATGTTGCGCTCACTTTTTGATGCACCCGTAGCTCAGCTGGATAGAGTACTTGACTACGAATCAAGGGGTCGCAGGTTCGAATCCTGCCGGGTGCACCATTTAAACAAATCCCCGCATTTTGCGGGGGTTTTTGTTTAAATAATGTTTTAGAGCTTCGAACCCCGGTTCGACAAAATCCTTAACGAGCGCAGCGAGTTTAGCATTTGCCACTTTTGTATGGGCGGAGCCCGAAACAAAAGAAATCCTGCCGGGTGCACCATTTTTAGGTTTTCTCAGTTTTCACCGCTCAATTTGAAATAAAATTTCAAGGGCCAGGCTTTTTCTCAAAAAAACTTCCCAAATTTTCTTGCAAATACCAGCAAAACCCGCTCTATTGTTTACGTTTTCCAAACTCAACACACAATTTAGGAGCATAATACATGTCTAATTTTGGTCTCGCAGAATATATCTGGATCGACGGCGCGGTGCCGACACGCTGCTTGCGTTCGAAAGCGCGCGTAGTGCAAGTGGGTAAAAACCCAAAAGCGTCCGACTTCCCGCAGTGGAGTTTTGACGGCTCTTCAACAAACCAGGCGACGGGCGATAACTCTGATTGCCTGATTGAGCCCTGCGCCGTTTACCCTGACCCTATCCGCGGCGAAGGAAACTGGCTTGTTATGTGTGAAGTGCTGAACCCCGATGGCACGCCTCATGAATCAAACTCCCGCGCGCAGCTTCGTGCCGTACTGGATGCAGGCGCGGCTAAGCATGAGCCTTGGGCGGGCTTTGAACAGGAATATACCTTGTTCCCTGCTGGTCGTCGCACGCCCCTTGGTTGGCCTGAGTCAGGCTACCCTGCGCCTCAAGGCCCATATTACTGCGGCGTTGGCGCAGGCGAAGTCTTCGGCCGCGAAATGGTTGAAGCGCACGCCGAGTTCTGCTTGGCTGCGGGTCTTATGTTCTATGGGATCAATGCCGAAGTGATGCCCGGTCAATGGGAATTCCAAATCGGCTACCGCGGCGATGACTCCGAAGATTCAGGCGTACTGGCAATGGCTGACCAGACATGGGTTGCACGCTGGTTGCTTCACCGGGTAGGCGAGGAATTCGAAATTGCTGCTACGCTGGATAACAAGCCTGTGAAAGGTGACTGGAACGGCGCAGGGATGCACACGAACTTCTCGACCAAAGCCACGCGCAGCAAGACCGAAGGCAAGAAGGCCATCGAAGCGGCTGTAAAGGCACTCGAAGCCAAGCACAAAGAGCATATCACGCTTTACGGCGCAAACCTTGGTGAGCGTCTGACAGGCGCGCATGAAACATGTGACATTAACACATTTAAAGTGGGTGATGCGGACCGCGGATGCTCAATCCGTATTCCTGCGCCCGTTGCGGCTAAAGGTTACGGATATTTCGAAGACCGTCGCCCCGGCGCAAACTCCGATCCCTACCTTGTTGTGGCGCGCATTTCCGCAACAGTGGCAGGCATTGACGAGAGCGTGTTCAAATTCACAAGCTGGCCGCGCAAAGACGCAAAATTCGCAATCGCTGCTGAATAACACTCAGCCCCTCAAATATAAGCCATTCGAAAAGCGCCCCTGAACACGGGGCGTTTTTTTTATTGCAAATTTTAGCATTATGAAAACAAGACTATGGCTTTTGTTAACTTTTATGGTTTAGATTGAAAGAGTGTGGCGTATCGAGTTCAATTTTTTCAATTTAACACATAAGAGTTTTCAATGATCCGTGACGAGGATAACAGGATAGACGACGATATTATTGAGGCCGACTTCGGCAGCTTCGAAGATCTGACCGTGGAAAACGCCAGCAAGCCGATTCCCAAGACACTGGCCGCGCATGATGAAGATCAAGCGCAGAATTCTCGAAACGAAGAACAAGCAGACCAGCTTCCTGCTGTTCGCGAACCACAAATAGACACATCCGCCCCAGAAGGTACAACCGCCCTGAAAACCTATGTCGGCGACATCGCCGTTCATAAAGAGGCACCGGAAGGCGAACAAAAGGGCCGTATCGGTGACCGTCTGGTTTCGATGGGGATAATCACCTCTGACCAGCTCAATGTGGCCCTTCAGGAAAAGAAAATCTCCGGCAAGCTTCTTGGCGAAGTTCTTGTGGATTTGGGGTTTATTGGCGAAGATACGCTCTCCGCGTTCTTGGCGGAAAGTTCTGGCTTCGATCTCTTCGATGCCAAGCATACGATTTTTGATGGCGAGGTTCTGGGGCTGCTCGATAAAAATATCGCGGTGAAGCACAAGCTTTTACCGGTGTCCATGAATGAAAAAACCATCCGCGTGGCCATGGCCGACCCTTATGATGTCGTCGCGCTTGATACGCTGCGCCGCTATCTGCCCAAAGGCCTGACAATCAAGCCGATGGTGTGTACACCGAAAGTTCTCTCCGATGCGATTGATGCGGCCTACGGCTACGCCAGCTCGGTCTCCGATATTTTGAAAGAGCTTGAAGAAGGTCATGACCAAGTCGATGTTGCCAGCCTTGATGAAAGCGCGGCGTTCTCTCACCCGATTGTCCGCCTTGTAAATTCACTTGTGTTCGAAGCGGTAAAGCTCGGCGTGTCCGATTTGCACTTCGAGCCTGAGGAAAACTTTGTGCGCCTGCGCTATCGCCTCGACGGCGTTCTGTTCACCGCGCAGATTCTCCACAGACAGCACTGGAATGGAATTTCCCAGCGCATCAAGATCATGTCGAATATGAATATCGCCGACAAACTCTCTCCGCAAGATGGCCGTTTCAGTATGAATATCGGCGGGCGCGAGGCCGATTTCCGGGTTTCATCCTTGCCGACAGTCCACGGCGAAAACATCGTCCTGCGCGTGCTGGACCAAAGCGAAAGCATCATGGCGATGGAAGATCTGGGCTTCAGCCCGCACAACTTGAAGATGATAAAACTCGCGCAGAGCAAGCCCGAAGGGATTGTCATTGTTACGGGGCCAACCGGTTCGGGTAAAACAACCTCGCTCTATTCGATGCTGAATGAAATCAATGACGTAGAGGTCAACATCCAGACATTGGAAGACCCGGTCGAATACTCACTGCCAATGATCCGCCAAACCCATGTCCGCGAAGGGGTTCTGGATTTCTCTGATGGTATTAAAGCCTTGCTCCGTCAGGATCCGGACATCATTTTCATCGGGGAAATTCGTGACGGCGAAACGGCCAATATGGCTCTGAAGGCCTCTATGACAGGGCACCAGGTTTATACAACATTGCACACCAATGATTCGTTCGGCGCAATTCCTAGACTTTTCGACCTCGGCCTCAAGCCAGGCATGGTTGCGGGCGCGTTGACGGCTGTCTTCGCCCAGCGGCTGGTCAGAAAACTTTGCACGCATTGTAAAGAAGAATACAGACCCAATGATCTGGAGTGCCGTATTCTTGCCGTCAATTCCGCCAAGCCGCCGCCGATTTTTCGCGCCAAACAGGGCGGCTGCGAATGCTGCGCCGGGCAAGGCTATAAAGGCCGGACAGCCGTAGTTGAGATTTTGAGCTTCGATGACGATATGAACGAATTGCTCGCCAGCGGAGCGAATAAAGCCGACCTGAAACACATGGCCGTGAAAAAAGGCTTCAAAAGCATGAGAGACGATGGCATTCTAAAAGTCTTGGATGGCGTAACCAGTATCGATGCATTATCGAAAGTGGTAAGCCTCAATTAAATTCACTGTGCCTTGCGGCATTGTCTCGACTTTTACAATTCTTAAAGAGGCAGACCATCGAGCGTTATAAATACAGAGCGGTAAATGCAAAAGGGCGTCCCATTCGGGGCGTGATTTCTGCCAACTCCGAAGTTGACCTCTATAAGCAGCTGCAATCGGCAGGGCTTGAGCTGATCGATTGCGGCGTTATGGGCGGCGAGCGTTCTCGCTTTATGGGAGGATTAACCACCAGCCGCATCCGCCTGCGCGATGTGATCCAGCTCTTTGTGCAGATGGAACAAATGCAAAGCGCGGGCGTGCCGATGCTCGATGCACTCGCCGATGTTCGTGATGCCACGGAAAACGATGCCCTGCGCGATATGATGAGCGAGATTTATCGCGATGTTTCAGACGGCAGCGCCCTCTCCGAAGCCATGGGGCGCCATCCGAAAGTCTTTAAACCGCTCTACATTTCCCTGATCGAAGCCGGAGAAGAAACCGGAGATTTGCTGAGGGTTTATCGCCAGCTCGTAAAATATTTAAAATGGGTGGACGAGATTCAATCCAAAATCAGAAAGGCCACGCGCTATCCGATGATTGTCTCATTCGTCGTGCTTTTGACAGTGACATTTATGATGAGCTTCGTCGTGCCGCAAATCGTCGGCTTCCTGAAATATATCGAGATTGACCTGCCGTTTTACAGCGTCGCACTCATAGAAACCTCGAACTTCTTCGTCAACCCGCTGTTTCATATTCTCGGTATTCCTATATACGGTGCTTTTGTGGTGCTCGGCGTGCCCGTGATCTTTGTGCTTATTTTGCAAGCACTTCGCAAATCTTCCGATGACATCGCCTACCGGCTTGATTCGATGTACGCCAACGCCCCCGTATTCGGCCCGATCATCCGCAAAATTTCGATTGCGCGCTATTCCCAGACGTTCGGGGCCCTCTATTCTAGCGGCATTGATGTGCTGAGCGCATTAAAATCCGCCCGCGAAACCATTTCAAACCTCTTATTGGTCGAAGCCATGGAAACGGTGGAAGCGCAGGTCCAGACAGGCTCCCCGCTGTCTGAAGCCTTCAACGGCTGCGGTGAGTTCCCCAGCATGGTGGTGCGAATGATTAAAATTGGCGAGGAGTCAGGAAACCTTACCCCCGTACTCGATCAAGTCGCCGAGTTTTACACAAAAGATGTGAATGAAGCGATTGATGGATTAATTGAACTGATTCAACCAACATTAACTGCTATACTCGGATTAATTATTGCATGGATTGCGGCTGGAAGCCTCGGGCCGATTTATATGAATCTGGGCAACATGATGGAAAATTTTTAAAGTAGGTCTATGTCTTTGCTTATTCCAAATCGCACGGTTTTACTGGTTTCTGACGAAGCCTTGTATGTCTATACGCTCAAGGCGCGCGGCGTGCGGCTGATCGATACGGTGCCGTGGTCGACTGAAAATTTTTCTACCAATGTTGCAAGAATCCTGAATAAAGACGGAAAGAACAAGCCTGTTTTGATTCTCTACGATATGGTGGAGCAGCATTATCGTAAGGAAAAAGTCGTCAAAAAAGGCGTAAGCATCATGGATAAATCCACAATGCTGAAACGCCGCCTTCAGGTAGCCTTCCCGAATTATCCTGTGCGCGCCGCCCTTCCGCTTAAGGAAAAGATGCCTGCGGGCGATGGTAAAAAACCGGCCTCCGATATTTATATTTTTGCCGCCGTACCCAAAACCGAAGCCTTCCGCTTAACCATGCAGGCGATCAAAACTGCTCTGGTCTCCATTGTCGGCTTCTCGCTTCTGCCCGTTGAGGCCTCGGACATGGTCAAAGCGCTGACTCTCAAAAACGCGAAAAAGGGTCAGCCCAAATCCACATGGTCGATCTTTATCGGCCAGCACCGCAACGGTTCGCTGCGTCAGGTCGTCACCAAAAATGGTGAACTGGCCTTGACCCGCATGAGCCCGGTGACAGAGAGCGATAACCCGCATCAATGGGCCGAAGATGTCCATCAGGAATTCAAAGCGACGATGAGCTACCTCTCGCGTTTCGGCTACGCCCAGACCGACGGGCTCGATGTGACGATTATATCCACCCCTGAATCAGCGGAAGTCCTGCGCAATATTATAGAAGAGCCCTGCAATCTCAATATTATGGGCGTGGGTGAAGCGGCGAAAAAGCTGGGGCTTTCGATCGGTTTCCAGGACAGTCAGAAATACGCAGACCCCTTGCATGTGGCCTGGATCGGCAAGAAAAGCAAATTCATCCTGCCGATGAAAGCATCAGAAATCGACGAAGTCTCCGCCCCTAGAAACGCAGCCGTTCTAATAACCCTGGCACTCTGCGCCAGCGGTGCGTATTTCGGCTATCAGGCCTATACGCATTTCAGCGAGATTTTGCAAACCAGCGAAGAAATACAAATAGCAACGACAAGAAAAACACAGCTTGATTCGCAATATCAACGCGAAGTCGAGAGAAAAAAACAAATGGGCTTTGACGTTCAACTTGTCCAAAGCTCGATCACCGTATACGAAAATTTTGAGAAAGACCGCATACCCGCGCTGGATGTGTTCAAGCAGATCGGCACAGCCTTGGGCAAGGATTTGCGGATTGATAAACTCTCCGTAGAAAAAACGGCCTCCAATGCGCTGGTGAAAATGATCCCCGGACAAGACGAACAGGCACAATATCAACTGCGCCTCAGCATGACATATCCCGGCACAACCGATATTGATCGCGGCAATCAGGAGGTTCAGGCCTTGAGCGAAAAAATCGCCGCGCTCCTTCCCACGCACGCTGTGAAAGTGACGAAGCTTTTGAAAGACTACGAATATACCGAAGGATTGGTTGTCGAAACCGGCGATCTTGAAACCGAAAACCTTCAGCAGGATTTTGTCGCCGAAATCATGATCTCCGGCCCGGCCCCGGTAAAGGAGGAGACATCAAAATGATTAAGATCCTCGGACCCAAGCGCGTATTCATATTGTTGATACTGCTTATTCTCAATGCCGGTCTTGCCGGCGCGGCCTATTATCTCTTAATGCCGGAAAAAACGGCCAAGGAAAAACAGCTCCGCACATTGCGCGGACAGGTTTCAACCCTGAACCGTGACATCGCCAATATCCAAGTCGAGTTCGAACAGCTGGAAACCCAGCGCGAGGAATTCGGCAAATTGAAAGCGGATGGATTTTTCCTTGATCAGGATCGCCGTCAGGCAGAAAAAGTTCTCAACCTGATTCAGGAACGCTCCAAAGTCAGCAAGGCACAAGTCAGCATCGGCGGCGGCACTTTGGAAGAAAATGAAGACGCGAAAAAAGCCAAGCATAAAATTCTCAAAAGCCCGATCTCTATTCGTATCGAAGCGATGAGCGACGTTGATGTTTTCCGCTATGTTTTCCTGATGGAAAAATATTTCCCCGGTCATATTGGCGTTAAAACCGTTAAGCTGGAGCGCGGCGCGGAAGTTAATGGCACGGTCTTGCGCGCGATTTCTGGCGGTCAGAACGTCCCTTTGGTGATCGCCGAAATTGAAATGACGTGGAGAACCATGATCCCCGAAGATCAAGCAACGCAAGGGGGGGCGTTATGATGAAAACAACCCTCCGGACTCTCTCTGTCCTGTGCATCGCAATTTTCGGACTGACTTCTGCAGCGCAATCCCAAGCACAAGCGCAAGCGCAAGACCCAGCGGCCTCGACGCAAAACGATCCGTTCTTCGATGCGACGGCGCCCGTGCAAGCCGCCCTTCCGGAATCTGTGCCACAAAACGAAATAGCCTCCACCTCCCAAAACCCCTCACAAGACGAAATCGATGCAGATGGGGGCTTTAACACCGATGAATACGCCTCGCTTCTGTTCACATTCTGGGAACAAACCGCGATTGAAGACTCTCGCAATTCCCGCGGTCTTGTGCGCGCCCCATCGGAGAGCGAATTGATGCGCGATCTCAATAAAAAAGACGAAGGGCCAAAAGCCATGCCGCCGCCGGAGGAAAGGGATATCAGGCTCGGCGGCATCGTTTATCGCAAAAAAGGCGATTGGACAATCTGGCTGAACGGCAAGCGCGTGACCCCCGAGGCCCTGCCTGAAGAAATCCTCGATCTGCGCGTCTTTAAAGATTATGTCGAGATCAAATGGTTTGACGAATACACCGACCAAATCTTCCCGATCCGACTGCGCCCTCACCAACGCTTTAATATTGACACCCGCATCTTTCTGCCGGGATAAGGATGTCCCATGTCAAAATCCGCGCCGTCAGCACTCCTTGTTAAAGACGTCAGCGTCAATTACGGATGGTTCGAAGCCATCACGGGTATTTCTCTGGACGTTAAAAACGGAGAATTTGTCGGCCTGATCGGATTAAACGGGGCAGGGAAGACCACACTTATCAAGGCCATCCTCGCACTCCGCAAAGCCGATCATGGCGAGATCAGGCTTTTCGGTCTGGAAAGCGAAAACCTGCGCGCCAAGCAGCGCCTTGCTTTTCTGCCCGAACGCTTCGAACCTTCATGGTTCATGAGCGGCCTTGAGTTCTTGCGCTTTTCCACCGCGCTTTATAAAAACCACCCCGAATACCGCAAGGTCACGGATAATGAATTCTTTGACATGGCCGACAAACTCGCCCTCGACCCCGCCGCCCTGAATAACCGCGTACACACCTATTCCAAAGGGATGCGGCAAAAGCTTGGGCTGCTCTCCACGATACTCACCGCCGCTGAGTTCCTGATCCTCGACGAACCGATGAGCGGCCTCGATCCCAAGGCCCGCGCCTGCGTCAAAGACGCACTGCTCGGCATGCGCGCAAAGGGCAAAACCGTCTTTATTTGCTCGCATATTCTGGAAGATATGGACGAAATTTGTGACCGCGTCGCGGTGCTCGATAATCGCCGGATTGTCTTTTTCGACACGCCGCAAAAACTCAAAAGCGTGACGGGGTGCAAAAAACTTGAGCGCGCCTTTCTCCAATTCATTGAGAAAAAGGCCGCAGCATGATATTCTGAAACCCGTTGAGTCACTGATTCTCTTGGCTATTTTAAGGTTCTCGAAAAATGCTATTCCAAAAACATATTGTTTTTCCGTCACTTATGGTCGTTTTGGTCAGCTTTGTGCTGTCCCCCGCCTCCGCGCAAGCCCCCGAATCATTGCCC
>CAYGJS010000025.1:0-30603 GCA_964350435.1 uncultured Micavibrio sp.
GCCAACCCCTGCGGCGAATAAGATTATTTGGGAAGCCGAGGACCTGACGCTTTCGGGTTATGCGGTGAAGAACCACTCTCTGGCTTCGGGCAAAAAATACGTGGAAAGCGCGGTTGCGATTGGCGCGGACGGCGTGATCTCCGCGACGCTGAACGGCCATAGCAGTATTTATGATATCAATGTCCGCTATTACGATGAAAATGACGGCAACAGCGCGTATTCCTTGCGCGTGAACGGCATCGAAGTCGATAGCTGGGTGGCGAATGAAGCCAGCGGCGTGTCCTATTTCACTTCTGCGTCTGCCCGCACCCATTCTACCGCTGGCGTGGCGATTAATGATGGCGATGCGGTGAGCCTTGTTGTGACCCGCGATGGATATGACCTTGCGATTGTTGATTTCATCGAACTTATTGACACCAACCCGCCCCCTCCGGGGCCGCCAGTGCCAAGCGTAGAGCTTTATCAGGCCGAAAACATGCTGCTTGCGGGCTATAGTGTGAAGTCACACTCGCTGGCTTCGGGTAAAAAATATGTCGAGCTGGCTGTTGCCGACGGGCAGGACGCCAGCGCGAGCGTGAGTTTTGAAGGCGTGGACGGGACATATGATGTCAATATCCGTTATTACGATGAAAATGATGGCAATACTTCATTTTCCGCATTGTTGAATGGCATCGAGGTGGATAGCTGGACGGCGAATGAAACCACGGGGCTTTCGTATTTCTCTGCTCAATCTGCGCGTACGCATACAATCACGGGGCTGGACGTGGCGGCAGGCGATACTCTGGAGATCGTCGCGACCCGCGACGGCTATGATCTTGGAATTTTGGACTTTGTGGAATTTGTACCAAGCGCTGCTCCCGCCTCAGCGGCCGAACTGATTGACTTTTCGGCGGAAGATCCGCTTCAGGCTGCGATTACGGATTTCATCGAAAGCACAACCGCGCCGCAAGATACCGTAGCATCAACGCCCGCCAATGAATTGGTGAGCGCGGCTCTGCCGGTAGCCAATGCGCCCGAAGATGATCTCAACGCGCCTGTGTCTTCTGCTTTGATTTAAAAATCAATAGCCTTAGATAGCGAGTATTGATAATGTCGAAATGAAAATACTTTTAAGAAGTATCCTTTAAAAAGTCTGAGTTTAATCTTCGCTCCATACTTTCTATTCCTTCTTCATCCAAACAACCTGTTTTCTTGGCAAGATCGATATTTAACTTAAGTGCGGATTTAGCAACATCTGGAGATTGAATTCTATAACACAAGGTCTCGAGGGCAGAAACAGAGCGATAAATATGATTAGGAAGATTATCAATGCATTCTAAAGTTCTGTATGAATCTAGCATACCCCTCATCTGATACTTTTTTTGCACAGGATGATACATCTCCATAATCGAAGCGTATGTGCCATGAACATATCCTGAGAAAGTTTGATATATTGATTTTGCAATTGCCATAAAAGCATTTGGATCAGCAACACCCTCAGGAAGGCTTGATGAAGCCGCCCATATCTTCTTTCTCGGCACCCTGTCCCTTTTTGTATTCGATAATGGATTCTCAGGATCATCATGCTCCTCTTGAAAAAACTCATTGAGAAGACGCATTTGATTATTATCGGTTCCCGTTTCACCCAAAGGCAAAGCAAAAAAAGTTATGTCATCCTCCGCTTCGTCTATAGCCCTACAAAGAATGTACACCTCTTGAACATGTCCTTTTTGAATTAGGTGAATGCACGAATTTAAAAGACTTACAATTCTTACAAGCTTAAGGTAAGAGGCAAGTGTGTCCGACTTATCCTCAGGCCGATGTCGAAAAACATTATTTTTCCCTCTCTCGATGAGCAACGGATGGGGAAATTTATCATCGACATCCTCTACCAATTTTTCAAAATTTGAGATTGTTGACTGAATATATTCAAGTTTTTTTGATATTTCAGCTCTCAAAGACATCGTAAGCTTTATTAGTAAAGATTGGTGGGCCAGGCCGGACTTGAACCAGCGACCAATCCGTTATGAGCGGACTGCTCTAACCAGCTGAGCTACTGGCCCTTGAATGTTTTTATAACAAAGTTTCGCGGCCATAGGAAAGGGCTTTTATGGCTTTGCCGCTTATTTCGGGATTTTAAACACCCAGAATTTGGCCAGCGTAAAAGAAAACACCATCGCAACGCCCGAGCCGACCACCAGCGCGAGGATCGGGACATTGTAAAAAAACTTCGAAACCAAAATCAGGACTGAATAAATGCCGAAATTGATGCTTTGCGACACCGCGTTGGCGGAGATGTATTTGATCGCCCCGCGTTTAAAAGAAACATCGGAGGCTTTGAATGTCAGATAGCGGTTGAGAAAAAACGTGACGGTCAGGGCGATGAGGAAGGACGGAAGCCGCGCAGGGATCGGGTGCCAATCAGCAAGATGCGTCAGGATAAACACCCCGCCCGCATCAATCATAAATCCAACCGCGCCGGCGATCAGGAAAAAGAGAAGCTCGCGTTTCATGAGGCTTTCTTCAATGCTTTGGCATTTTGCGGCCAGTCGCCCACGCCTTCCAGCGCGAGATAGACCAGCTTCTTGCCCTCAAGGCGCATATTGCTGACGCTGTCCAGAATGACCCCGCAGATCAGGCTGATGAGGGCGGCGAGCATGACGCCGAGGCTCAAGAACGCGGTGGGAAAGCGTTCAACCAAGCCCGTTTCCAGATAATCAAACACCACAGGCAGGCCAAGGCCGAGCGAGAACACCGCCATTATGGCGGCGATCAGGCCGAAGAACATAAACGGGCGGCCCTCCTTGAACATGAACATGATAAAGCTGAGGATTCTGATGCCGTCTTTATAGGTCGAGAGTTTGCTTTGCGTGCCTTCCGCGCGTTTCGAATATGCGGTCGGGATTTCGCGCACAGGCATAGAGAGCTGCAGCGCATGGATGGTCATTTCGGTTTCGATCTCGAAGCCGCGGGAAAAGGTCGGGAAGCTTTTGACATAGCGGCGTGAAAACACGCGGTAGCCCGAAAGCATATCATCAAGGCGGTTATCAAACAGCGTATGCACACATAAATTCAAAACGCGGTTGCCGAATTGGTGGCCACGGCGGTAGGCCTCGTCGGTATCATGCACGCGCGCGCCGACAACCATATCGAGCTTTTGCTCGACCAGAGCGTTTACCAGCGCGGGCGCTTGGGTGGCATCATAGGTGCCATCACCATCCGCCATAACATAGATATCGGCGTCGATATCGGCGAACATGCGGCGCACCACGTTGCCTTTGCCTTTGCGCGCAACATGGCGGGTTATTGCTCCGGCCTTGGCGGCGACTTCGGCGGTTTTATCGGAGGAGTTGTTATCAAAGACATAAATATCCGCCGCGGGCAGCGCCGCCTTAAAGCTTTTTACCACTTCGGCAATCGCGGCTTCTTCGTTATAACACGGCAGACAAACGGCTATTCTCATAACATCACTCATTTTTAATAAGGGTTTATTTTTAACGCAAAGTCGCGCAAAGTCACGCAAAGAAAATTTCCTTCTTGGAAAAAACTTTGCGACACTTCGCGTCCTTATGCGTTTTATAAAGTTTAAAAGCGATGGTTATTGGATGAAAATATTTGAAAAACGCTGGGTTTTTATGCTGATCGCCACGGCTTTGCTATGTTCCAATTTTTACGGGCATATGTTTTCTTCGCTGCCGCTCAAGCGGTTTCTCAATAACGAATTCCCGTCCGAAGCCCATGTGATTACCCGCCTTGCGTATAACGACGCGCATGGCAAGGACAGCCGCGGTGGCTTTATGCTCTACACCGAGGCCACGAAGCCACTTTTTATGGCCGCGGAGCAAGAGCCATACCGCGATGCGCGGCAAAACATCCTGGAGGATGAGGAGGCGATTACGCTTTATCCGTCGCATATCGGGTTTCAGGATGATCTGCTCTATCCCATATGGAGCAGCCTTTTTTCGATGCGCGACAGGATTTTGGCGGATGCCCGTGAAGGCTCCCGCTGGCAAGAGCGCATGGCGCATTATGATCTTTATTACGTGGTGCGCGGCACGCAATTCTTTGTTGCGCTGCTCAATGCCTTCGTGATCGGGCTTTTGCTGCTGTGGGTGAAGCGGGAATTTAGCAGCCGCGCGGCGTATATCACGCTCGGCCTCGTTTGCGTTTTGCTCGCCGATCTCACATTTTTCGGGCGCGCGATGTGGTGGATGATGGGGATCTGGTTTTTGCCGTTTATCGTTATGGCGTTTGCTTATGCACGCAAAGATGGCGCGCCGCAATCTCCCCTGCCCTTATTGATCGCATCGGCGATTGCGGGCGGGTTTCTCTCTCTCAAAACCTCGATGGGGTATGAGTATACCTCCACCATCATGATGTCCGCCGTCATCCCCGTGACGTATTACGCGATAGCGCGGCGCTGGAGCTTCAAGACATGGTTTATCCAGTGCATCCCTGTCGGCGCGTTTCAGCTCGGCGGTTTGGCCGCGACTTTGTATCTGCATTATGAAGCCCTGCAAGCCCTCGGTATGGATCCGCTTGAGGTGCTGCGGTATCGCTTTGAGATGCGCTCCAATGGCGGCGCGGTGGCTGGCGATCTGGACGGGATGATGGGGCGCAGCGTCGAGGCGAATGTTTTGAGCGTCTGGGCAGGATATCTGTTCACATATAAGAATATGGGCTTACCGCAGATTATTCTCATGCTGCCTTTGGTCTGGTTTTTGTTTATGCGCCGGCGCGACTGGCGCATCGGTTTTACGGACAACCTTCAAACCCGCGCCCTTCTGGCCTGTATTGGCCTCGCATTTATCGGCGCATTGTCGATGTTCACCATCCTCAAGGGCCATGCCTATATTCACAGTTTTGATACGGTGGCGTGGAGCATCCCGATGAATATCCTGCTCATGACGTTTTATGCGCGGTGGATTTTAGCAGGAAACTTACGGCAATAAAAATAACGGGTGTAGCAAATCAGCCTCCTGAAGATACTCAACCAGCTCCACAAAAGGGAAAGCGGCAAACCACCAGACTGCATCCTTTATCCCTTTAAAAAACAAGGCGGTGTTCAGTTTGATTTCCGATTTGTCATGCCAAAGTGATAAATTCGGTAGCAAACGCGGTACACGGGCGGTATAGGCGATGTATTCCCCGCCAAAAGCCTCTGTCAAAAACCCTTCTTCACGCTTCATCAGGCGATGATAAAGAACTCCAAAAAATATCGGTGTAACAATCATCAAAAGCAGATGGTTGGTCATAAAAGCTATGCCTGTAAACCCAATCAGCGAAAAGAAGTAAAGCGGATTACGAACCACAGAAAACGGGCCGTAATCGATTAATTTTGTGTTTTTAGAGCCGCCGAGATAAGCCGTAGAATAAACACGCCCAAGGGCGCAGACATAAACCATGAACAAGCCAAGACCATCGAAAATCTCATGCGCGAGCGCCTCACTTTTGATGATCGGATATGAAGCGATAACCGAAACAAACAAAACTATCCCGAAAACTTTAGAGGCAAAAATTCGGGAGCGATTGAGGGAGCGAGCCATTTATGACGGTCTTTCTTTATGTGTCCAGGAAGCTGCGGAGTTTGCGGCTGCGGCTTGGGTGCTTCAGCTTACGAAGCGCCTTGGCTTCGATCTGGCGGATACGTTCGCGCGTGACGTTGAACTGCTGCCCCACTTCTTCGAGCGTATGGTCGGTGTTCATGCCGATCCCGAACCGCATCCGCAAGACCCGCTCTTCACGCGGCGTGAGAGAAGCGAGCACGCGGGTTGTGGTTTCGCGAAGGTTGGAGTGGATCGCGCTGTCAATCGGCGCAAGGGCGTTTTTATCCTCGATGAAATCACCCAAGGATGAGTCTTCCTCGTCACCAATCGGCGTTTCCAGCGATACGGGTTCTTTAGCAATTTTCAAGACCTTACGGACTTTTTCTAAAGGCATGTGCAAACGCTCGGACAGTTCTTCCGGTGTCGGCTCGCGGCCAATTTCGTGCATCATCTGGCGGGACGTGCGCACCAGTTTGTTGATCGTTTCGATCATATGCACCGGAATGCGGATGGTGCGGGCTTGGTCGGCGATTGAACGCGTGATCGCCTGACGGATCCACCATGTGGCGTAGGTGGAGAATTTATAACCGCGGCGATATTCGAATTTATCAACCGCCTTCATCAGGCCGATGTTGCCTTCCTGAATCAGATCGAGGAATTGCAGGCCACGGTTGGTGTATTTCTTGGCGATCGAAATCACGAGGCGCAAGTTGGCTTCGACCATTTCTTTCTTCGCGCGCGCGGCTTCGCGCTCACCCTTTTGTACAGTGCCGACAATGCGGCGCCATTCGGGGATAGGCAGCATCGCTTCTTCGGAAATCATCACGACCTGATCGCGCATTTTTTGCACTTCCGCGCCATGCTTTTCGATAAACGTCGCCCAGCCCTTACCTTTCAGCTTGGATACAGTTTTCACCCAGGCCGGATCCACTTCAGAGCCATAATACTGCTCCAGGAATTCCTCGCGCTTAACCTTACAATCCGTGGCCAGACGGAACATCTTCCCTTCAATGGTGACCAGTTCACGATTCATGCTGTAGAGGCGGTCAATGAGCTGCTCGATGCGGGCATTGTTGAGCTGCACTTCATTCATCAGGCCGACCATTTCTTCTTTCAGGTCGTTATATTTCTTGTCAGTCTTGGCGTCTGGGTCCTTGCCCTTGGAGAGTGATTCCATACGCTCGGCCTGAACCTTTTGCATTTTCTTATAGGTTTTCTGGATTTTGTCGAAATTGGCAAATACCACGGGCGCGAGTTCTTCTTCCATCGCCGCCAGAGAGACGTTTGATTCGTCCTCATCCTCGCCGCCGTCTTCTCCGCCTTCCGCATTTTCCTCATCTGCCTCTAAGGGTTTTTTGCCTGCGGCGATGGCTTTTTCTTTTTCCTTGGCAGCCTTTTCCTTGGCGGCCTTGGCCTTTTGTGCTTCCGGCGTCGTCTGGTCTACGGGGTCGTCCTTATAGGTCGCGTCCAGATCGATGACCTCGCGCAAAAGGATGTCGCCTTCCTGCAGGGCCTTATACCACGCAATCAGCGATTCAATCGCCAGTGGCGATTCGCACAGGCCGCCGATCATCATTTCACGGCCAGCTTCAATCCGCTTGGCGATCGCGATCTCGCCCTCACGCGAGAGCAACTCCACTGCGCCCATCTCGCGCAAATACATGCGCACAGGGTCGTCGGTGCGGCCCGTATCATCATCGGCGATATTGCCGCCGGATTTGTGTTCGGTTTTTTCTTCGTTCGAATCTTCTTCTTCGGAAAAATCATCCTCGTTTTCGACAAGCTGCACGCCGACATCGGAGAAGGTTGACATCGCTTCGTCCATTTGTTCGGAGGTAAACTCGCCCGACGGAAGTGCTTTATTGATCTCGTCATAGGTGAGGAAACCCTTTTCCTTGCCCTGTTTGACCAGTTTTTTGACAACACTGGACAACGAACCTTTTCCGGTTGATTCTTCCTGATTCTCGTCGTTTTGTTTTTCACTCACAGCCAAATTTCCAAATCCTTTTAAAGCCATTTCTCAGCCCGTTTTGTATTAAATCCTAAATATTTCATGTTTTAAAGGGGTTTAAAGCGAATCGATACTTTAATCACAAATGATTGCCGATATCATCTTTTAACCCTCTGATTGCATCAAGACCGTATCTTTTAACCTTGCTTCTTCTTCCTCATTCGCGCTTTCAAAGGCTTGCTTCCATATTTGCTTGCGTTCATTTTCTGCCCCCTGCCCGCGCAAGGCTTCATATATTTTCAACCATGCGCTTTTTTGGTCGGGGCTGCGCGCGTCAATTTCGCGGACGCATCTTGCAAAAGACGCGTGAACATATACAGATTCGTTTAATATGTCATCCATTTCTTGCTCAAGCCCTTGAGATGTTAAAATGCTTCGCAAAGCTTCGAAGTCAAGATCGGGATTGCTTTCTAAAGCCGCAATCACATTTTGACGCAAAATCCGCCACGGCTCGTGGCTTAAGGCGAAGCTGCCGAATTGCTCCTCAAGGTCGCCATAAAGCCATGGGTTGTTGATCAGGGTGGCGAGGAGAACTTTTTCTGACAATATGGTTTTACCCTGCAAAGGCGAGCGAAGCCGCATGCCTTGCGCTTTTTTCCTGGTGGCGGGGGTGGCGCTGCGCGATGCATCGCCGCGATAGGGGGTGAAAAAGTTTTCAGAAATTCTGGTGCGGATCAGCTCCTTATAGTGCCGCTGAATGTCGGCTTCGGCGATTTTGGCAATCTCGTTGTTCAAGGTTTTGGTCAGGCCGGCGCGCGATTCGGGGGTTTCGAATGTGCGCCCGGCTGTATGGCTGGCCCAGAGGAAGTCAAAGAGCGACAATGCGCCGGAGAGGAATTTCTTAAAGCCTATCGCGCCCGCGCTTCGCAAAAGACTGTCCGGGTCTTCGCCTTCGGGCAGGAACGCAAAGCGCACAGTCTTGCCGGCTTTTAGAAGCGGCATGATATTTTCACAAGCGCGGCTTGCGGCTCTGCGCCCTGCGTTATCGCCGTCGAAACACAGTATCGGCACTTTGTCGCCTTCGCCCATAATCTGCCAGAGCGATTGAATCTGATCGTCGGTAAGGGCGGTGCCCATCGGCGCAACTGCGCCTTTGAAGCCGTATTTGTGACAGGCAATCACATCCATATACCCTTCGGTGACGATCAGAGTATGTCCCGCCACCACCGCTTGACGCGCCATCGCCTCGCCATAGAGCATCCGCCCCTTGTCGAAAAGCGGTGTATCGGCGGAATTGATATATTTCGGCGGTTTGAAATTCGGGTTGGTTTGGGGGCGAATATGTTCGGGCAGAATGCGCCCGCCATAAGCGACAACGCGGCCTCTGCGGTCAGTGACGGGGAACATAACGCGGTCACGGAAGAATACATAGGGCTCACCCCCCTTGGTGGAGGCCTTCAGAATACCCGCCTCAAGCATTTGCGCGTCCGTGAAGCCCTTGGATTTTAGGGCTTTTCGCAAGGCCTGCCCGTCTTCGGGTGCATAACCGATGCGGAATCCTGCGCGGATTTCTTCCGTCATGCCGCGGCCTTCGAGATAGTCCAGCACTTCGGGGTTTTCTTTGATCTGGGATTGCATCCAGTTCGTGGCCTCGTCCATAAGCTCATGCAGCCCTCGTGCTTTTTCCGCCTTTTGCGCGGCGATCGGATCGGGCTTGGGCATTTGCAGCCCTGCCTCGGCGGACAGAACCTCCAGCGCGTCGATGAAGGACAGGTTGTCGTGCTGCATCGTGAAGCCGATCACGTCGCCATGCGCGCCGCAGCCAAAGCAGTGATAGAACTGCTTGTCATCATTGATGGTGAAGCTTGGGGTTTTTTCGTGATGGAACGGGCAGCATGCCTTGAACTCCCGCCCTGCGCGCGTGACCTTAATCCGCCGACCGATAATATCGGACAGGTTCAGACGGTTTCGGAGTTCATCCAAAAAGCGCGGGGGAATCGACATAAATTCAATATAGACCAAACACTGGGCGGTGCTCAAAGCTTTATAAAAGGCATTTCTGAAGAAACCTTACGTTTTGCTCATATTTTTCTTGCGGCCAAATTGATTAATAAGTATATTAAATGTAATAATATATACATAAATGATAATGGTAATACAGCGTGTAGGAGCATTTTATGCCAAAAATTTTCCAAAAAGACTGCAAAATCAAAGTTATAGAGTACGGAGAGCACTGCTCTCAGGGGCTTTCGCTTTCCGCTATGGTTCGGAAAATGGTGGGCGTGTTTACGTCATTGAAAAAGGCTTAAGCCTTTTATTTTTTTGTCGGTTTTACGGACACTCTTTTAAATTTTTTATATAAAACAAGGTGTTCGACCGTGAATTTGCGGCGACGCACAATTTTGTGTATAGTAATCACTAATATAAGACTGCGTTACAGGGAGAACAAAAAAATGCCAAAAATTTTTGAAAAGGACTGCAAGTTTACAGTCATTGAATACGGAGCCGAAGCGGGCGGCCTGATCTCAATCAACGAGATTAAGGCAGCCGTATCAAAGACCCTCTTGAATATTTTGAAAAAATCTTAAAAAAACGCCCCGCCATAAACCAGCGGGGCTTTTTTATGTTCGCACAAGACTTAAATGCTAGCCGAGCTTTGTTTTCACAAGTCCCCCGGCAATGCCCATATCGATCTGGCCTGCGTATTGGCTCTTAAGAACGCCCATAACCTTGCCCATATCCTTGATATCGCCCGCGCCCGTATCAGCGATCGCCTTGTCTATCGCGGCGGCAACTTCTGCATCGCTCAGCTGCTGGGGCAGGAAACGCTGGATGACCTCGATTTCGGCCTCTTCCCGCTCGGCGAGTTCTTCACGGCCTGCATCACAATAGACTTTTGCTGATTCCTGACGTTGCTTGATCATGGATTGCAGCATGGACAGGATTTCCGCATCCTCGATGCCATCGGGTTTATTCTGGCCGCGCGCAGCGATGTCACGATCCTTGAGCGCGGCAATAATAAGGCGCAAAGTTGAGAGTGCGGTTTGATCCTTGCTCTTCATTGCGTCTTTCATGGCCGTGTTAAATTCTGTTCTTTTATCCACTTTTTGCTTTCCTTTTGGTGCAAAACTCATTTATACCTTTGTTTCTAGCGATACTCTACTAATTCGAGAGCTAGAAAGACAATCACTTATGAAGCAACCTTCTACATTAAAACAACCCAGAGATGCAACTGGCGTTGTAGTTTTTGCTGACGGAACCACTTTTTTCGGGCGTGGATTTGGCGCGAGCGTGACGAGCGTCGGCGAAATTTGTTTTCATACCGGCATGACCGGCTATCAGGAAACCCTGACTGACCCCAGCTTTGCGGCGCAGATTATCACCTTTACGTTCCCGCATATCGGCAATGTCGGCACCAACCAGGACGACATGGAGGCCTTGTCGCCGCGGGCGCGCGGCCTTATTGTGCGCGAAGATGTCACCGATCCTTCGAATTGGCGCAGTGCCCAGCATTTTGATGCGTGGCTGAAAGAACATAATCTGCCCGGCATATCGGGGATTGATACACGCGCCCTGACCCGCTATATCCGCGATAATGGCGCGCCGAACGGCGTTTTGTGCCATAACCCTTCGGGCCAGTTCGACCTTGAAGCCCTGAAAAAGCAAGCCGCCGATTGGCCGGGGCTGGAGGGCATGGATCTGGCCAAAGAGGTTTCTTGCGAAGCCCTTTATTCATGGGACGAGAAATGCTGGACCATAAATGAAGGCTACACCAAACAAGACAAACCTGAATTCAAAGTCGTGGCGGTGGATTACGGCGCAAAGCGCAATATCCTGCGCTGCCTTGCCACGGCAGGTTTTGCGGTCACGGTCGTCCCGGCGAAAACCAGCGCGGAGGATATTCTCGCGCTGAATCCCGACGGCGTGTTTCTGTCGAATGGTCCGGGTGATCCGGCGGCCACTGCGGCCTATGCGACGCCGATGATCCAATCCTTGATGGCCAAGGACATGCCGATTTTCGGGATCTGTCTGGGGCATCAACTTCTGGCGCTGGCGCTCGGCGCACAGACCCGAAAGATGCATCTGGGGCATCGCGGCGCCAACCAGCCCGTGAAAGACCTGACAACCAATAAAGTCGAAATTACCAGCCAGAACCATGGCTTCGAGGTTGTTGCTGATTCATTTTCTGAAGACATCGAGGCCACGCATATTTCTCTGTTCGATGGCTCAAACGAAGGTTTAAGACACACGAACAAGCCAGTGTTTTCGGTGCAATATCACCCCGAAGCCTCTCCGGGTCCGAATGACAGTTACTATTTGTTTGAACGGTTCAGAGATCTTATCGCGGTGCGCAAGGCGGCTTAAAACGTAAAGCCAGTTAAATACTTGGCCAGTGCCAGATAAAGCGGCAATCCAATAATAATATTGAATGGGAAGGTCACCGCCAAGGACATTGTTATTGCACGGGAAATATCAATATGCGGGGCAGCAACCCGCATCGCCGCTGGCACAGCGATATAGGAAACACTGGCGCACAGCACTGAAAAAAGCATGACGCTTCCGGTGCTCAGCCCGACAGCAAGTCCAAATAAGGCGCCCGCCACCGATGATATCAGCGGCATCACGAAGCAAAAGGCCATCAGTCCGGGGCTTAGCCTTGCCTCTTTCTGACCGAATTTCGAAGAAGCCACCATACCGATATCAATCATGAACAAGCATAAAACACCTTTAAAAATATCGACAAAGAATGGTTTAACGCTTGTCATGCCCGGCTCTCCGGCCAGCCAGCCTACAAAAAATGCGCCAACGAGAATCACGACAGAGCCATTCAGGAAAATTTCCCGCCAGACGGCATTATCCATCTTAACGTGATTTTTGGAATCCAGCGACTTGGCATTTACAAGGAGAAGCCCCGCAAAAATCGCGGGTGTTTCCATCACCGCCATCACAGCGACAAGCCAGCTGTCATATGTCATGTTGATCGAATTGAGAAGTTCCACAGCCGTCACAAACGTCACAACACTCACAGAGCCGTAATGCGTTACAATCATTGCCCGCTCTGATGGACGTGTAGAAGGGCTAAATACGCTCAGAATGCCATATCCAAAGAAAGGCGTCAGAAAGCTAAATCCTATGCCCCCAAGCAGCATGAAAATCACGACATGGTCTATACTGCTCTGGCTTAGGGCATAACCGCCCTTATAGCCTATCGCCATCATCAAATATATGGCGATGAATTTGCTGACATTGCCGGGAATTTCCAGATCGGATTTGAGCATCCTCGCGCCAAAGCCGAGAATGAAAAATAGAATAATCGGATTAAAAAAATTACTCAGCGCGAGTTGGATAATTGTGTCGATCATGAACTTTAATATCGCAGAACAAATCTAAACCGCAAGAGGAAGGCATGATTTATTCATAGAGTTTTAAAGGCCGTGCTGTTTATAATAGCGAATGCTTCTTGATAATGCTTGACTTAGGCTCTCTATTTTTTTACATATATCAAAAATATTTAATAAGTGATTGAGCCATTATGCCTGAAGACCTTATCAAAGGGTGGAGCGAAACCCAAGCCTCACCGCAGATTGACCTCTTGAGGAAACTGGCCGCAGACGGTCAAAATCCAAAATATTTTATTATTTCGTGTATGGATTCGCGCAGCTCTCCCTCAACATTAATGAAAATTCCCCTCGGGAGTGCCTTCGGACACAGGCCTATGGGGGCGATTGTTCGTGATCCCGATACAAAAAATCGTCCAACGGAGATGCTGGCGAAGCTTAAATACGCGATTGAATATAGCGGCATAGAGCACATTATCGTGATGGGGCACACGCATTGCGGAGCGATTAATGCGCTGGTACACGGGCTTGAAGACGAAGACATAAGACCTTGGCTATCTGTTGCTAAAGCGGCATTTGATCGCGCAAAAGGACATGGTCATGAGGGTGAGGAATTGCTTCGTGAAACGGAGAGGCAAGCCGTAATCGAGAGTATCAAGAATCTTATGAAATATCCCATTGTTGCCAATGCTGTCAGAGAGGGTCGCTTGCATGTTCATGGATGGGTTCTGGATATGGGGCATGGAGAAATTCTTGATCTGGATAAAATAAGCGGAAAATTTTCTCCCATCAATATTGACGATTATGCCGATCACATAAACGATCCCCATGACAGTTGGGATTATGATGCGTGGAAAGCCTATGAAAATGCAGATTTAGGCTTGCACCGGGGCGTTTGATAGCTTAAAAGATCGTTCTCGGTACCTATAAGTAAAAAGTAAGAAAAGACCGAGATCCATGCCTAAAAGAACCGACATTAAATCCATCTGCATTATTGGCGCGGGGCCCATTGTTATAGGTCAGGCTTGCGAGTTTGATTATTCCGGTGCGCAGGCCTGCAAAGCCCTTCGAGAGGAAGGGTATCGGGTTGTTTTGATAAACTCCAACCCCGCGACGATCATGACCGACCCAGACATGGCGGATGCGACTTATATCGAGCCGATCACGCCCAAGGTTGTAGCGAAAATTTTGCGCAAGGAACGCCCCGATGCGCTGCTGCCGACCATGGGCGGGCAAACGGCTTTGAACACTGCGTTGGCTCTGGAAAAAATGGGCGTGCTGGAAGAGCTGGGCATCGAGATGATCGGCGCGAAGGCCGATGTTATTGATAAGGCCGAGAATCGGGAGCGCTTTAAAAAGGCGATGGAGAAGATTGGCCTTGAGTCCCCTCGCAGTGAAGTTGTGCAAAATATTGAAGATGCGCGCAAAGTTCTGGAGGAATTTGGCCTCCCGCTCATTATCCGCCCGTCTTTTACCATGGGCGGTACGGGCGGCGGCGTGGCTTATAACAAGGCGGAGTTTGAGCAGATTATTCGCGATGGGCTTGATGCTTCGCCCACCACCGAGGTTTTGATTGATGAGAGTCTTTTGGGGTGGAAAGAATTCGAGATGGAGGTGGTGCGCGATAAAAACGATAATTGCATCATCGTGTGCTCGATTGAAAATATTGATCCGATGGGCGTGCATACGGGCGATTCGATTACGGTCGCCCCTGCCCTGACGCTGACGGATAAAGAATATCAGATCATGCGCAATGCCTCGATTGCGGTGCTGCGCGAGATTGGCGTTGAGACAGGCGGATCGAACGTGCAATTCGGCATGTGTCCCGATACGGGCCGCATGGTGGTGATCGAGATGAACCCGCGGGTGTCGCGCTCAAGCGCGCTCGCCTCCAAAGCCACGGGTTTTCCTATTGCAAAAATCGCGGCGAAGCTGGCGGTGGGCTATACGCTGGATGAGCTGGGCAATGATATTACGGGCGGCAAAATTCCGGCCTCGTTTGAGCCGAGCATTGATTATGTGGTGACCAAAGTGCCGCGCTTTGCGTTTGAGAAGTTTAAGGGCGCGTCTAATAACCTGACCACGGCGATGAAGTCGGTCGGTGAGGCGATGGCGATTGGCCGCAATTTCGAGGAGAGCTTGCAAAAGGCTTTGCGCTCTTTGGAAAAGGGTCTTGATGGCTTGCAGCCGATGCCCGATATCGAGGAGGACGAGCTGCGCAGCGAGATTGCGCGCCCGACGCCGCAGCGGATTTTGTATATCGCCGAGGGGCTTTATAAAGGCATGAGCATTGATGAGGTGTATCAGCTTTGTAAGTTCGATAAATGGTTTTTGGAGCGGATACAATCTATCATGCTGGCGGAGAAGCATTTCCGTGAGAACGGCTTGCCCACCGACGTACAGGGCTGGATGAAGCTGAAGAAGCTTGGTTTTTCCGATGCGCAGCTGGCGAAGATCATGAAGGTGAGCGAAAAGGATGTCCGCAAGGCGCGGCACGCGCATGGCGTGCATCCGGTCTATAAGCGCGTGGATACCTGCGCGGCGGAAATTCCATCCGAGACGAATTATATGTATGGGACGTATGAAACCGGGGACAGTTACTTTTTAAATAATGACGGGCAACTTTTTAACCATAACCGGGGACAGTTACCTAAAGGCCAAAAAGTAACTGTCCCCGGATTGATTCGCTCTGAAATTGATCCATGCGATAAGGAAAAGATCGTTATTCTGGGCGGCGGGCCGAACCGGATCGGACAGGGAATCGAATTTGATTATTGCTGCGTGCATGCGGCCTATGCGCTGCGAGAGGCGGGGTATGAAACCATCATGGTGAACTGCAATCCTGAAACCGTATCTACCGATTATGATACCTCCGATCGGCTATATTTCGAGCCATTGACCGAAGAAGATGTGATTGAGTTGATTTACGCAGAAGACCCTTCCCTTCGTCGTCATCCTGAAACGTCGCAAGACGTTGAAGGATCTGTGGCTTTAAAACAGTTAGATCCTTCAGCGCAAGCGCTTCAGGATGACAATATGGGGCAAGCGCTTCAGAATAACAATGCTGGGAAAATTAAAGGCGTGATCGTTCAGCTTGGCGGGCAGACACCGCTTAAACTTGCGGATGCTCTACAGGAACAGGGCATTCCGATTCTTGGCACATCGCCGGATATGATTGATCTGGCCGAGGATCGGGAGCGGTTTCAAAAGCTGGTCAATGATCTAGGGTTAAAGCAGCCGCCCAATGCGATTGCATCCTCTAAGGAAGAAGCTCTGCGCGAAGCAGAGGGCATCGGCTTCCCGCTTGTTGTGCGCCCTTCATATGTGCTGGGCGGGCAAGGGATGGAGATTGTGCATTCTCTGGACGAGCTGGAGCGGTATATCAACATTGCCGTCAAGGTTTCCAATGACTGTCCCGTGCTGCTCGACCGCTATCTGAAATCCGCGATTGAGCTGGATGTGGATGCGCTGTGCGACGCCGATGGCGAGGTTTATGTTTCGGGCATCATGGAACATATCGAGGAAGCGGGCGTGCATTCGGGCGACAGTGCTTGTGTGCTGCCGCCGCACTCGCTGAGTAAAGACACCGTTGCCGAACTGACCCGCCAGACGGTTTTGCTTGCGAAAGCCTTGAACGTGATTGGGTTGATGAATGTGCAATTTGCCGTTAGACGCAAAGATGCTTCCCCCATCCCTAGCCCTTCAAGAGACAGGGAAGAGGCTTCGTCAGAAGCCGAGGGTGGCGGTGATTGGGATATCTTCCTGATTGAGGTCAACCCGCGCGCGTCGCGCACAGTGCCGTTCGTGGCCAAGGCGACAGGCGTGCCGGTGGCCAAGATTGCCGCGCGGCTTATGGCGGGGGAAAAGCTCTCGGCGTTTAAAGAGCTGCTGGTGGGGATGCCGAAGGATCTGTATTCCGTCAAAGCGCCGGTGTTTCCGTTTGATCGTTTTCCGGGTGTGGAGCCCCTGCTCGGCCCCGAAATGAAATCGACCGGCGAGGTGATGGGCATCGACCGCAATCTGGCGCATGCGATTGCGAAATCGCAGCTCGCGGCCAAGACGTTATTGCCGAAATCGGGGCGCGTGTTTTTATCGGTCAAGAATGATGACAAGGCCAATTTACTGCCGATTGCCCGTGATCTGGTCGATATGGGGTTTGATCTTGTTGCCACAGGCGGCACATGCCGGTATCTGAATGAGCACGGGGTGGCCGTTAAGCGCGTGAACAAGGTGCTGGAGGGGCAGCCGCATATTTTGGATGCTATTATCAATGGCGAGATTGCGCTGATGATTAACTCCACCACCAAAAGCTCGGCTGCGGTGGCGGATTCAAACAATATCCGGCGGCATGCGATGATGAATAAAATTCCTTATTATACGCGCTTGAGTGCGGCTTCGGCGGCGGTGCAGGCGATCCGCGCAGTGCAGGCGAAGGATATTGATGTGGAGGCCTTGCAGAATTATTTCCCGAAGACGGCGAAGCGCAAAGACGAGGCAGCTTAAAAAATTTCTATGTTCACAACCGCCAAAGGCTCTTGAGGGTCAATTTCGGCAGATGTGGACGCCGTAATCCCGAGGCTCTTCAGTGTTTTTCCCATGGCTTCAACCTTACGGACAAGGTCTTTTTGAGTTATTGTTTCTTGACCATCAAAGTCAAACAGAGTTTGACCTTCGCCATCGAGGCTTGACGATTTATAAAATATGCGTTTTAATACTGATAATTTCCGCCCTATAAAGCAAACCCGTAAAGGGTTTGTTTGTTTTTGTGAAGAGGCGAACAAAGCCAAGGCTTTGCTTCGTATGGCGGGTTTTGATTTGCATACCCCGTCATTGCGAACGCAAGTGAAGCAATCCATAGATTGCTGCGTCAGGCTGAAAACCTTCCTCGCAATGACTACATAAGGATAAGAAAAAAATGGAACAGATTCCTGTAACAAAAGTTGGTTTTGATCGCCTGAATAAGGAACTGGAAAACCTTATCCGCGTGCAGCGTCCTGCCGTGATTGAAGCGATTGCGACAGCGCGGGAGCATGGGGATTTGTCTGAAAACGCAGAATATCATGCGGCGCGGGAGCAGCAGAGTTTCATCGAAGGGCGGATTCAAGAACTTCAGGCCGTAACGGGCCGCGCACAGATTATAGACCCCACAACCCTTTCCGGCGGCAAAGTCGTGTTCGGCGCAACTGTGACCATCGTCAATGAAAATACGGACGAGGAACATACATACCAGATTGTCGGCGATTATGAGGCCAATCTGGAGGAAGGGCGGATTTCTATTTCTTCGCCGATTGCGCGCGGGTTGATTGGCAAATCCGCGGGTGATTCCGTTGTAATCCGTACACCCAAAGGTGCGGGCGATTACGAAATTCTGAAGGTCGAATTCAAGTAAAAATCCATAATAAAGCGGACTAAGATTTTCAGGTTTTTGAAAAATGTGGACTTAGTCCGGAATTCGGGTCCAGTTTTTTTCTATTACTGGTCAATCGGCACGCCGGGTTCATCTTTGGCGCTGCGGATGCCCAGAGAGGACTTTACCGAAACCACGTTCGGCGCGGAGGTCAGCTCGGCGCTCAAGAAAGATTGGTATTGATCCCAATCCTTGGCCACGATGCGCAGCATGAAATCAACATCCCCCGCGAGCATGTGGCATTCGCGCACCATTGGCAGGCTGGCCATTTTCTTTTCAAAGGCTTCAAGGTCTTTTTCCGCTTGGGACGCCAGTTTTACCATCGCGAACACCGTAACGCCATAGCCTAAAATCGAAGGGGAAATTTTCGCGTGATAGCTTTTGATGAACCCCGCTTCTTCGAGCGCGCGGACACGGCGCAGGCAAGGCGGCGCGGAAATGCCAACGATCTTCGCGAGGTCGACGTTGCTCATTCGTCCGTCTTCCTGCAGGTTCTGGAGGATTTTTTTATCAATTTTATCGAGTTTGCTGCCGCGCATAGAGGATGTCCAATAAACTTTCGAGTGATTTAATCGTTTCACAAAAACGCATCGGCTTGATATAAAGTTGCGCGAGACATCATGCAAGCCTTTTTAGAAAAAAACCCCTGCTGGATTATTACCGAAGGCATTGCCGGCACGGAAAACCAGTGCCTTGGCGTTGCGGAAGCCTTGGGCGCTGCGCCGATTGTCAAACGGATCGCGCTGCGCCAGCCTTGGAAATCTCTTTCTCCGTATCTGGGGTTTGAGCAAAGCTGGAGCTTCTCCCCTGCCCTTAAATCCGAGAGTGAGCCGTGGCCAGATTTATTGATCGCTTCGGGGCGCAAAAGCATTGCGGCGGCGCGCTACATCAAAAAGATGAGCGCGGGGAAAACCTTTACTGTGCAGATTCAGGATCCGCGGATTGATCCGTCTGCCTTTGATCTTGTGGCTGTGCCGGCGCATGACCCGACCCGCGGCGACAATGTGATTGTTACTACGGCTGCGCCGAACCGCATAACCCCTGCCCGTCTTGAGGAGGCTCGGCGGCAGTGGGCGGGACCATTTGAGGCCCTTAATAAGCCGCGCGTTGCGGTGCTGATCGGCGGCAGCAGCAAGGCTTTTGAAATGACAACGGCGATTACACATAATCTTGCGGCGCAGCTTTCTGCGCTGGATGCCAGCCTGATGATTACTACGTCACGGCGGACAGGGGCAGAGAATGAAGCGATTTTGCGGGAGGTTCTCTGTTCAAATAAAAAGCATGCCCTCGCAGGAGAGGGGCTTTTTGATGACGGGGGCGAGATCCCCGCCTTCGCGGGGATGCACAAGGGGCAAGAGGGAGGGGATCATTTGTATTTTTATGATGGAAAAGGGGAGAATCCCTATTTTGGAATGCTGGGATGGGCGGATATTATACTCGTGACCGCCGATAGCGCGTCGATGTTGTCCGAGGCTTGCACCTGCGGAAAACCGGTTTATGTGATTGGTCTGGAACCCAGAGGTGGAAAACTCCATCCACGGATTGACAAGCTTCACCAAAACCTTAAACAATCAGGGTGTTTAAGGGATTTTACAGGCAGGCTGGAGCCCTTCTCCTGCACTCCGTTAAATGATGCGGCGTTGATTGCCGAGGCAATAAGAAAGAAAATGAGTATATGAGCACCGAAACCCACCACAGTAAAGTTCTGATTATCGGCTCTGGCCCCGCTGGATACACGGCGGCGATCTATGCGGCGCGCGCGAATTTACAGCCTTTGCTGGTGACGGGGTTTGAACCCGGCGGGCAGTTGATGATTACCACGGAAGTCGAGAATTTCCCGGGCTTTGCGAATGTGATCGAGGGGCCGTGGCTTATGGAACAGATGCGGGCGCAGGCCGAGAATGTCGGCACAAAAATGATTGCCGATTATATCAAGGCGGTTGATTTAACGGTGCGTCCGTTCAAGGCGATCGGCGATCAGGGCACGGTTTATTCGGGCGATAGCGTGATTATCTCTACGGGGGCGAAGGCTCGCTGGCTGGGCTTGGACTCTGAGAAAAAATTTCAGGGCAAGGGTGTTTCGGCGTGTGCGACTTGTGACGGGTTTTTCTTTAAGGGCAAGGACGTTGCGATTGTCGGCGGCGGGAATTCCGCCGTTGAAGAAGCGCTGTTTTTGACGAATTTCTGCTCCAAGGTGACGCTTATTCATCGCCGCGATACTTTGCGGGCGGAGAAGATTATGCAAGACCGCCTTTTTGCGAATGAAAAAGTGGAATTCATCTGGGATACCACGGTTGAAGAAGTGATCGGCGACGACTCTTTGGCAGGGGGGGGCATGACGGGGCTTCGTTTAAAGAATGTGAAAACAGGCGAGGAAAGCACCTTGGAGGCGCATGGGATGTTTGTGGCGATCGGCCATGATCCCGCGACTGAGATGTTCAAAGGGCAGCTGGAGATGGATGAAGCCGGATATCTGGTCACCGCGCCCGATTCTACGGCAACTTCAATTCCCGGGGTATTCGGCGCGGGCGATGTTGCCGACCACACCTATCGTCAGGCCGTGACAGCGGCGGGGATGGGGTGCATGGCGGCACTTGAGGCGGATAAATTCCTCAGCCATCAGTCCTGAGAAGTGAGTCATGAGCAAAGGCTATACAGACCTTCATGTTTATAATCGTGCTTTTGAGCAAGCTATAAAGATTTACAATTTTTGCAAGACCTTACCCAAATTCGAAGATTATAATTTAAGCAGTCAAATGCGAAGGGCCAGCATGTCCATCTGTGCAAATATTGCAGAAGGACATGGTAAAGCGCACTTCTCAAAAGCTGAGTTCAAGCGGTTTTTGATTATTGCAGCAGGATCTAGCCAGGAAATGAAAGTCTGGATCGAATTTTGTATTGCATTAGAGTATATTGATAATAAGCATGGAATGGATTGGCACACAGAATATGATGAAATTTCTAAAATGATTAATGGCCTTATTCGTTCCCTCTAAAACTCAGAACTCATAACTTACGACTGGCAGCTATAATATGGATTGGGATAAGCTCAGGATTTTTCATTTGGTGGCCAAAGCGGGGACATTCACCAGCGCAGCGAGCATCCTCAACCTCAGTCAGTCTTCGGTTTCGCGCCAGATTATCGGCCTTGAAAACGATCTGGGCGTGATGTTGTTTCACCGTCACCCGCGCGGCCTTGTTCTTACCGAACAAGGTGAAATTCTGCAAAAAACTGCCGATGACGTATTTAAGCAGCTCTACCGCGTTGAGGGGCAGCTTCAAGATACGCGCAAGCTTGCGCAAGGGCCGCTTGTGATTACGGTGTCGGATTTTATAGCTTCGACATGGCTGGCGCCGCGTATTAAGAGCTTTAAAGACCAGTTCCCCGACATTCAGCTTACGGTTTTGATTGACGACCGCCCTTTAAATATCGGGATGCGGGAGGCCGATATCGGCATCCGCCTGCACAAGCCCAAGGATACTGAACTGATCCAGCGGAAGATGACCGATATCAACATGCATATTTGTGGATCAAAAGATTATCTGGATGCGAATGGCCGTCCGAAGACGATTGAGGAACTGAAAAACCATTGTCTGATTGCGTTTCCTGAAGGGGCACATACGCCCTTCCCTCGCCCTAACTGGCTTTTTGAAATTGCCGGGGTGGATATTGAAGACGACCATAATCTGATTATGATGAATTCCATGCATTCCATTCATACGCTCATTCGGGCTGGAACCGGGATTGCGGTATTGCCGGATTATTTGATTCACAGTGATGAAACACTGGAGCAAATTCTGCCGAAGCATGAGCGTCCCAGTATTCCGATGTATTTCGTGTATGCACAGGCTCGAAAAAATTCAAGTAGAATCAACAGCTTTCGTGACTTTATGCTGCAGACTGTTCATGAAACGCCCTTTTAATTTTTTAACGTTTTCATATTCTTGCATGCTCAGAGGCCGATAAATTTTAACCCTTCCATGCTTTAAGCGCATAGCTGCCTCGCGATAATAATTATACAGTTTCTTTAGAACCGGGCGTATAAACCTCATTCAACTTACATGTTGATGGGTTTGCTTCGCAAATCCAACGTCTCCCAGACGTGAAACCTCCCTGTTCAACTCGCCGGGCTTTCACTTTATTGTGAAATCGCCCGGTTTTTTTTGCTACAATCAATTTATGGTTCTTTTTACTCCAACGCCTTTCACTATCTAACTTTGAAAAATAAAAACACAATCGTAGTCCTTTTTAATTGTGGCGGCGGGATGCGCGGACTTATCCCTGCCTATATTATGGCGCGGATAGAGGAGATGACGGGATTAGCGATGGCTCGCATGGTGGATATTTTCGCCGGGCCGTCAACGGGGGCGATTTTGAATGCGGCGATGAACATTCCGAGCGATCATGACCCTCAGGCACCGAAGTATAAGGCGCGGCATATGGTTTCGTTTTATCAGCGTGAGGGGCACAGAATTTTTCCTGTTGACCATTTTCGTGACTTTCGCGCTTTTGTTCATGATTTTAACAACCGTACGGTTAAAATCGGACAGCTTAATGCTTTGCTGCGGCATGGGCATTATGATCCCGCCTATTTAGGGGAATGTTTGAAACGGCTTTATGGCAATTCTAGGCTGTCAGGCAGCCTCAAAAGTCTGGTGATTCCGGTTTATAATATTGATGGAGATCAAATTGCGGTTGCAGAAAAACCTGCTTCTGGTCTGAACGGCCAAAGTGCTAATTTTATAGAAGGTGGTGGGCATGCTTTATGGTTGAAAAATATTCAACCGTTTTTGAATAAACCCGTTTGCAATGATGTGGCTCTTTATGATGCGGTGCTGGCGAGCACGGCAGCGCCAACCTTTTTTCCCTGTCATCATTTTAATGCCGACGGGCGGCATTATACAGGCATTGATGGCAGTATCTTCGATAATCCTTGCGCGTCTTATCTCGGCGCGCTGCGGAGGCACCTGCCGCAGGATAAAAATATTGTTATGATTGTTTTGGGAACGGGGAATAACCACCGCTCTTTTTCGAAGGATAAATGGAATAGTTATGGCGGCTTGGGGGTTGTTGATCCCGCCAATGATTTACCGCTGATTAATATTTTCTTTCATGCCTCGGAAACAGCGTTGGCGGAAAGTTTTAACGAGGAGTTGGGTGAAAACCTGCATGTATTTAACAAATCACTGCTCCGGGAGGTTGATCGTAGCTCCGCCCCCAGTGAGGAGATTGACGATGCGCGGCCAGAAAATCTTAAACGGCTGGAACATTTTGCAAATGCTCTGATGGAGGAGCAGGCCGACAAGCTGGAGACCCTGTGTCATATTTTGGTGTCCAACCGAGATCAGAGTGAGGAGAGTGTTAAACCCTCCTCATTCTGGGCGAAAATTTTTGCGCGTTAGGCGGCTTTGACTTCGCCTTTAAGGGCGGCGCAGGCACGTTGGATGCGGGTGCAGGCTTTGGTTAAGGCCTCGGGTGATGTCGCGTATGAGATACGGAAATGCGGGGACAGGCCGAAGGCTGCGCCCTGAACGCAGGCTACGCCTTCGCTTTCCAGCAGATAGGTGACAAAATCTTCGTCGCTCGTAATCGTTTTTCCGTCTGGGGTTTGTTTGCCGATCACGCCTGCGCATGAGGGGTAAACGTAGAATGCGCCTTCGGGGGTCAGGCATGAGAGCCCTTGCGCGGCGTTCAGCATTTCCACAACCATGTCGCGTCGCTCTTTGAACGCATCATTGCGCGGGGCAAGGAAGGATTGGTCGCCATTCAACGCGGCCACGGCGGCGGCTTGGGAGATTGAGGATGGGTTGGAGGTGCTTTGGCTTTGCACTTTGGCGATTGCCTTAATCAGGTCTTTTGGCCCTGCTGCATAACCGATGCGCCAGCCCGTCATGGCATAGGATTTGGATACGCCGTTCACGGTGAGCGTGCGGTCATAGAGTTTTGGCTCTACTTGCGCGGGCGTGGCGAATTTGAAACCGTCATACACAAGATGTTCATACATATCGTCCGTCATCACATAAACATGCGGGTATTTCACAAGCACATCGGTGAGGGCTTTGAGCTCGTCATGTGTATAGGCCGCGCCTGTGGGGTTGGACGGCGAGTTGAAGATCAGCCATTTGGTTTTTGGGGTGATTGCGGCCTCTAAATCCTGCGCGCGCATTTTGAAACTGTTGCTTTCGGGACAATCGACGATGACGGGCGTGCCTTCGGCGAGGAGCACCATATCGGGGTACGACACCCAAAACGGCGCAGGGATGATGACTTCGTCGCCCGGGTTCACCGAGGCCATAAGCGCGTTATAGAGCACCTGTTTGCCGCCTGTGCCGACGGTGATTTGGTCGCGTTCATAAGACAGATTGTTGTCGCGTTTGAATTTGGCGATGATTGCGTCTTTCAGCGCGGGCGTGCCGTCCACGGCGGTGTATTTGGTGTCGCCCGCATCAATCGCGGCTTTGGCAGCCATTTTTATGAAATCGGGCGTGTCAAAGTCCGGCTCCCCAGCGCCGAGGCCGATCACGTCTTTACCCGCGGCCTTAAGCTCTTTGGCTTTTGTAGTGACGGCGATGGTCGGGGATGGCTTGATACGGCTCAAACGGTTGGCGATAATGGACATGCTATATTCCTAAATTTAAATACGTGCTTACAACAAGCGGTTAAGATGCATCAGGGCTTATAAGCCCTGCAACTTCGAGCGTATTTAAATCCCCTATTCCGGAAAAATCAACCTGCAAATCATCAAAAAAATGTTTTAGCGGCGCAAGGACGGGATGTTTTAAGCCGTCACGCAGATAGGCTTCAAGGCGCGGGATATGCGGGAGATAGGTGGCATTGTTATTTTGCACGGCTTGTTTGATGAATTGGCCGATGACGCGGCAATGGAATTGCGTCGCCAGAACGCGATACCAGTTTTGCGTATTTTCATCAAAGCGCGAGAGGATTTGGACGCGTAGATCTTTGGGGACATCGGTGCGGGCGTCTTCGAGGAGATTGGCGAGATCATAAGGCGCGGGGCCGATCATTGCGCCTTGGAAATCAAGGATGCCGCAGCGTTTTAAGCCCTGCTCTTCCGGCATCCACATGAGGTTTTCGGCGTGGAAATCAATGTGCAGGAACCCTTGCGGGCATGGAGGCAGGCCGCTTTCGATATCTGCCCACACGGCGCGGTATTGTTCTACCAAATCGTCCTCGTTTTTAATCCCTCGCACCAGCGGGGCATAGAAATCGATGACGCGGCGATTGCGTTTATGGACGTGGCTGTCGTAATAATTCGGCAAATCGAGCGGGCAGTCTTGCGCGGCGATTGTTTCCAGCACGCGGGTGGCCAGAAGATATAAGTCTTGTGCGCCCTGCCCTAATCCCAAGGCTTGTTTAAAACAGATTTGCCCTAAATCTTCGAGCAGCATATAGCCGCCAGTGGTGTCGACTTCGTATATTTCGGGGGTTTTGAGGCCTTGATCGGCCAGCCAGCCCGCAATGCGGATGAAGTCGGCCATGGCGTGCCCCGGTGTGGCGTGGACAGAGCCATCGGGGACGGTTTCCATGAGGATGGCGGTTTTGTTGTGTTTGATTATGCGGTAATAGCGGCGGATTGAGGAGTCTTGACCGACGGGATGCAGGACCGTCCAGCCGCGTGATTCCAGAAACATCTTTTGATGGTTCATGTCAAAAATTCCAGAGTCTGTCTGTTGTAAGGTTTGCACTGATTTTTAAACCAAAGAGGTTGGAGGACACAGTTAATCGGTCGGGTTGCCCTTATGTTTTGCGGCAATCGCGCGAATGGCGTTGATATGGTTTTGGGATACGCGGCCGCCTTTGCTGGCATTGGCGTCTTCGAAACCGAACAGCGCGGGGGATGCCCCGGCAGCCTTGAGAATCTGCATGCCGAAGGTTTCTTCTTTTTGAGGTTTGGGTGAAGATGTGATGGGCTTTTTGTTCAGCTGTGTGGGCGGCGCGGCTTGCGTCTTTTGCGCGCGCTGCGCATCGGCGCGGCCAGACATGACGCGCTCTATGTTATACGCGACGATCCCCGTGAGATGCGGCTTGGTGAGGGCGTGCAGGAGTTTCGGGTCTTCGAATGTCCATGCGATGATTTGCTGGCGCGCCTTAAGGGTGTTGCCTTTGGAAAGCTTGAGAGCTTCTTTGATCCGGCTTTCCGCGTATTCAAGCGTCATGAGCGCTTCCTTGAGTTTTTTAAACCTTATTCCCTAGCATGACATATTTTTGCAAAAAGACCAAGGATTTAGGGACGAGCATCCGTACATGCTGTTACGATGTGCTGTCTTTGTGCATATTGGTGAATATTGCGGAAGAATGCGCCGAAAACCGCTTCATGCATGGGGCCTTCGAGTTCGAAATGGGGCTGAACGCCCAAGAAGAACTGCTTTTCCTTTGCGCTTATGGCTTCGACAACGCCGTCAGGGGCGAGAGCCTCTATGCGGAAGCGATCACGCAGGCGTTTGTTTCTGGCACTTTTGAATTGGTCGAGCGTGATTCCCTGGCCGTGGATGGAGTTGACCATCCATGTTTTTTCATTAAACACACCCGCCAGAATGCCCCCCGCCTGAATTTCGAATTCATGAACGCGGGTATCCATGGCTTCGTGGTTTCTTTGGCCTTTTTCGTTTATGGGGGCGATTTGATAGCCCTTGGCGTGGTCGATGATAGAGGTGTCGAGATCATCAATCTGACCCCCAAAAGCCACGATCATTTCTTGCATACCGCGGCAAATGCCGAAGGTGGGGATATCCCTTTTATAGGCTTCGAGAACGAGGCGGATGGCGGTGTGATCGCGCTCTATGTCCCGCAAATCCGGCTTTTCCATTTTTTCACCGCCATAGAAGATAGGGTGAATATTGGCATCACCGCCCGGGAGTAAGAGGCCGTGAACATCGCCGAGGGCTTCGCGGATATTTTCGGTGCCGACGGGGATGTGGACGACCTCTATGCCTGCGCGTTCGAATGGTTCCATCCAGCGGGAGCAGAGTTTGATTTGATCAAATTCATCTTTGGGGGCGAGAATGCCTACGCGGATAGGCTGGCCTGTATAAGAAGTGTTATGTGTTGTCATGAAATCAGTGTGTATTTAAAGGGTTAAAATAATCAAAATGCCGTGCGAGATTTGGGCTATGCCTACTCGCAACACATACACATACATGACATTAATATTTTAACCATAATTAAAGACTACCCTGAACGGGCGTTTCGATGCAAGGAATTTTACAAGCTTTAAAGAGCCGCCAGTTCCCGCATCAGACTCTGAGTTCCCTTCACCCGTTTAACAGGCGAGTCCCAGTGGCGGATGGCGACGAGTTTTTGATCGGGGCGGAGTTTGACGCTTCCGCCTTTTGAGGTTATCCAGTGCATCAGCCCTTCGACATTGGGCGGGGCGTTATTGTGGAAAGCCATGACTGCGCCTTTTGGGCCGGCTTCGACGGAATAAACCCCGGCGCGCTTTGCCAGTTGTTTGATGCCGACGATGTCGATCAGGTTTTGTACTTCGGAGGGCATGTCGCCGAAACGATCGATCAGTTCGGCGGCGAAGGCTTCGATTTCATCGCTAAACTCGTCCCTTCCCTCTTGAGGGGGAAGGTTAGAATGGGAGAGGTGAGAAGATGCACCCCCACCCCGACCCTCCCCCCCGTGGGGGGAGGGAGGAATATGAGAACGCTGACTCTCCTTGCCGTGGGGGGAGGGAGGAATATGAGCGCCGAGTTCAGCAAGGCGGCGGTAAAGGGACATACGTACACCCAGATCGGGGACGTAGGTTTCAGGGATCATCACCGATGTACCGATATTGATTGTCGGGCTCCAGCCTTTTTCATGCGGGATATCATCGAGGCTTACGCCTTCGCGCGCAAGGGCGACTGCCTCTTCGAGCATTTGCTGATAAAGTTCTACGCCGACTTCGCGGATATGGCCGGATTGTTGATCGCCCAGAAGGTTGCCTGCGCCGCGTATGTCCATATCGTGCGAGGCCAGTTGGAAGCCACTGCCTAGAGTATCGAGGGTTTCCATGACCTCGAGGCGTTTTTGCGCCTGCGGGGTTAGCAGGCCGTTTGGCGGATAGGTGAGATAGGCGTATGCGCGGACCTTCGAGCGACCTATACGCCCGCGAATTTGGTAGAGCTGCGCCAGACCAAACATATCGGCGCGGTGGATGATCATGGTATTGGCGGACGGGATATCGATGCCGCTTTCGATGATGTTGGTGGCGAGCAGGACTTCGTAGCGGCCTTCGTAGAAGGCTTCCATACGATCCTCAAGATCTTGAGGAGCCATTTGTCCATGCGCGGTGATGACTTTGACTTCGGGGACGTGCTCTTTCAAGAGGTCCTCAAGTTCCTGCATATCCGAGATGCGGGGGCAGACATAGAAGGATTGGCCGCCGCGATAATGTTCGCGCAGGAGCGCTTCGCGGATCACCATCCAATCGGTCGGCATTACGAATGTGCGTACAGCCAGACGATCAACGGGCGGCGTGGTAATCAGCGACATTTCCTTAACGCCCGTCAGCGACATTTGCAGCGTGCGCGGGATGGGCGTGGCGGTGAGGGTCAGGACGTGGACGTTGTTTTTGATTTCTTTCAGGCGTTCCTTTTGTTTCACACCGAAGCGTTGTTCTTCATCGACGATCAGCAGGCCGAGATTATCGAAGCTGATGGTCTTGGCGAAAAGCGCGTGCGTGCCGATGACGATATTGACGCGGCCGTCTTTGAGGCCGTCTTTAATTTGGCCTGTATCTTTGGCGGTGACAAGGCGGGAGAGTTGCTCAACGCGGATGCCTGTGCCGGCGAAACGTTTGGCGAAATTCTGGTAATGCTGGCGCACCAGCAATGTGGTGGGGGCGACGATGGCTACTTGATAACCATCGGCGGCGGCCACATAAGCGGCGCGCAAAGCGATCTCGGTTTTGCCAAAACCCACATCGCCACAGACAAGGCGATCCATGGGGTGCGTTCCGGCCATGGAGGTGAGTGTATCTTCGATGGCGCGTTCCTGATCTTCGGTTTCGGCGTAAGGGAAACGGGCGGCGAAGTCGTTGTATTTTTCGGCGGAAATCTGGATGGGGTTGGTTTTCTTGAGAGCGCGCGCGGCGGCGATTTTCAGGAGGCCGTCCGCCATTTCCATGAGGTCTTTTTTGACTTTGGCTTTGCGGGCTTGCCAGCCTGCGCCGCCGAGTTTATCGAGTTGCACCGTGCCTTCATCGCCGCCGAAGCGAGAGAGGACTTCGATGTTTTCGACAGGAACAAAGAGTTTATCACCGCCTGCATATTCGATTTTCAGGCAGTCATGGTGGATTTTGCCGATAGTGACGGTTTCAAGGGCGAGGAATTTGCCGATGCCGTGATCGATATGGGTGACGAGATCGCCTTCGCCCAGGGAGGATACTTCGCGCAGGAAATTCTCGGCCTTTTTGCGTTTGCCGCTTTTGCGCGCCAACCGGTCGCCGAGGATATCGGCTTCGGTGAGGACTGCGAGATCGGGCGCGGTGAAGCCATGTTCGAGGGACAGAACCGTCAGGCCGATTTCATGGGGTTTGAGTTTTTTAATGTCGGCGGCGTCATTTACGGGTTTAAGCCCTGCTATGTCTGCGGCCTCCATCATTGTTTGAACGCGCTGGCGTGCGCCTTCGGAGTAACAGGCGATGAGGATTTTCCTGTCATTGCGAGGAGAAGCATCCGCTTCGACGCGGCAATCTGGATTGCTTCGCTGCGCTCGCAATGACGATATATGGCTTTTGAGTTCACCCATGACATCGCCATCGGGGAGTGCGCGGATATCGGCGAAATCACGGGCTTTTTTAACTTCACCCCCACCCGAAGCGCTTTGCGCTTCTTCCCTCCCCCTTTCAGGGGGAGGGTTAGGGTGAGGGTTTGAAAAAGGAGATAAAAACACGGCATCTGCAATGACGCGTTCCCATTCAGCCCTTCCCAAATATAGCGCGCTGGCGGGTAGCGGGTGATAGAGTGCGCCCGAAAGACTGACGTCTTTTGATTTTTTACTTTTTCCTGCGGCCTCTAGGGTTTTGCGGGATTGATAGAAGTCGGCGATTTGGGTGAGGCGTTCTTCTTCGGCCCTGCGGACGTGATGATCGAGGGTGAGTTCATACGCGCCCGCGTAATCGAAGAGCGTATCCATCTTTTCATAGAACAGCGGCAGCCAGTGTTCCATACCGTTATATCTTCGCCCTGCCGAGATGGCTTCGTATAACGGGTCGCCCATCTGGATCACGCCGAATGCAGCGCGGTAGCTGCTTCGGAAACGCTCGATGGTTTTGTCATTGATAAAAAATTCGGTGACGGGTTGGAGCGTGAATGATGATATTTCACCCCCACCCCGACCCTCCCCCCCGTGGGGGGAGGGAGGAATATGAG